>NZ_CP145886.1:3472500-3702500 GCF_038049935.1 Rossellomorea sp. y25 | reverse complement strand
TATCACCGAAGCTGTGGATTGACACCTTTAGGTGTCAGTGGTAGGAGAGCGTTCTAAGGACTGCGAAGCTAGACCGTAAGGACTGGTGGAGTGCTTAGAAGTGAGAATGCCGGTATGAGTAGCGAAAGATGGGTGAGAATCCCATCCACCGAATGCCTAAGGTTTCCTGAGGAAGGCTCGTCCGCTCAGGGTTAGTCGGGACCTAAGTCGAGGCCGATAGGCGTAGACGATGGACAACAGGTTGATATTCCTGTACCACCTCTTTTCCGTTTGAGCAATGGGGGGACGCAGGAGGATAGGGTAAGCGCACTGCTGGATATGTGCGTCTAAGCAGTTAGGCTGATGATGAGGCAAATCCCATCATCGTGAAGGCTGAGCTGTGACAGCGAGCGAATTATAGTAGCGAAGTTCCTGATTCCACACTGCCAAGAAAAGCCTCTAGCGAGGAAAAAGGTGCCCGTACCGCAAACCGACACAGGTAGGCGAGGAGAGAATCCTAAGGTGAGCGAGAGAACTCTCGTTAAGGAACTCGGCAAAATGACCCCGTAACTTCGGGAGAAGGGGTGCTCTGGTAGGGTGCAAGCCCGAGAGAGCCGCAGTGAATAGGCCCAGGCGACTGTTTAGCAAAAACACAGGTCTCTGCGAAGCCGTAAGGCGAAGTATAGGGGCTGACGCCTGCCCGGTGCTGGAAGGTTAAGAGGAGTGCTTAGCGCAAGCGAAGGTGCGAATCGAAGCCCCAGTAAACGGCGGCCGTAACTATAACGGTCCTAAGGTAGCGAAATTCCTTGTCGGGTAAGTTCCGACCCGCACGAAAGGCGTAACGATCTGGGCACTGTCTCAACGAGAGACTCGGTGAAATTATAGTACCTGTGAAGATGCAGGTTACCCGCGACAGGACGGAAAGACCCCGTGGAGCTTTACTGTAGCCTGATATTGAATTTTGGTACAGCTTGTACAGGATAGGTAGGAGCCTTGGAAGCCGGAGCGCCAGCTTCGGTGGAGGCATCGGTGGGATACTACCCTGGCTGTATTGAAATTCTAACCCGCGCCCCTTATCGGGGTGGGAGACAGTGTCAGGTGGGCAGTTTGACTGGGGCGGTCGCCTCCTAAAGAGTAACGGAGGCGCCCAAAGGTTCCCTCAGAATGGTTGGAAATCATTCGCAGAGTGTAAAGGCACAAGGGAGCTTGACTGCGAGACCTACAAGTCGAGCAGGGACGAAAGTCGGGCTTAGTGATCCGGTGGTTCCGCATGGAAGGGCCATCGCTCAACGGATAAAAGCTACCCCGGGGATAACAGGCTTATCTCCCCCAAGAGTCCACATCGACGGGGAGGTTTGGCACCTCGATGTCGGCTCATCGCATCCTGGGGCTGTAGTCGGTCCCAAGGGTTGGGCTGTTCGCCCATTAAAGCGGTACGCGAGCTGGGTTCAGAACGTCGTGAGACAGTTCGGTCCCTATCCGTCGTGGGCGCAGGAAATTTGAGAGGAGCTGTCCTTAGTACGAGAGGACCGGGATGGACGCACCGCTGGTGTACCAGTTGTCTTGCCAAAGGCATCGCTGGGTAGCTATGTGCGGAAGGGATAAGTGCTGAAAGCATCTAAGCATGAAGCCCCCCTCGAGATGAGATTTCCCATCACGTATGTGAGTAAGATCCCTAGAAGATGACTAGGTAGATAGGTCAGAGATGGAAGCATGGCGACATGTGGAGTTGACTGATACTAATCGATCGAGGACTTAACCACAAAGAGTCATTTTTTAAATGAACAACGATTGGTCGATACTTGGCTTTCTTGACATCAATTCTTTATCTAGTTTTCAGGGAATGAATTTTATAAGAAAATATAAAAAAAAGCCTTGAAAAAATATATCTACACGATATAATAATACTTGTCCTTAAAAAAGAGACAAGAAAATGTCTGGTGACAATGGCGAAGAGGTCACACCCGTTCCCATGCCGAACACGGAAGTTAAGCTCTTCAGCGCCGATGGTAGTTGGGGGATCTCCCCCTGTGAGAGTAGGACGTCGCCAGGCTTTATATTTGGAGGATTAGCTCAGCTGGGAGAGCATCTGCCTTACAAGCAGAGGGTCGGCGGTTCGATCCCGTCATCCTCCACCATTTTTCATTAGTGGGTAATTAATATGCCGGTGTAGCTCAACTGGTAGAGCAACTGACTTGTAATCAGTAGGTTGGGGGTTCAAGTCCTCTTGCCGGCACCATTTTGGTTTTGAATTTCATCTTTTGAGATGAGCCATTAGCTCAGTTGGTAGAGCATCTGACTTTTAATCAGAGGGTCGAAGGTTCGAGTCCTTCATGGCTCACCATTGATTTTTGCATTAGCAAAATATCAATCATACATGCGGGTGTGGCGGAATTGGCAGACGCACCAGACTTAGGATCTGGCGCCGCAAGGCGTGGGGGTTCAAGTCCCTTCACCCGCACCATTATATTTCGCGGAAGTAGTTCAGTGGTAGAACACCACCTTGCCAAGGTGGGGGTCGCGGGTTCGAATCCCGTCTTCCGCTCCAGAAGATTTTGCCGGGGTGGCGGAACTGGCAGACGCACAGGACTTAAAATCCTGCGGTAGGTGACTACCGTACCGGTTCGATTCCGGTCCTCGGCACCATTGATTTTTCGGAAGGAAACGACATATTTTGCGCCCGTAGCTCAATTGGATAGAGCGTTTGACTACGGATCAAAAGGTTAGGGGTTCGACTCCTCTCGGGCGCGCCATATTATCGGGAAGTAGCTCAGCTTGGTAGAGCACTTGGTTTGGGACCAAGGGGTCGCAGGTTCGAATCCTGTCTTCCCGACCACTTCTTTGGGGCCTTAGCTCAGCTGGGAGAGCGCCTGCTTTGCACGCAGGAGGTCAGCGGTTCGATCCCGCTAGGCTCCACCATGTTTTTTTACGAAAGTAAGATAAACTTCATTGGTTTTATGAAAGTAAAAAAATATTTTTGATATTATGTTTCTTGGCGGTGTAGCTCAGCTGGCTAGAGCGTACGGTTCATACCCGTGAGGTCGGGGGTTCGATCCCCTCCGCCGCTACCAAAAGGGACCTTTAGCTCAGTTGGTTAGAGCAGACGGCTCATAACCGTCCGGTCGTAGGTTCGAGTCCTACAAGGTCCACCAAGTACCATTTTTATTACGGAGGAATACCCAAGTCCGGCTGAAGGGATCGGTCTTGAAAACCGACAGGGGTGTAACAGCCCGCGGGGGTTCGAATCCCCCTTCCTCCTCCATATTTACTTTTATGGTGAATTCCTTACTCATATCGTCGCGGGGTGGAGCAGTTCGGTAGCTCGTCGGGCTCATAACCCGAAGGTCGCAGGTTCAAATCCTGTCCCCGCAATACCATTTTTGACTTAGGATAGGGTAATCCTTGATGAGTCACGCATGGATAGTTATTTTCGCTATCGCGAGGTAATGAAACCTATTTTGCTTACGCAAAAAGCTTTGGTCCGGTAGTTCAGTTGGTTAGAATGCCTGCCTGTCACGCAGGAGGTCGCGGGTTCGAGTCCCGTCCGGACCGCCATTTTCTTTAAATAAGATTATGGTTCATAATTAAATATTTTACTCTAAGTAAGGCTCAGTAGCTCAGTTGGTAGAGCAATGGACTGAAAATCCATGTGTCGGCGGTTCGATTCCGTCCTGAGCCACCATTTTCTATTTGAAGACATTATGGCGATTGTGGCGAAGTGGTTAACGCACCTGATTGTGGTTCAGGCATTCGTGGGTTCGATTCCCATCAGTCGCCCCATACTTTCTTATTTAAATACCGCGGGTGTAGTTTAGTGGTAAAACCTCAGCCTTCCAAGCTGATGATGAGGGTTCGATTCCCTTCACCCGCTCCAATTATTTATGGGCCTATAGCTCAGCTGGTTAGAGCGCACGCCTGATAAGCGTGAGGTCGGTGGTTCGAGTCCACTTAGGCCCACCATTTCATTATTCCGCAGTAGCTCAGTGGTAGAGCTATCGGCTGTTAACCGATCGGTCGCAAGTTCGAATCTTGCCTGCGGAGCCAATATGGGGAAGTACTCAAGTGGCTGAAGAGGCGCCCCTGCTAAGGGTGTAGGTCGGGCAACCGGCGCGAGGGTTCAAATCCCTCCTTCTCCGCCATATTATGGCCCATTGGTCAAGCGGTTAAGACACCGCCCTTTCACGGCGGTAACACGGGTTCGAATCCCGTATGGGTCATCTGAAAAAAGACTATCATTTTTGATAGTCTTTTTTTTTGTACAAAGTAGTAGAATTAGTGGTTATTTTATTAATAATAGAAGAAAAAATGACTAAATGAAGAGAGTTAATTGAATATGGAGGCAGATCGGGACTAAAATAAGCGGTTTTACAAGAGAAACGCATGCTTCTATTTCTCTACGAAGGATATATTATCGACTTCTCCACATATATTATCGACTTTTCCCAATATATTATCAACTTCTGCACTTTTCTTTTCAGATCCAATTTTTCAATACAATAAACGGAGGATGGGAACATTCAGTCAGTGATCATCGAAAAGTAAATGGCATCAATCACCTCTTAATCTCTTCATTAAACTTCTCAAGCTCTTCAATAAACCCAACCTCCTTTAAAGACTAAACTATGAATGCTCCCTCCTTAATTACCCATCCGGGACCATTAGAACATGTTTCATTCACCCTACTAATCACCATAAGCATGCAGGCGCCTGATGCATAACGCCTTCTCAATCACTCCTTAATTCGACACCGCCATCCTTCTCACAATCAGCCAGAAACGATACAAAATACCGGAATCCTTCTGCATTTTCTGCAAATTTCACATTTTTTAATTAAAAAACTTTCGACAAATTCCGCTATGAATTCAACATGATTCCCCTATGTTCTTCCAATGTAAACCTTATCATTTAGTAAGACTTTCCAATAGTGAACCATTTTATCAAATGTATGTAGGAAATTGTCGTAATTGAGCGACGATAATAAAGAGGATTTTGATGAACTTGAAAGAAAGTAGTAAGTAGATTGAAAAAATGTAGGTGAGATGATGAACGCAATGACCATATCAGATTATGATGTTTTTTTGTTTCATGAGGGAAATTTGCAGCAGGCCTATCAGTTTATGGGTTCACATGTGAGAAGAGACTCTACTGGAACCTATACAGAATTTTGCGTTTGGGCACCGAAAGCAAGACATGTTTCATTGGTTGGATCTTTTAATCATTGGAATGGAACAGGGTATGAACTTACGAGGCGGAATAACGAAGGTTTATGGACAATTCGCATTGATGAGAATCTATCGGGAGAAACGTATAAGTACGAGATTACGACTCCCTCAGGTTCAAAGAAGCTGAAGGCGGACCCCTATGGGTTTGCTTCTGAGAAGCGTCCAAATACTGCAAGCGTCGTGTATGAGCTGCAGGGGTTTTCATGGGAGGATGAGGAGTGGCTTGAGCATCGAGCCAGTTCGACGGTCTATGACAAGCCTATGGCAATTTACGAAGTGCATTTAGGCACATGGAAAAAGAAAGCAGGGAAATTTCTTTCCTATAAGGAATTAGCACAGCAATTAATTCCCCATGTGAAAGAACAAGGATTTACACATATTGAGTTGCTTCCTGTCACGGAGCATCCGTTTGATCGTTCTTGGGGGTATCAAGGTACTGGTTATTATTCTCCGACTAGTCGCTATGGCTCACCTCATGAATTGATGGCGTTCGTGAATGAATGTCATTTACATAATATTGGCGTGATATTGGATTGGGTCCCGGGTCATTTTTGTAAGGATGCTCACGGGTTATATGAATTCGATGGTTCGTTTGCTTATGAGTATGGAGAGGAAAGGGACCGTGAGAATTATACGTGGGGAACGGCGAATTTTGATTTAGGTAAGGGAGAAGTGAGAAGCTTCCTGATTTCGAATGCCCGTTTCTGGATGGACCTGTATCATATTGATGGATTCCGGATTGATGCAGTGGCCAATATTATTTACTGGGCTAACCAGGGAGAGCTTGCTCCCAATGAAGGAGCCATACAGTTTTTGAAAAACTTGAATATGGCAGTGTTCGAGTATGATTCTTCGATTTTGATGATTGCAGAGGATTCTACAGACTGGCCACAGGTGACGTCTCCTGTTCATTATGGAGGACTTGGCTTTAATTATAAGTGGAATATGGGATGGATGAATGACGTCCTTAAATATATGGAAACAGACACGTCTGAAAGAAGGCATGTGCATTCTCTTATAACATTTTCATTGTTATATGCGTACTCAGAGAATTATGTGCTTCCCTTTTCCCATGATGAGGTGGTACATGGGAAGAAGTCATTATTGAATAAAATGCCAGGTGATTACTGGCAGAAATTCGCTCAATATCGTCTGCTCCTGAGCTATATGATGGCTCATCCAGGGAAAAAGCTTCTGTTTATGGGAAGTGAACTTGCCCCGTTTTCAGAGTGGAAGGATTTAGAGGAAATAGATTGGCATTTATTGGATTACGAACTTCATCACAAATTCAACTCATATTTTAAAGAGCTTATGCATTTATATAAAGGTGCTGAACCATTATTTCAAATGGATCATCGTTCAGAGGGATTCGAATGGGTGGATGTGGATAATCGAGAGCAGCAGATTTTCTCTTTTATCAGAAATGGGAAAGAGAAGGGGGATCATCTTGTGGTGATCTGTAATTTCAGTCCTCGTGTGTATCATCAGTATAAGGTAGGAGTCAATAAGGTTTCTTCTTATGAAGAGATTTGGAATAGTGATGATGAACGATTTGGTGGTTCACATCAGGTGAATCCTATGCCTCTTACAGTGCACAACGAGTCCTACCATGGAAGAGAAGGATATGTGGAAATGACGATTCCACCATATGCAGCCGTTTATTTAAAACCAATAGATTGAAAGGGGAGAGAAAAAGATGGCAAAAGGTAGATGTGTGGCCATGTTATTAGCAGGTGGAAAAGGGAGCCGTTTAAGCTCATTGACGAAGAGTCTGGCGAAACCAGCCGTTCCGTTCGGAGGAAAATATCGTATTATTGATTTCACATTAAGCAATTGCACAAATTCAGGGATTGATACGGTGGGTGTCCTTACTCAGTACCAGCCGTTAGTATTAAATTCTTATATTGGAATCGGAAGTGCATGGGATCTTGACCGTAGAAATGGGGGAGTGACCGTACTGCCACCTTATGCTGAATCATCTGAAATGCGTTGGTATACAGGGACGGCGAGTGCCATTTATCAAAATATGAATTACCTTGAGCAATATGATCCCGAGTATGTGCTGATTCTATCAGGAGATCACATTTACAAAATGGATTATAGTAAAATGCTTGATTATCACATCGAGAAGAAAGCGGATGTCTCGATTTCCGTCATTGAAGTAGGCTGGGATGAGGCAAGCAGGTTCGGTCTTATGAACACCAATGAGGAAATGAGAATTACAGAGTTCGAAGAAAAGCCGGCTTTTCCTAAGAGTAATCTTGCTTCGATGGGAATCTATATTTTCAATTATTCCGTACTGAAGGATTATTTAGAGATGGATGAGCGTAATCCCGATTCAAGCCATGACTTTGGGAAGGATGTTATCCCTTTACTGCTTGATGAGAAGAAAAAGCTGATGGCCTATCCGTTTAAAGGGTACTGGAAGGATGTCGGAACAGTTAAGAGCCTGTGGGAAGCGAATATGGACTTGATTGATGAGGAAAATGAGCTGAATCTGTTCGATCATGACTGGAGAGTGTATTCAGTGAATCCGAATGAGCCGCCTCAATACATTTCTGAAGAAGCGCTTGTTGAGGGGTCTCTTGTGAATGAAGGATGTACGATTGAAGGGACGATTCGTAAGTCCGTCCTGTTCCAAGGAACAACGGTGAAAAAGGGAGCACATGTAAGCCGCTCAGTCGTTATGCCGGATGCGGTCATTGGGGAAAACGCCTATATTGAACAGGCGATCGTGCCGTCGAATGTCAAGGTTCCGAACGGCCTATGCATCATGCCGGAAGAAGGATCGGATGAAATTATCCTGGTTACGGAATCATTCATTGAAACACTACTGGAACAAGAAAAAGTGTAAAGGTTGAAGACCCACATTACAACTTAAGAGGAGGAAGTGTTTTGAAAAATACAATGCTTGGCGTTATTGATGCTACTAGTTATTATGATTCGTTGGAGGATTTACTGTTACATCGTTCATTAGCTGCTCTTCCAATTGCCGGGAGATACCGCTTGATCGACTTTGTACTCTCTAATATGGTGAACTCAGATATTGGTTCCGTTGCGATTTTTCCTAAGTTTCAATACCGTTCCCTTATGGACCATCTTGGATCTGGGAAGAACTGGGATCTGAATCGGAAGCGTGATGGGTTGTTTTTCTTCCCGGCACCAGGATTAGAGGCGAATGAAGAGGGTGTGGGTTCATTTAATCACTTCGCTCATCACTTAGACTACTTTTATCGCAGTACCCAGGAATACGCATTGATCAGCAATTGCTTTACATTATGCAATATTGCCTATCAACCGGTTCTTGAACGCCATATCCGTATCGGCTGTGATATAACGGAAATGCGTCATAACGGAAACTCTTTAGATATGTACCTGGTGAAAACTTCTACACTCATTGATTTGATTGAGAATCGAAGTGAAACAGGCTATACGTGTATGCAGGATGTTGTGGATGATATGGACAGCGGATTTAAGGTGTGCGGCTATGAGCATGAAGGATTTGTTCAAACGATTGATTGCATTGAAGAATACTATGATGCCAGCATGAAACTTTTGAATCTATCTTATTGGAAAGAATTGTTCAAAAAGGATTCACCTGTCTACACGAAGGTAAAAGATGAGCCGCCAACACGCTACACTTCAGCTGCAAGTGTGAAAAATAGTATCATCGCCAATGGATGCTTCATAGAAGGCCAAGTGAAGAATTCTACGATGTTCAGAGCGGTCAAGGTAGGGAAAAATACGATGATTTCGGGTAGCATCATTATGCAGAAGAGTCAAATTGGAGATAACTGTGTACTAGAGAATGTGATTTTAGATAAAGATGTGAGAATCGAAGATGGCGTCAAGCTTATCGGAGATCCAAACAATCCAATAGTCATTCGCAAAGGGATGATTCAAGGAGCGCTGATGAATTCGTGAAAGTGTTATTTGTAGTATCTGAGTGTGTCCCTTTTATTAAATCTGGGGGCTTGGCGGATGTTGCCGGCGCTTTGCCTAAGGAATTAAGAAGTTTAGGGACGGATGTCAGGGTGATCCTGCCTAAATACGGTGGGATCCCTCATGAGTTTCGTTCAAAAATGAAAAGGAAGAAAGAGTTCTTCGTGTCAGTCGGCTGGCGGAATCAGTATTGTGGAATTGAAGAGTACAGTGAAAATGGAGTAACGTATTATTTCGTCGATAATGAATACTATTTTAATCGGGATCGTTTATACGGATATTTTGATGACGGGGAGCGATTTGCGTATTTTACCAGAGCGGTGCTGGAAAGTATTGCTGTTCTTGATTTTTATCCAGATGTGATTCATTGTCATGACTGGCACACGGGAATGGTTCCATTTTTATTAAGAACCGAATACCAGGAGAGACCGGGTTATTCGTTTATCCGCAGTGTGTTCACCATTCACAATCTTCAATTTCAGGGGATTTATCCTAAACAGGTGATGACTGACTTATTAGGCATTCACGATAAGTATTTTCATCACGAATACCTTGAGTTCTATGGAAATATCAATTTTATGAAGGGTGCTCTGATTTCTGCGGATTTTGTTACCACGGTGAGTCCTACATACAAAGAGGAAATTCTGACGCCTTATTACGGGGAAAAGCTTCATACTATTTTAGGGCAGCGATACAACCAGTTATTAGGTATTTTAAACGGTATTGATGATGAAGTGTACAATCCTGATGATGGAGAGTTTCCTTACTTTAGCGGCAATCTCCATGGAAAGAAGAAAGCGAAACTTCACCTGCAAAAAAGCTTGGGGTTAGAAGAGAATGAAGGAATCCCTCTTGTTTCCATCATTTCAAGATTAACGAATCAAAAAGGGCTGGAACTAGTAAGGGGAGTATTTCATGAAATGCTCCAGGAAGAAGTTCAATTTGTCCTCCTGGGAACAGGCGATTGGGAGTTTGAGCAGTTCTTCAGGGAGATGGAATGGACCTATCCGGATAAGGTCAGAGTGCAAATCGGATTTAATGAGGAACTGGCAAAACAGATCTATTCTGCCAGTGATATATTCCTGATGCCTTCTAAGTTCGAGCCGTGCGGACTGGGTCAATTGATTGCCATGAGATATGGAGCCCTGCCGCTTGTCCGGGAGACCGGTGGATTGAACGATACGGTGGAATCCTATAATGAAGAAACGAAGACAGGGAACGGTTTTTCGTTTAAGAACTTTAATGCCCACGATATGCTCTACACTTATCGAAGAGCTCTATCGTATTTCTACGAAGATCCGGAAACATGGAATCATATTGTACGAACTGCAATGAATAAGGATTATAGCTGGGCGCAATCGGCCTTTAAGTATAATCAACTATATGCTGACCTGGTATCAAGGAGTGAAAGCCATGTTTTCTGATCCAATTGAATTTAAAGAAATGTTTCTGAAGAAGCTTGAAATGATGTATGGGAAGACGTTTCCTGAATCCACCAGTCAGGATCAGTTTTTCACATTAGGTCACCTTATACGGGAATACATCTCCATGAACTGGATTCATACGAATGAGCAGTACCGGTTCAGTAAACAAAAGCAGGTGTATTACTTATCGATTGAATTTCTTCTGGGGCGTTTGCTCCGCCAGAACCTGATGAATTTAGGAATCTACGATATTGTGGATAAGGGATTGAAGGACCTGGGAATAGACCTTGCTGAAATGGAAGAGGTGGAGCACGATGCAGGACTCGGAAACGGCGGTCTGGGTCGTTTGGCTGCATGTTTCCTCGACTCATTGGCTTCCCTTAATCTACCTGGACATGGCTATGGAATCCGTTACAAGCATGGTTTATTTGAACAAAAGATCGTCAATGGTTTTCAGATGGAGCTTCCGGAGCAGTGGCTGCGTCATGGACATGTATGGGAAGTTCGAAAGTCAGATCTTACCGTCGAAGTGCCTTTCTGGGGGAAGGTGGAATCTTATACGGATAATGATGTATTGAAGTTTCGTCATGTGGATGCAGAAGTAGTAGCGGCCGTTCCTTATGATATGCCTGTAGTAGGGTATGAAACGTCGACGGTTAATACCCTTCGATTATGGAGTGCTGAACCCGCTGCCTATAAAGCCGGGAAAGATATGATGAAATACAAGCGTGATACGGAAGCGATCACAGAATTCCTTTATCCTGACGATACCCATGAAGAAGGGAAAATCCTGCGATTGAAACAGCAGTATTTCCTTGTATCAGCAAGCATCCGTTCGATTCTTGATTCCTACCTTTATCGAAATGGGGACCTGAAGGAACTGCATGAGAATATATCGATCCATATCAATGATACTCATCCCGTTCTCGCGATTCCAGAACTGATGAGGGTCCTGCTTGACGAATATTCCTTCGAATGGGAGGAAGCGTGGGAAATCACGACGAATACATTTGCCTATACGAATCATACGACGCTTTCAGAAGCATTGGAGAGATGGCCGATCCGTATTTTCCAACCTCTGCTGCCCCGCATCCATATGATCGTGAATGAAATCAATGAGCGATTCTGTCAGGAATTGTGGAAGGAATATCCCGGTGAGTGGAAGCGGATAGAGGATATGGCGATCATCTCCCATGATGAAGTGAAAATGGCTCATCTGGCGATTGTAGGAAGCTTTAGTGTGAATGGCGTGGCAAAGATTCATACTGAAATCTTAAAGCTTAGAGAAATGAACTTATTCTATCAATATTATCCTGATAAATTTAATAGTAAGACAAATGGCATTACACATAGAAGATGGCTATTGAATAGCAACCCGTCTCTGTCGAATCTGATATCGTCTTCCATAGGAGATGGGTGGATTAAAGATCCAGGTAAGTTAGCGGACTTGAAAGAGTATCATCACGATACGGCGTTTCTTAAGGACCTGTATGATGTAAAACAGGAAAATAAACGGAAGCTTGCAGATCGAATTTTTGAAAGTAATGGAATCGTCGTGGATCCTACTTCGATTTTTGACATTCAAGTGAAGCGGCTCCATGCGTATAAACGCCAGCTGATGAATGTTTTACACATTCTTCATCTCTATAATCGCTGTGTGGAAGACCCAAGCTTTGATTTTCATCCGCGAACGTTCATTTTTGGTGCGAAAGCATCCCCGGGGTATTACTATGCGAAGAAAATCATAAAGTTGATTCATTCTGTAGCGGATCTGGTGAATGACCACCCGCTTGTAAAAGGGCGGATTAAAGTCGTATTCCTGGAAAATTACCGGGTTTCATTAGCTGAAGAAATCATTCCTGCAGCTGATCTGTCAGAACAGATTTCTACAGCCAGCAAGGAAGCATCCGGTACTGGAAATATGAAGTTCATGATGAACGGGGCTTTGACCCTTGGAACATTGGACGGGGCTAATATTGAGATTCTTGAGCAAGTAGGGAAAGAGAATATCTTTATATTTGGATTAACGGCGGATGAAGTAATGAAATATCAGCATCACGGTGGATACTATGCCATGGAGTATTTCCACTATGATACCCGCATTAAGAAGGTGTTGAATCAATTGATTGATGATACACTTCCAGACGCAGGTGACCATTTTGAAACCATCTATGACTCCTTACTGACCGAGAATGATCAATTCTTTGTTCTGAGGGATTTCGATTCCTATGTAAGGGCTCACGAGCAAGCAGGAAAAGCGTACGAAAATAAAGAGCATTGGTCACGAATGTGCTTGCAGAACATTGCAAACTCCGGCTATTTCTCAAGTGACCGGACGATTGAACAGTATGCGAAAGACATCTGGGGCATTTCACAGGGCAGTTTAATAAAGTAAAAGAAGGCTTGGGGAAAAGTTTCCCCAAGCCTTTTTAAATTATTTCTTCTTATCAGAAATATAACTGTCGCCATCTTTATACGGAATGTCACCCAATGTGGATTCCATATTATTTTCATCCAGCATATCCTCGTATTCTTCATGGGTTTTCGAAGGATATGCTTTACGATTGGAACCTTCCATATCGGTTCCGACAAAGGATTCGAAATCCTCGGTGAATCCTTCGGAAGTGTCCTCATCCTGATACAATTCCGAGTAGTCTTCATAATCACCTTCGAAGTCAGAAGGTGTTTCAGATGTCCCGAAGCGTCCTACTTCCTGAAAGCTGTCTTGATCATCACGGACATTACCATCTGTTTCATGTCTGAATTCGTTATCAACAGGCGGCTGCAGTACATCTTCCTCTACGGGTCTATCCTGAGGTGTCGATTGTTCCGGTGAATGATCTTTACAATAAAGTGTCGTTGGAATGACTTCCAAACGCTCAAAAGGAATATCCTGGCCACACTCTTTGCATTGACCGTATGTTCCTTGGCTTATCGCCTGCAAAGCGCGTTGAATTTTATTTAGTTCGAGCTTGGCGTGATCATCTATGGCGAAATCCTTCTCTCGTTCATATAACTCTGTTCCCATGTCGGCAGGATGGTTATCGTAAAGGGAGAGTTCACCTGAGTTATCCCGTTCATTTGTATGGTGAAGATTATCTAAATCCTGATGAAGATGTTCTTGCAACTGTTTTTCCTGCTGAACCAATTCTTGTTTTAATGTCTGTTTTTGGCTGTCTGTTAGCAATTTCTTCACATCCTTCATTATGTTCGCTTAAATAATGTACTAACCATACTTTATCCGAAAGTGGGGTTGTTAAAACATAAAAAAAAGAGTCGTCCCGAAATGAAGGGGCGACTCTTGATTTTTTTAAAGCATATATGCAAGTAATAGTCCAATGGATAATAGGAATCCAAAGATGGTGTTCGTTTGTGCGGTGGCTTTCATGGCGGGCATCATTTCGATCGGCTGTGATTTGCCGATGAATCCTGTCGTTGCCTTGAATGCTTTCGGAATACTTAGAAAGGCAACGAATAGCCAAGGTGATGAAACGCCGGCAAGGACCAGTCCGACAATCCAGCCATAGGATACGACAAACATGCCGCCCAAAAGGATGATCGCTCCTTTTCTTCCTAAAAGAATCGCGATGGTTTTACGGCCGTTTTCTTTATCACCGTCCAGGTCGCGGATGTTATTCGCTAATAGAATGGCGCCGACTAAAATGGATACGGGAACAGACAATAGGATGCTGTCACCATTGATATATCCAGTTTGAATGTAGAACGATATGAGTATGATCACAAGTCCCATAAAGAAACCGGCTACGATTTCTCCAAAAGGCGTGTAAGCAATTGGCATAGGTCCGCCAGTATAAAAGTACCCCGCTGCCATGCACACTATACCTATGAGTGCCAGCCACCATGTGCTATTAAGACAAATATAAATTCCTAATAAAAGGGCGATTCCGTACAGTGAAAAGGCGAGGTTTATGACCGTGGATGGTTTAACTCCGTTCCGGACGATTGCTCCACCGATACCGACCGAATGCTCTGTATCCAAACCTCTTTTATAGTCATAATACTCATTGAACATATTGGTAGCAGCCTGGATGAGCAAGCAGGCAATGAGCATGGCTGCAAACAGTGATAAACTGATCTTGGTAAATTGCAGAGCTAGTACAGTCCCCAGTAAGACAGGTACAAATGCTGCTGTAAGAGTGTGAGGCCTTGTAAGCTGCCACCAGATCTTCCACCCTTTATCTGATTCCAACACGTTGGATGCTTGTTGTTCCATCATATTCTCTCCCTTACGCAATAAGGAATTTTCAGAAAACATTACAATTCCTTTACAGATTAAAGTGTAGGTAAAGGGAAGAGGACTGTCAATCATTTTTTAAAAATCTGTGAAGGTGCTATTTTCCAGTAATTGAGGACTTTTACAACGCTTTTGGTTTCTCAAAAGGGGAAAAAGGGTTTATTATATATAATAAGGATAAATATTGTTAACATGTCTTAAACTCCGTTGACACACCTTAAAGACAGGTGTATCTTAAAATAAGTTTGAATATCGTACGTGATTTTGTTTGGGGGAATTCAATTGGTTACCATTCATAAAACCAATATTGAAAAAGCATATGATACAGCCAAAATGAAGGCTAAACAATTACATCACCCCGTCCTTCTCAGCATAGTGGAGGAAGTCGATGCAGTCGATCCTCTTTCTTTTTATTATGGAGGAAGCTCTTTTGTTGGTGAGCGTTTTCTATGGAAGGACCGTGATCATACCATCTCGCTAGTAGGGATTGGAGCGGCTCATATATTGTCTACAAATGAGATTGAAGAACGATTTTTTACGGTTGAGAATGAGTGGAAGCGCTTAATTGTAGAGTCTGTCGTTGTCACTGGGGAAGAAATTGCAGGCACAGGACCTTTGTTATTTGGCGGCTTTAGCTTTGATCCGCTTAAATCTATCGGAGAAGAGTGGAGGCAATTCTCGAACGGTACGTTTCAATTACCTATGTTTATGCTGACAAAGCCGGGAAAAACCAATTATTTAACGGTGAATTTCATTTGTCATCCGGATGAGGAAGAATCATTATTCTATGATTGCATAAGAATCAAGGATGAACTTCTTGCCAATGCAAGGATGCCTATTATTCCTGAACAGCCCCAATGGCTGCAAAATAGGGATATGAAGCCTGAAGAATGGAAGGATTCTGTTCAAAATGTGGTGAATCGTTTAAAGCAGGGTGAAATGGATAAGGTAGTGCTTGCCAGAAAATGTGAAGTGTCGTTTGATACCCAAGTGTCATCTGATTTTGTATTGGATAATTTGTGGAAGCAGCAGCCGGACAGCTTTGTCTTCAGCTTTGAGAGGGAAGATAGCTGCTTTATCGGAGCTACGCCCGAACGCCTCGTGAAGAAATCGGGAGAAGAAATTCTTTCCACCTGTTTAGCAGGATCGATTGCCCGCGGGGAATCGTTGGAAAGTGATGAGAAGCTGGGCGAAGAGCTCCTGCTGGATGAAAAGAACCGTTATGAGCACCAGCTCGTGGTGGAGAGCATTCAAGACGCTCTTACACCTTTTTGTGAAACATTGACGATTCCGTCTTCGCCTCAACTGATGAAGCTGAAAGACATTCAGCATTTATATACTCCTGTCATTGGACAGGCGTCTGAACATACATCTCTTATCAATCTGGTGGAAAAATTACATCCAACCCCTGCATTAGGCGGGGTACCAAGGGATAAGGCATTGCATGTGATCAGAGAAGAGGAAGCTATGGATCGTGGTTTGTATGCGGGTCCTGTCGGCTGGATCGATGCCTATGGAAATGGTGAGTATGCCGTTGCCCTTCGATCAGGTCTACTTCAGAAGGATAAGGCTTATTTATATGCAGGGTGCGGAATAGTGGCAGATTCTCAGCCGGAAAGTGAATTTAGAGAAACACAAATGAAATTTCGACCGATGCTAAGGGCATTAGGGGGAAACATAAATGATTGATGAACATCAGCAGCATTTAACACATTATTTAGCGGCATTTATTGAAGAATTAGTTGGAAATGGAGTAGACGAAGTAGTCATTAGCCCTGGCTCTCGATCTACTCCTTTGGCGTTATTATTCGCCCATCATCCAGAGGTAAAGACGTACATTAACGTAGATGAACGTTCTGCTGCGTTCTTTGCTTTAGGGGTTGCGAAGGCAAAGAAAAAGCCGGTAGCCATCCTCTGTACATCCGGAACGGCAGCAGCCAATTATTATCCAGCGATTATTGAAGCCCGCTACGCGAAAGTGCCGTTGATCGTGCTGACGGCTGATCGTCCCCATGAGCTGCGGGAGGTAGGTGCCCCGCAAGCGATTGATCAGCTGGATCTATATGGGAAACACGTAAAATGGACAGTGGATATGGCATTGCCGGAGAATAGTCCGTCCATGCTTGAATATGCAAGATCGTCAGCATCCAGAGGAATAGGACTTTCACTAGCAGAACCGAGAGGACCCGTTCACTTTAATTTTCCATTTAGAGAACCGTTAATTCCTGATTTAAAGGGCGTATCTTATTCAACAGGTTCACAGATGAAAAGGGTCCTCCACGGAGAAAGGAGCCTTTCCCACTCAATCTCTCAAGAGCTTCAAGGGATACTCAGAAATAAAGAGAGAGGTCTGATTGTATGCGGACCGGGCCTGAATAGTGATTCGATTGATTCCATCGTTGCCTTTAGTGAGAAACTCGGTTTTCCCATCGCAGCGGACCCCCTCTCCCAGATGAGAAGCGGTTCTCATTCGAAGGCACATATTATCGATACCTATGATACGTTCCTGAAGATTGATGAAGTGAAGAAGAGCCTGCACCCTGAAATCGTGATCCGTTTCGGTGCCATGCCTGTTTCAAAGCCTCTCATGTTGTTTTTGAAAGGTCTTTCTGAAATGCCATACTGGATCGTGAGTCCGGGGGAAGAATGGCAGGATCCCATTGCAAAAGGGACGGAATATATCTATTGTGATGAGAGCCAATTCTGTCAAAGCATGATCAATGAAGAAAGCCGTGTTTTTTCTAAAAAGTGGATCAATCACTGGAAGAATGTAAACCATTCTACAAAGGAACTCCTTCTAAAAGGTCATTTGTCATGGGATGAAGGAATGGCAGTAAGTGAACTTATTCAACACCTGCCTGAAAAATCAAATGTATTTGTAAGCAACAGCATGCCGATACGGGACATCGATACATTTTTCTTTAGTAATGATCGGTCAATCGGTATCTATGCCAATCGGGGAGCGAATGGAATTGACGGCGTGGTATCGACAGCACTTGGGATGAGCACAAGCTCAGAATCCATGTATCTTTTGATAGGTGATCTTGCTTTCTTCCACGATTTAAACGGCCTCCTCGTCGGTAAGAAATACAAGCTTAATCTGACCGTTGTGGTCCTTAATAATAATGGTGGGGGAATCTTTTCTTATCTTCCGCAGGCGGGTGAAGGTGAATACTTTGAAGAGCTGTTCGGCACGCCAATGGATCTGGATTTTTCCCATGCGGCCAAGCTTTACGAAGCCGGTTATTTCCGAGTGGAATCAGAAGAAGAATTTGCTTTTGCTGTTGAGGAAGCAAAGCATAAAAACGGCTTGAAAATCATTGAAGTAATGACGAACCGTGAAGAAAATGTAGCAAATCATCGTAATTTGTGGAATTTTGTTTCCCGGGAAATGGTGAAGAAATGTAAGGGTGAAAATCATTGATCCTGCAAGTGAATGATATTCGCTATTTTGTAGAAGTTAAAGGAGAAGGAGAGCCTTTGGTTTTTCTTCATGGCTTTACCGGGGATACGACGACATGGTCAAAAATCACCGATCAATTATCTTCCACCTATAGGTGTGTAAGCATTGATTTGATTGGTCATGGCCGCACAGAAGCACCTGAGGATTTCTCAAGGTATACAATGGATCGTGTATCCAATGATCTTGATTCCATTTTGTCTGCACTTGAAATAGAGCAGGCGGTCTTGATCGGCTATTCAATGGGAGGCCGGACAGCCCTTCACTTCGCCATGAGCTACCCTCAAAAGGTGAAGTCCCTGATTCTTGAGAGTGCCTCTCCCGGATTGAAAACGGGTGAAGAAA
Organism: Rossellomorea sp. y25; assembly: GCF_038049935.1. Classification (NCBI taxonomy): domain Bacteria; kingdom Bacillati; phylum Bacillota; class Bacilli; order Caryophanales; family Bacillaceae; genus Rossellomorea; species Rossellomorea sp. y25. The sequence goes on along the minus strand of NZ_CP145886.1, from coordinate 3,683,873 downwards.
GAGTGGAACGGCGGAAAAAAGACCACGCATTAGCCGAAAGGATCATGAGAGAAGGAATGGAAGACTTTGTCGACTTTTGGGAAGAGATCCCGTTGTTTGCTTCTCAAAAAAGACTTACTGATAATGAGCGTGCCGAGATTCGGCAGCAGCGCCTGGGTCAGTCCCCATTAGGCTTATCCAATAGCTTAAAAGGAATGGGGACAGGGGCTCAAGACTCATGGTGGGACAAGCTGGGCGAGCTTTCTATACCAGTCCATTTACTTGTCGGAGAGCTGGATCAGAAGTTTGTTCATATCGCAAAAGAAATGAAAAACCTCAATCCGGACTTTCAAATCATGACAATTTCTAACACAGGTCATGCAATTCATGTGGAAGAACCGCGAAAGTTTGGTACAATAATAGAGGATCTACTGTTAACTACATAAAGGAGGAACAAACCAATGGCTTTTGAATGGGTTTCAGAAAGAAACTACGAAGATATTTTGTACGAAACATATAATGGAATTGCAAAGATCACGATCAATCGACCAGAAGTTCGCAACGCTTTTCGTCCTAAAACTGTAATGGAATTAATCGATGCATTTGCTTATGCACGTGATGATTCTAAGGTTGGTGTCATCGTTTTAACAGGTGCCGGTGAGAAGGCATTCTGTTCGGGCGGAGACCAAAGAGTGCGCGGACATGGCGGTTACGTCGGGGAAGATGAAATTCCACGATTGAATGTATTGGATTTACAACGTCTGATCCGCGTGATCCCTAAGCCAGTCATTGCAATGGTAGCAGGTTATGCCATCGGAGGAGGACACGTCCTTCACGTAGTGTGTGATATTACAATTGCTGCTGACAACGCGATCTTCGGACAAACAGGTCCTAAAGTAGGAAGCTTTGATGCCGGATACGGTGCAGGATATCTTGCACGCATCGTCGGTCATAAGAAAGCGAAAGAAATCTGGTACCTATGCCGTCAGTACAACGCACAGGAAGCGCTTGAAATGGGACTTGTCAATACAGTTGTTCCATATGAGCAGCTTGAAGCGGAAACAGTTCAGTGGGCTTCAGAGATGCTTGAAAAAAGTCCGACTGCCCTTCGTTTCTTAAAGGCTTCATTCAACGCAGATACAGATGGATTGGCAGGTCTGCAGCAGCTTGCAGGTGACGCTACCCTTCTATACTACACAACGGAAGAAGCCAAAGAAGGTCGCGACGCATTCAAAGAAAAGCGTAAACCGGACTTTGGACAATTCCCTCGTTTCCCTTGATCTAAGGTGGCCTGATGAATCTTTGCTGATTCATCGGGCTTTTTTAAATGAAGATTTACTGAATACACATTATGTTCTTGGTTTTTCTTATTGTTCACAATTTGGCACAAGTTTTGTGGGAGTCGGCACAACAAAGGCCGGAAGCGGCACAACAAAAGCCAAAAGTGGCACAACAAAGTCCAGAAGTTACAGAACAAAGCTCAGAAGTGCCGTAACAATGAACAAAAGATCCAATAAAGCTCTGTAACGAAAGACGGTAAAGAGCACAAACAAGAAAGGAATGGAGAATGACAGGATGACTACACAGCAATTGCCTAACTGGCTAAAACAAAGAGCGTTCTTAACCCCTGATCGGATGGCACTAAGTAATGGTGATGTGGAATATACTTTCGGAGAGCTCTGGGATACAGCAATTCATATAGGCGAACAGCTTCATACAGTAGTGAAATCTTCCACCCATCCCTTTGTGGGACTCATGATTAAAAATAAAGTGGAATCTGTGTTGGTTATCCATGCCATTCAACAGCTGGGATTCACGACGGTTTTATTAAACAACAAACTGAGTTCGAATGAATTATCTTTTCAAATACAGGATATGGAGTTAACAACGGTCATTTATGAAGATGAGTTTGAGGATAAGTTGTCTTTTTTAGGGGATCACGTTGATGGGGTCCCATTCTCTCAGTTGTTTCAAACACCACCTACAAGCTTTAAAGTGAAGGATTATTTTCAGTTAGACCAAGCATGCTCGGTTATGTATACCTCTGGTACGACCGGAGCCCCAAAAGGAGTCCTTCAATCGTACGGAAACCATTGGTGGAGTGCCATTGGTTCTTCTTTGAACCTGGGAATAAGTGAAAATGATGCCTGGCTTTGCTCGGTTCCTCTCTTTCATATAAGCGGGTATTCGATCCTTATGAGAAGTGTCATTTATGGGATGAAGGTACGACTGTTTGAAACCTTCGACGTCGAGAGCATCAATCAGGAGCTTGAAAGTGGAAGGGTTACGATCATGTCGGTTGTAAGCAATATGCTTCAGCGTTTGATGAAAGATTCAGGGAGTCGAACGTATCACCCGAATTTCCGCTGCATGCTGTTAGGCGGCGGACCTGCACCACTTTCTTTACTTCAGGCTTGTAAGGATAAGGGAGTGCCCGTCTTTCAAACGTATGGAATGACTGAAACGGCTTCACAAATCGTGACATTATCACCTGAATATAGTATGAAGAAGCTGGGTTCCGCCGGGAAGCCCCTCTTTCCTTCAGAATTAAGAATCAAGAATGAAAAAGGTGCAGCTCGAGCAAATCAAGAGGGTGAAATCCTGGTAAAAGGCCCGAATGTAACGAACGGGTATTATCGAAGAGAGGAAGCCAATGCGAAAAGTTTTGAAGATGACTGGTTCCATACAGGGGATATCGGTTATGTAGATGAAGAGGGGTTCTTATTTGTACTGGACCGGCGATCAGACCTCATCATTTCCGGGGGGGAAAATGTGTATCCTGCGGAAATTGAAAGTGTGCTGTTGGGCTGTGACGGAGTAGAGGATGCCGGGGTGGCTGGAATTCCAAATGACACATGGGGACAAATTCCCTGTGCGTTTATCGTTAAAAAAGAGCATCTTACAAAAGAAGAGATCTTAAACTACTGCTCCGATCATTTGGCGTCATATAAACAGCCGAAAAAAATAATCTTTGTAGATGAGTTACCACGAAATGCCTCGAACAAACTGCTGAGAAGGGTGTTACGGGAGCAGTGGGAGAAGGGACTGTATGTCGATGAAGATTAAATCCATTACGCTTCACATCCTATCGATGCCATTGAAAAAGCCCTTTGTGACCCATCTGCAAACCGTTGAAAAACGGGAAGGGATCATCGTTGAGATTCAGGATGCCGACGGATTGATTGGACTGGGAGAGGGGGTTGCTTTTTCCACACCGTGGTATACAGAAGAAACTGTGAAAACATCCTATCATATGATCAAAGATGTATTAATTCCTTTAATGAACAGCGACCCGTTTGAACACCCTAAAGAAATCGGAAAGAGATTCGCAGCCGTTCGGGGAAATTCAATGGCGAAGGCTGCACTTGAAATGGCTTTATGGGATCTCTATGCAAGGCAGCAGAACGTTCCTCTCTGGGAGATGATCGGGGGGACACGTTCTGAAATTCTTGCCGGCGCCGTTGTGGGGTCCAACTCAGTGAAAGAAATGATCCATTCGGCTGAAGATCTTGTGCAGGAAGGGTATCAACGCATAAAGCTGAAAATCTCTCCTGGAGCGGATGTGGAGATTGTGAAAGAGTTGAGGGACCATTTTCCTTCCCTTTCTCTTCTGGCAGATGCGAACTCAGCTTATTCCCTTGAAGACAAAAGCCGGCTTCAAGCACTAGATGAGTTTGGTCTGGAGATGATCGAACAGCCTTTGGGAGTTAATGATTTAGTGGAGCACTCTCTTTTGCAAAAAGAGCTGTCGACTCCGATTTGTTTGGATGAAAGTATCGTAACCCCTCATGATATGAAAAGTGCCATCTATTTAAATAGTTGCGGAGTGGTCAATATCAAGCTTGGCAGAGTCGGAGGTTACACAAGTGCTTTGGAAATCTACCGGTTGTGCCAGGAGAATCACATCAATGTATGGTGCGGAGGCATGATCGAGTTTGGGGTTTCCCGGGCTCATAATCTGGCCCTTGCCACTCTCGAGGGATTCTCGATTCCGGGGGATATTTCTTCCTCCTCGAAATATTGGGAAGAAGATATCATTTCTTCTCCTATCGTCGTGAAAAATGGTAGGGCGGAACGTTTGGATGGTCCGGGGATAGGTGTGGAGTTGAATAAAAAACGGTTGAGTGAAGTGACCACGTATAGAGAAAAGTTTAACGCATAATTGTCTTTCCAATGGTAATTATTTATACTTGACCTATCACGAATATCTGAATTATCAATTTTCAGGAGGAGGAAATATGAAACTAGGTGCATTTTCTGTAAGCTTAAGTGTGAAAGACATTCATAAATCAAAAGCATTTTATGAAAAACTTGGATTTCAAACTTTGGGAGGGGAAATTGCCCAAAATTGGCTTATCATGAAGAATGGAAGTACTGTAATCGGTCTGTTCGAAGGTATGTTTGAGAAGAACCTCCTGACCTTTAATCCAGGATGGGATCAAAATGCTGAAAATCTCGAATCGTTTACGGACATTCGGGACCTTCAAAAACAGCTGAAAGAACAAGGTGTAAAAATGTTGACTGAAGCAGATGAATCAGGCGAAGGTCCTGCAAGTTTCACGATTGAAGATCCTGATGGCAATCCGATTCTTGTAGATCAACACAGATAAAAAGAAGGTTGAAAAGGAAAAGCTCAGAGCTGAATCTGAGCTTTTCTTGTTTCTTATGTTTATTAAAAAGGGTTCGTCGCCCACTGAAGAGACTGCTTGATAAAGATACGCGGGTGTAATTTCAGCTGAGAAACCATATGTTCCGCTAAATCCTCGGGCTGCATGTATTTCTCTTTGTCCGCTTCATCGAGCTTATCCCCAAAGGTAAGATCCGTTGCCACGAGGCTTGGGTTCAGAGTCATGACACGGATATTATGTGGACGGACTTCCTGCATCAACGCTTCTGTCATCCCTTGAACGGCAAATTTCGATCCACTGTAAGCCGTGCTTTTTGCCGTGCCTTTCAATCCGCTGCTGGAAGAAATATTGATGATGTCCCCGCGGTTTTTCTCGATAAGTTGAGGCAGGACGGCACGCGTCACATGATACGTTCCAAATACGTTGACTTCAAAGGTTTTCTTCCAATCTGCCGGATCGATTTCCAGAAAAGAGCCGTACGTTCCGATACCGGCATTGTTGATCAGGATATCGGTTGGACCGAGTTCATTTTTCAGTTTCGAAATGGCTTCATCCACTTGCTCCATATCTGAGATATCAGCTACTGCGACACTGGCTTTCACACCCAGTGATCTTGCTTCTTCCGCCACATTTTCCAGTGTACTTTCTGTCCGGGCGATCAAGCCGACATGAACACCTTCTCGGGCTAGCTCCAATGCTGTTGCCTTTCCGATTCCCCGGGCAGCACCCGTAATATAAGCGATTTTACCTTTAATTGATTGTGCCACTATGGATCATCCTTTCAAATCTAATTTCTACCGTTAGTGTAAGGCCAGGGGAATGGATAAGCAAATGATAAGAGAAATAGCTCCGAGAGTCTCGGAGCTATAGTGCAGTCATTCACTTTTTTGCCTCAAATATCGTTTATCATTCATAAACAAGCTCCAAAAGTAGACAAAACCAGGAAACAGGATGATGAATCCGACAATATAGGTGATGAACACAGCCTTAAACGAGTTGGGATCCGTGAATCCGGACTGGATCGTGACTTCCGGGTAGATGATATAGGGCAGGTGGGCTTTACCGTATACATAGCTCGCCAGAACATATTGAAATGTCACGGCGATGACTGCCACACGGGGCATTCCCTTCATGCCCTCTTTATTGGTGGGTAGAAATAATGTTCCTCCGGCAACCAGGAACCCGATTAAGGAGAGCCATAACAAATTCTGGTCTTCCATCATTCTATCATATATCCATGACGCTTCATTCTTCATGGTGAACATAATGAGGAACGCCATAATGACAGAGATTGGACCGATGATCATCGCATCCCGCCGATACACTTTAAAGGCTTCAAATTCCTTAGAAGCTTTTGAGTAGTCAGCAAGAAGCAAGGATGAAAGAAATAACGTACTGGCAACGGCAAATCCGAAGAAGGCATATTCATGTGGACTCGTAAACAGCTTTCCGAGAAGAAGCGTTTGTCCGTCTTCAAAATCGATGTAAGGTCCGTGAGAGATGGGAAGTACGCTGATGAGCAGACCTGGAATCAACAATCCTGTAATCCCTGTCACATAGGTCAATGGCTTTCTGTAATCATCTGCCACGTGAGAGAATACCAGAAATGCACTTCGAAGAGCCAGAAGCAGCAGGATTAAACTTCCAGGGACGAGCAGCACCGTTCCTAATGAATAGGCTGCACCTGGAAACATACTATACACTGCCACTACCAGGGCAACAATGAATGTATTCGTCACCTCCCAGGTTGGCGACAGATACCGGTTGGCGATATTGGTGGCTTTTGTCTTGTCATGATTAATGTAGATCATCGACCAAAAGCCGGCCCCGAAATCCATCGTTGCCATGACGGCATAAATAAAGACGAACCCCCATAGTATCGTGATGGCAATCAATGCTTGTGTCATAACTTCACCTCCCATTATTGCTGTTTATGTGGATAGAGGAATATCCTTATTCTTTCCTTCCGCTTTGTTGATGTCTTTTTCAGGCGGATTCCGTTTGAAGTAATACAAGAGAACAAGAACCACGGACACGGCTAAAATCGCATAAACCGAAACGAACAGAACGAACAGAACGGCTAAGTTTCCCGTCGTGGTAACCGAATCCTCTGTACTCAGGATGCGGTAAATCGTCCAAGGCTGACGGCCGGTACAAGCGAAAATCCATCCGAATTCGATAGCTAAGATCGATAGGGGGCCACCGGCTACAAACGACCACATCAACCACTTAGGGAACCGGTCTTTTTTCAATAATTTGTTCCATACGTAGGCAATGAGGGAAAGTAAAATGAGCAGGGAGCCGATTCCCACCATCGCGTTGAATAACGTATGAACGAAGAGAGGCGGCCAATATTCTTCAGGAAAGTCGTTTAAGCCGATGACCTCCGTATCGAAACTGTTTCCAGCAAGAAAACTAAGGGCCCAGGGGATCTCGATCCCCCATTTTACTTCCCTCTCTACAGGATCCGTGAAGCCTCCAATGGAAAGTGGTGCATGGGTTTGGGTTTCAAACAAGCCTTCAGCTGCAGCCAGTTTCTCAGGCTGATACTCATGAAGCATTTGAGCCGATTCATGTCCATTAATCGCTGTGAAGAAGGAGAAGACGCCCCCTACTAATAAACAAATCATGAGTGATTTTTGATGAAATTTATAAATCCTTGACCCAAATGAAGTTCGGAGCATCTTAAATGCAGAAACTGTAGCAATCGTGAACGATCCCACTACATAAGCAGATAAAGCAACATGCCCCGCCGTAACGAAAAAGCTTGGATTGAAGAAGGCTTTCCAAGGATCCACGTTGGTAATTTCTCCGTTCACCATTTCAAATCCGGCGGGTGTCCCTTCAAACGCATGCACATTCGTGATTAAAACAGCTGAAGCAAGTCCACCGATGGCGACCAGGACAAGACTCACGATTCTCATCCAGGGAGCGATCCGATTCGCCGCATATACATAAATAGACATAAATAACGCCTCAACAAAAAAGGCATAGATTTCGATTTGGAACGGCAGTGCCATCACCCGCCCGATAACCTCCATGAACCCGGGCCATAGGAGTGACAATTGAACACCTGCAATCGTCCCTGTCGGAATCCCTACCCCCAGCAGCACGGCGAAGGCCTTCGTCCAGCGTTTTGCCATCACGGAATAATCGAGATCGTTCGTCCGTTGATACATTATCTCTGCAACAAGAATCATTAACGGAATACCGACTCCAAGTGTGGCAAAAATGATATGAAAGGCCATTGTAGTACCAAACAAGGAACGAGCAATTACTAATTCATCCATTCTCATGTCTCCCTTACTAGTCTTTAACATTTCCTTATTGTCCACTTAATGGAAAATAATATTCATGATTTTTAGTAGGGGGAGAAAGTTTGATTGTTGATCTGGAATGCTGTTGGCGAATGTCGATTTTTTTAAGTTGATAATATAATAGGCAAAGTCGAAAATATATGGGGCAGAGTCGATAATACAGCAGTAAAATTAATCGTATATTGGCATAGAGCTTTACGGGAATCGAAAATATATATGCAAAATGAAGCAGAGGGTTTGATTTGAAAATAAAATTGAAAATTTGAAAAGAAATGGCTCGATTTTGAAAATAAAACTGGAAAATTGAAAATAAATCGACCGAATTTGAAAATAAAATTGATATCGGCCTACTCCCGGAGCTAAAAACCCGTCGATAATTGCTAATATACTTGCTAATTTAACGATTAATCTTGAAAAGTACCTTTTTATAAAGATTTTTAATCGCAAAAACTAAAAAAGAGCAGCTCGCCAGCTGCTCTTTCTCAAAATGTTCTATTGTAATGCCTGTTTTAAAGTCTCGATGTTCTTCTTCATGAGTGAAAAATAGTCTTCATCATTCTTTCTGTCTTCTTCCGTAAGTACAGAAAGGTTATGAAGGGTCAGGGCTTTTGCACCCAATTCGTTTTGTACGACTTCTGTGAGACGGGAAGAGACGTTTTGTTCAAAGAGGATGTATTGAACATTGTCTTCTTTTCCTTTTTCAATGATCTTCTTAAGTTCTTGCTGCGATGGCTCATCAGCCGTATTCAATCCGGCAATGGCTTCCTGGTGCAATCCGTATCGTTCTTCCCAATAGCTGTAAGCAGCATGAGAAACGTAGAAGGTTTTCTTTGGTGCATTTTCAGCCATGTCCTTAAATTCAGCGTCCAGCGCATCTAAATCTTTCGTTAAAGCATCGAGGTTTGCTTGAAAATCTTCCTTATGTTCCGGCATTTCTTCTGAAAGGGTATCTGCAATGGTTTTCGCCATTTCTTTAGAGTAGACCGGGTCTAACCATAGATGAGGATCAACGTCATGGTTGTGCTCATCCCCGTGATTGTCCCCGTGAGAGTCGCCATGTTCTTCGTGCTCTTCATGCTCTTCAGCACTTTCTTCACCATGATCTTCTTCATGTTTCAATTCAACATGTTCACTGGTCGGTACAACGACTACATCTTCGTTTTCCAGAATCGATTTCGATCTTTCAACGAATCCTTCAAGTCCCATTCCGATGTAGAAGAAAACATCTCCATCAGCCATTTTAATCATATCTTTTTGTGAAGGCTCAAACGTATGCTCATCGGCACCTGGAGGGTAAATGCTTTCCACATCCACATGTTCCCCACCGATTTTTTTCGTGAAATCCTCGAGTGGATACACAGTAGTGTAGACTTCCAATTTATCTTTCTTTCCAGCCTCTTCCTGCTCAGAAGTGGCTCCGCAAGCGGACAATACGAAAATCAATAATAAAAATAAACTCATACGAATATAGTTCAAGAGGAATCCTCCTTTAAATGAAATAATTTGATAACTGTAATGATTACGATTTAGCACAAAGGTTATTTTACTACCGTTATGGGGAATAAGCAAGATAAATGGATGAATTTTTATATTTTATCTTTTTAAAAAAAGAAAGACTACCTCCGGATAGGAGCTAGTCGGGATGATTCGGATTTTTAGATGGCCACTTTTCTGGCACGTGATCAATTCCACCAGGATGAAAGGGGTGGCATTTAAAAATCCGCTTTATTGTTAACCAGCCTCCGCGTATTGCACCGAACCGGCTCACTGCCTGCACGCCATAATGGGAACAGGTTGGATAGAACCGGCAAGTGGGAGGCTTGAGAGGAGAGATGACCCGCTGGTACACCTTGAATACAAGTAACAATAACCTTTTCATAACACGTCTCCTGATTGATTTTCTTTTACTATATCAGAACTGTGAAGAGGATAAAAATGTTTTTAACTGCTGTTCTTCCAATGTTCATCACAATCGGTTTTTCTTCCGTATATAAAAAATGTATCATTAAGAATTTCCAATTAGAAAATACAGGTATTTTTTTAATTCGGATTAAGTTGATGAAATAACTATGAATTTACGTTATACTTATAACTAGAAACTAAATGGGAGTGATTTTAATGCCTTCAGTAGAAAGCTTTGAATTAGATCATAATGCAGTGAAAGCACCTTTTGTGAGACATTGCGGTGTCCATAAGGTAGGAAGCGACGGACTTATCAACAAGTTTGATATTCGTTTCTGCCAGCCGAACAAACAAGCGATGAAGCCTGATTCCATTCATACACTAGAGCATTTATTAGCCTTCACCATCCGTAAATACGCAGAGCCATATGCTCATTTCGATATTATTGATATTTCCCCGATGGGATGCCAGACTGGCTACTATCTGGTTGTTAGCGGAGAGCCGAAAGTGGAAGAAATCATCGGCCTTTTGAATGATACGATGAAAGAAGCGGTCGAGATAGAAGAAATTCCGGCAGCCAATGAAAAACAATGCGGCCAGGCGAAGCTCCATGATTTAGAAGGAGCAAAGAAATTGATGCGTTTCTGGCTTAGCCAAAGCAATGAAGAGCTAAAGCAGGTTTTTGCATAAGAACATTAAAAAAATCCACCGTTCAAATTAGAACGGTGGATTTTCTTTTATTTGTCTTGCTTTTCATCTTCTTGCTTCATCTTCTCCAAGTGAGGATTATCTTCAAGTGGATCTACTGTATGTTTAACCGCTGTATATGCTTTGGAAGTCGTAAGGGCACTTACGAATATCACTAAAATACATATAGCAACAGCAATGATCAGGACAAGAGTTACTGACATTACGCAACCCCCTTTTTTTCACTATTTTACCATAGAAGAATGGGATGGTCGTGGATAAATATCAACATTTTTATGACGGAAATACTCAAGGTTTCAATTTCCCTATAGAAAAATTTGGTATGCTGATTAGTGCGAATGACTTTTTATTAGTATGTACAAGCTTTGATAGTCGAAACGAGGGGGATGTTACCAAGGATGTTTCGTCAATGATGGGTAAGCAGGTCGCTGAGCTTCAACGAACACTCAGTATGAATTTATTGAAAAGTCAGATGGCGACTCAAACGGCTCAAGCGACCGTAATGATGAAAGAAATGCAGGTCAGTCAGCCTGCACCGCATCCCGATCAAGGACATGTCCTTGATGTGAGGGGATGAAAAGGGAAGAAGCCTTGTTCCGGAAAAATTCGGATCAAGGCTTCTTCTTTCATTTGGAAAATGACTATACGATTGTCCAGCTCCGGCGGCTAGTCCCTCAAGGTCATTTCTGAAAAATCCCCAAAAGGCAAAGAACGCCTTCAGGGATTTCCCAGAAATGCTTGTCGGGCCTTAGCAAGCCGCCTCCGCTTTTCGATTAGTGAAGGCTCTTTTTCTCAAGTCTCACTCGTTCTTCGCTGTTGGACCATTTTTCTTTAAGTGTTTCGAATATGTATAAGCGGAAGAAGTATTGTAATTCTTCTGTTTCCATTTCTTGAATAAGTTCCAGGAGCTCGTTCCTGGAGGTATCTTCTAAGATTGTAAGGGCAATGAGGTCTAAGTCTTCGTCGGTACCTTTGATCCTTCCTCGGTACATTTCATAAATCTCTTCGATCAACTTCATGCGCTTCACCTCCCTTTCGTATCATTTTACCATGAACGTTTATGAATTTCTCTACATATTATGCTAGGACAACTCTTATTTGTCTTTACCCTTTATAAGACTAATTAACCACGAGATATAAATCGGTCTTTGCTCACTTTTGACATAAGCTGCTATAAAAGCCGGTGGAGTCCTGGCTTCACATTCACTTGTAACAAAGCCAACCATTAGGAAAAGGGGATGCTATATTTGGAAAAAAGTATGCTGTTCGTTGGATCGGGCCTGGGTGCAATGATTCTAAATTTATTTGGAGAATGGAATTCGCTGTTGACTATCTTGTTAATTGCCGTGATTCTGGATTATTTCACCGGGATGATTGCAAGTGGGATCGAAGGAGAGTTATCAAGCAAATCCGGTTTGAAAGGGATTGGCCGGAAAGTGCTGATTTTCGCTCTTGTCACGGTTGCCCACCTTATTGATACTATACTAACAAATCAACACTTTATTCGTAATGCGACGATTATTTTTTATTTATGTAATGAAATGATTTCAATCATTGAGAATGTAGGTAGAGCGGGAGTCCCCGTGCCGGAGTTTTTACGGAAAGCGGTAGAAGTGTTGAAGAAGAAATCGAAGTGAATAGAATTTCTTCAATTGAGGAAAATGAAGGATAAGTACAGTGAAGGAGTGGGAAGATGAACGAAGAACGACATGATTATTATATTGAAGTAGCCACTGGTGAAATTTCAAGAAGCTCGACAGATTCCGAATGGAACTTTAAGATATCTGCAACCGATGAAGAAATCACCCAGCTTCGGGAAGTGTTCGATTCCAATCACTCAGTCGATTGGCAGAATTTCTATCGGGCTCACGTACCCTATCTCCAGTATCATTTTGATCGCGAGAATGATGCGTATGATGAAAACTTGCATCTTGTGTATGAAATGATTCATAAATTGGGAGATGATGAAGCGAAGAAATTCATTGATAGTATAGGCATCCTGAATTCGCAACCTCATGAAAACCAGGAGTAATGACAAAAGTGTTGGTTCAGAAGTGAAATCTGTGGACCAATGCTTTTTATTTATGGTTAGATGAAAGAAAGTGTGTGCGGATGAGGTGAAGTCAGATGGAACAGTTTATCGATGAAAATGGGAAAAGAGTAGAAATATGCTTTGAAAAGGGAAGGTTTCAACAAGAATCATACCATGTGTTAGTTCTATGCCGTTTCAAAGAGAAATGGTTGTTAACACGGCATAAAAAAAGAGGTCTGGAGTTTCCAGGGGGAAAGCGGGAAAAAGGAGAAACCCTTGAAGAAGCTGCGATCCGTGAAACGTATGAAGAGACAGGGGGAGTGATCAACCGGCCTTTATTTATAGGGGAATATAAGGTATATGATCACTCACCATTTATCAAAACCATTTTCTTTGCTCAAGCTGAGGAGCTCATAAACAAAGGTGATTATCTGGAAACAGAAGGAGCCGTCCTTTGGAACGGTGATTTCTCCAATATCCATGACGATCCTTCCTTTAGTTTTATCATGAAAGATCAAGTGGTGGACTTGGCTCTCAAGAGAATAAGGGACCTCGACCTTATGATTTGATCAACTTCTTTTCGAGCTGTTCAACCAGCTTATACATAATGGTAGCGAATATGGCAATGACAAGCAGGGATAGAAGGACAAGGGTAAAGTTAAAGACTTGGAAACCATAGATGATCATATATCCAAGCCCCTTGGCGGACACAAGGAATTCTCCTACGATGACCCCGACCCATGATAAGCCCACGTTTACTTTCAGTGTCGAAATGATGGTCGGGAATGAGGCAGGGAGAATGACCTCTTTAAACATTTGCCCTCTTCTTGCTCCGAAAGTCTGCATGACCTTTAAATAATTTGGATCTACTTCCCTGAAGGAAGTATACACAACAATCGTGGTGATAATGACGGAAATGACGGTACCCATGGCGATGATGGATGTGAAGCCGGGTCCCAACCCTACAATTAAAATCGGACCGAGGGCTACTTTTGGCATGGCATTAAGGATGACAAGATAAGGGTCCAATACTTTAGAAAGAAATGGTGACCACCATAATAAAGCAGCTAAAAGGGTTCCAAGTAAGGTGCCGAGAATGAATCCGATGATGGTTTCACCGAGTGTGACAGACAGGTTGGCTAATAGGCTTCCGTCTCCGAGTTTTATGAGAAACAGCTTCCAAATTTTCGAGGGTGAGCTGAAAATGAGGGGATCTACCCAGCTGTTCCGGCTCGCGAGCTCCCAAAGAGAGAAGAACACAAGGAAAATAAGAGCTTGATAAAACCAAACCCATCGCTGTTCTTTCTTCAATGATTGAATGTATTCCAAGTGTTTTTGTTTAATCGATTCGTGATTCAAGTTTTTCAAGCTCCTTCCAGATGGTTTGGAAAAATCCCGGGAATTCTTCGTGATTTCTGACTTCAAAGGGCATTAACCCTGTTAACGATGACGGGACCTCGAATGTGGTGTGAATCCGTCCTGGCTTTGCTCCGAATAGAATGATGCGGTCACTCATGGAGATGGCTTCCCCGATATCATGAGTGACAAGAATGGCTGTTTTTCCAAAAGACTTTAATGTGGAAAACACCAGGTCCTCAAGCTTCAATTTGGTTTGATAATCGAGGGCAGAGAAAGGCTCATCCAAAAGGAGCAATTGAGGTTCTGTGATCAATGTGCGAATCAGCGCTACCCTTTGTCGCATTCCTCCAGACAGTTCCCTCGGATACGACGTTTCTACACCCTCTAACCCCATCTCAGTCAATAAATCACGTGCTTCCTTCCTCTTTTCTTCTGTCAGGGTCCCCATAATGGTCAGACCTAAAAATATATTTTCTTCGATGGTTTTCCATGGAAACAGATAATCCTGTTGGAGCATGTAGCCGAGTTTCTTTTTCATTTTTCGGATAGGTTGGTTGTATAATGAAATCGTTCCTTCGGTCGGTTGGATGAGTCCTGCAATAATGGAGAGTAAAGTGGTTTTGCCGCATCCACTCGGACCGATAAACGAGACAAACTCACCTTCTTTTACAGAAAGCGTAATGTCTGAGAGGGCATGGGTGGCCGTTTTGGGTGAAAAGTAGGTATGATGGATCGATTCTAACGATAGAAAGTTCACTGTATTTCAGCCTCCATTTTCTTTTTTCTATAAGTAAATGAAGGGCTGACATGTGAAGTCAGCCCCAGGATTGTTGCTACTTTGCTGCTTTTTCAGCGATCGAAGTATTCACTAACGTTTCATGATCAACGGACTGCGGAAGCTCTCCTGCTTCATCCATGATGTTTTGGAGATTGTTCCACTCTTCTTCGTCAAGGATTGGATCGGTCGCAAAGGACCCTTGTGATTTATAGCGATCGACAACTGTTTCAATCAGTGCAAGCTCTGTGTCTTCAAAATAGGGCTCAATCACCTTAGCAATGTCTGCTGCACTGTTTTCCTCCACCCATGCTTGAGCTTTGTATAGAGCTTTCGTGAATTTTTCCACCGTTTCTTTGTTGTCTTTCATATAGCTGTCTTTGGCCATGAACGTTGTATAGGGAACATGCCCTGATTCGGTTCCAAAGGAAGCCACGATATGCCCTTTTCCTTCCTGTTCAAAAATGGACGCCGTTGGTTCGAATAGCTGAACGTAGTCCCCTGTCCCCGAAGCAAAGGCGCTCGCAATATTAGCGAAATCAATGTTTTGGATCAGGTTTAAATCGTTCTGAGGATCGATGCCGTTCTGCTTCAGCACAAATTCCCCTACCATTTGCGGCATTCCGCCCTTACGCTGGCCAAGGAAGGTAGAATCTTTTAATTGATCCCAATCAAAGTTTTCCACTTTTTCACGGGAGACGAGAAACGTTCCGTCGGTTTGGGTTAATTGAGCAAAATTAATGACCGGATCATCCGAACCTTGTGCATGGACGTAGATGGAGGTTTCTGAACCGACCAGAGCGATATCGGCACCGCCCGATAGCAAGGTGGTCATCGTTTTATCTCCACCCCACGTAGTGGTCAATTCAATGTCCAGCCCTTCCTCTTTGAAGAATCCTTTTTCGATGGCTACATATTCAGGGGCATAGAAAATCGAGCGGGTAACCTCTGCTACACGAACCTTTTGTACGACTTCTTCTTTTTCTCCACATGCTGTCAAACAGGTTGTTAACATGACGATGAGCAACATGGCAAAGCTACTTCTAAGCCATTTTTTCATTCAATATTCCTCCTTTAAGCTTTGTGAAACCGGTGTAACGATAGAATGGGATGAGTGCATCTCTCTTTGCCTTGTTTATCCTTATATATAAGAAGGGTAGGATGGTCATGAAGGCTGCGTCTCGGCATCTCCTGTTGATGATGAGATTTGCTAAAATAGTCTATGTAGAGTATAAAAAATGTGTGAATACCCAATGCACGTTTTGAAAGGAAGAGAATATGAAAAACGGAACGATTGTGAAGAAAACATTGTTTCCTTCACCTAATCCACATGTGGAACTATATGAAATTACCTATCTATCCGGAGGTCTCCGGGTGAGAGGCTTATTGGCTGAACCTGTCGGAGGTGGAAAGTATGATGGGTTCCTCTATCTGAGAGGGGGGATCAAAGGCGTCGGAATGGTCCGGCCGGCGAGAATCGCTCAATTTGCTTCTCACGGATTCATTGTTTTTGCTCCTTATTACAGAGGAAACCTTGGCGGAGAGGGAAAAGAAGATTTTGCTGGAGATGATCGTGAAGACGCCATTTCCGGTGTTGAATTGCTCAAACACTATCACAGGGTGGTCCATAACCGGATTCATGTGTTTGGCTTTTCCCGTGGAGGAGTAATGGCGTTACTGACAGGCGTGGAGCGCAGGGACGTTACCTCTGTTGTTACATGGGGAGGCGTTTCGGATATGTTCTTAACATATGACGAACGGAAGGATCTCAGGAGAATGATGAAAAGAGTCATAGGGGGAAGTCCCAATAAATTTCCGGAAAGATATGAATGGCGTACGCCCCTATATGAGTTAGAAAACCTGGAAGCTCCCGTTTTGATCATTCATGGTGAAAAGGATCAGAACGTTTCAGTTGAGCATGCATATAGATTAGAAAAACGACTGAATGAGCTGAATAAATCTGTGTCATCCCAATACTTTAAAGAGTTTACGCATTACTTCCCTCCACGAAAGAACCAACAAATCGTCTCCATGCTATGCACCTGGATGAAAAATCAAAAGACAGTGGTGTATGATTAAATACAAAAAGGATTGAGGTCAAGCGAAATGGGCATGGGCTTAGAGTTAAACACGATGATCGTGACAAAAGGAAAAGAAGTGAGGAAAGAAGAGAATCTGTTCGTACTGCAAAAGGACGGATATCGCCTTTACCCTATGCATATTCCGATAGAGGTAAGAAAAACGAAACACAGTGACCCGAGTGGTTACGGCAGTATCGAAAAGATGGAGTGGATGGATGAGAAAACGACGATCCTGTATCGGTTGATTTCCTTGAATTCCACGAACTAAATAAAGGAGGGCTGTAAACATCTGCTTACAGCCCTCCTTTTTAGTTGATTTCCTCATATAAAATATAACGATTATCCTCTGTCTGGGCGATTAGATAATTGCTGTGATCTTTCACGCTATAGATGGGTGTCCCTTTTTTTAGTATATTTGCCGAGAAATCATTCTCGGGGTGATATTGACTATCAATCTTTTCTTTAATAGATCCAAGCTTTTCATCCAGAACCAACTTCTTCTCCACAGGGACCTTCACATATTCCTTCTTGTTCACCACCATCATATCCCCGTATCCACATAATTCATGGGATGCAGGTTTTTTGTCTCCGCATGCACTTAACAAAAATACGCATAATAGCAAAACAATCAATCGCTTCATGTTTTTCCTCCTTATCATTTCTTCACATACTCACAAGATATTCAAGCTTGTACGTCAACATGTTTGTTTTTTTATGCAAAACTTCATCATCTTTCATATGGATAAAGTGGTATAATGTTCCTTAAGTGAATAAACCCACGCAGAAATTAGGTGCTGATCTTTAGCATAAAGGGAATTCGGTGTGAATCCGAAGCTGTTTCCGCAACTGTAAGTGCTGACGAAATAAGAAGAAAACCACTATTTGATCATTCAGATGGGAAGGTTCTTAGAGTAGGCTGACGCACGAGCCAGGATACCTGCCTTTTTTCCATCGTATTATGCTCTTCGGAAGTTAAGGGTATGGTGCGGCTTTTTAGCATCTCTTTTTTCATATGGATGACAACTGCCGGCCAATATTCTTGGGTGGTTTTTTTGTGTTTATTTAAACCTCCCGGAAGATACGATAGGTGCTTCACAAACATCATTCAGAAAGGAGGAACTTACATATGGCAAAGGATTTCCGCTATTTATGTTATCCCTATATGCGTGAGTCTGTTTCAACCGTGGATTTTGAGATCCGGACCGATTCACTGTCGACTAAAATTGGACTCGCGTCATCAATGACGGAGCACTTACCGAAAGTTCAGGACGATTTACTATATTTAGCTGAGATGGCGTACCACCTCAATGGTTCGGTCCGGGGAATGACAGCCATCAAGGAAGACGACTTGAATAAATTGAGCCAAATGTACGATCGTTATGTGTCGGAAGTCGAGGAGCGTATCCAAACCTTTGTCCTTCCTCAAGGCTGTACAGCCGCATGTACGCTTCATACCTGTCGCAGTGAAGCAAAAAAGTCCGTCCGTGCCTTACATAAAGTCAGTACTGAGATGAAAGTGGAAAATATTCTATTTAAATACGCTCATTTACTGGCAAATGTCCTGTTTGTGATGGCCGTGTATGTGAATAAATGTGAAGGGATTGAAGAAATTCCTTTTGTGAGTAAATCGTATAAAGACAAAATATAGAGAAGCGGGGAAGATGAAATATGAAAAAGTCATGGTTAAATAGTTTACTATTATCATTCATCCTGGTTGTTTTCGTAGGGTGCAGCAATGGGGAAGAAGTAACATCCACAAAGGAAGTCAAGTCTGATAATGAGTCTTATTCTGTCATCGATGACAGGGGAGAAGAGATTAGCTTTGAGAAAGTGCCGGAAACCGTTATTTCCTTACAGCCGAGTAACACAGAGATTCTCTTTGCCATAGGAGCAGGAGATAAGGTAATCGGGGCAACTGAATACGACAACTATCCAGAGGAAGCGAAAGAGATTAAAAGAGTGTCGGATTCCATGACAGTCAATGCGGAAGAGGTCATTGCACTAAAGCCGGAAGTTGTCATTGCTTATACCACTGGAGATGATGCAGGAGTGAAGCAGCTTGAGGAAGCGGGATTAAACGTATTCGTCATTCAATCTGCCCAAACCTTTGAAGATGTTTATGGGGATATAGAACAAATTGCAACGGTAATGGGAGTAGAGAACAAGGGGAACGAATTGGTAGACGGCATCAAGCAACAGATTTCAGATGTGAAAGAAAAAGTAAGCACGCTAAAGGAAAAAGAACAAGTATATTTTGAAATCAGTCCCTCCCCTGATATTTATACAGCAGGAGCAGAAACGTTTCAGCAGGAAATACTTGAAACGGCAGGGGTCGAGAATATTTTTGTAGATCAAAAAGGCTGGGTGAAAGTAGGCGAAGAAGAAATCATTAAACGGAACCCTAATATGATTTTAACGACAGTGGGTTATGTCGAAGAGCCGACAGCCGAAATCAAGTCCCGGGAAAGCTGGAAAGATGTAAATGCAGTGCAAAATGGCCAAGTCTATTTCTTGGATTCAGACATTATGTCAAGACCAGGACCACGTATTGGAGAAGCCGTTGAGCTAACAGCAAAAACGGTGTATCCGGATTTATTTTCTGAATAAGATTGAATGGGAGATGGGGAAGACAATGATTTGCAAGAGGAATCATTGTCTTTTTCTGATAGATTGTTACTTTTTATAGGATTTGTAATGCAAACGTATGAGTATTGTCTTTTTAAATAACAACATATTTCATATTTTTGCGGGGAAATCCTTTTCATCACAAGTTCAACAATCTTCAACATTGTGATAAAGTTAACGTAACATCATCACGTTAGGAGAATTCAACATGAGCAAACTGGAAGTCATAGTCTTGAATGAGGAAGATGCCAAAGTTGCAGAAGCATCCGGAGCAGATCGACTTGAATTGGTGTCTGCCATACATGAGGGAGGATTAACTCCTGATTTTCATGTGATAGAAAAAGTATTAAGGACCGTTTCAATTCCTGTTCAGATTATGATCCGATTACATAGTAAATCTTTCTCGTATCAGTCTGATGAATTGCATACCATGGTGGAACAAGTTAGAACAATGGTTGAAATGGGAAGCCGTGGCATCGTCTTTGGCGCATTATCACATGAAGGTAAGCTTGATTCCCACGCTTTAATGGAGATCGTACAAAGTGCGAAGGGTCAATCGATTACTTTTCACCGCGCTATCGACCTGTCTGATGATCCAGTAGCCTTATGCAAAGGAATATTCCATTCAGGATTGAACGTTGATCGAATTCTCACATCAGGCGGAAAATCTGAAGTGAGTAAGGGACTGGAGGCGATTGGTAAAATGAGGGAAATAGAGCAAATGGGTGGTCCCACTATCATGCCGGGTTCGGGTTTAACTGTGGAAAATATAGGCGAAATACACAGCAAGCTAAAAGCAAGAGAATATCATGTAGGATCAGGTGTCCGTCATAATGGGAGCTATGACTTCGGGATAGACCCTGAAAAGGTAATGGAAATCAAACGTGTGATTATGTCCTAATTTGATTTTGTTACTATACTACTATTGGAAAAAAGAATGAATCATGGTAAAAATAGTATGTAATACAATAGAATACTATCAATATTTCTACTAGGGGAGTCCGATAAATTGCTTGGACTGAGAGGAGAACGCATAAGTTCTTTGACCCTTTGAACCTGATCTGGATGATACCAGCGTAGGGAAGTAGTGCGGAAGCGTTTATTTGTGTTTTGAGGCGCTTACTACTTTTTGACATTTCGGGTTCTGATTATTCAGGACCCTTTTTTGTGTCTTCATGTCCTTTTGTTGAACAATGGGATGCCTGACGCAGTAACTTCTAAGATCCAATCAAAAGGAGGAGAAGTTAAGTGGCGATCGAGTTAAAAACGCAATTTAAAAACAGTAAAAAAGTATATGTCGGAGGATCAAGACCAGACATAAATGTACCGATGAGAGAAATAGAACTGAGTAGGACGAATGTTTCCTTGGGCGTTGAAGAGAATGAACCGGTTCGTGTATACGATACAAGCGGACCTTATACAGATGAGCGTTACCAAGTCGATATTCATAAAGGGTTACCTTCCGTTCGCACAGAGTGGATCCTGGAACGTCAGGATGTCGCCGCTTACCCGGGACGTGAAATCGAACCGGAAGATAACGGCTATAAAGGAGACGATCCTTATGCACACGTAGAGGCGTTCACTACTATCAAACGTACCCCAATACGGGCAAAAATGGGTCGTAATGTGACTCAAATGCACTATGCAAAAAAAGGAATCATTACACCGGAAATGGAGTTCATCGCTATCCGGGAAAATGTTGATCCTTCATTTGTAAGAGAAGAAGTAGCAAAGGGCAGGGCCATCATTCCTGCCAATATCAATCATCCTGAATGTGAACCGATGATCATCGGTCGTCACTTTCATGTGAAAATAAACGCGAATATCGGAAACTCTTCTGTATCATCTTCCGTTGAAGAAGAAGTGGAGAAAATGACGTGGGCAACTCGTTGGGGTGCCGATACCATAATGGACTTATCAACAGGTAAAAACATTCATACAACAAGGGAGTGGATCATTCGAAACTCCCCTGTCCCTGTTGGTACGGTACCGATCTATCAAGCACTAGAAAAAGTAAACGGAATTGCTGAGAATCTTACATGGGGTGTGTACAGGGATACATTGATCGAACAGGCGGAGCAGGGTGTTGACTATTTCACCATTCATGCAGGTGTTTTATTGAGGTATATTCATCTGACGGCTGATCGTACAACAGGCATTGTTTCCCGTGGAGGTTCAATCATGGCACAATGGTGTCTTGCCCATCATAAAGAGAACTTTCTTTATTCCCATTTTGAAGATATATGTAAGATTTTAAAAGCCTATGATATCTCCGTTTCCTTAGGAGATGGTTTAAGACCCGGATCAATTGCTGATGCGAATGATGAAGCACAGTTTGCCGAGCTTGAAACATTAGGCGAGCTAACCAAAATTGCTTGGAAGCATGATGTACAAGTCATGATTGAAGGCCCTGGTCATGTACCGATGCATATGATTAAAGAGAATGTGGATAAGCAAATGGAAATCTGTCATGAAGCTCCTTTTTATACCTTGGGGCCATTAACGACAGATATTGCACCGGGGTATGATCACATTACTTCCGCCATAGGGGCTGCCATGATCGGTTGGTTTGGGACAGCCATGCTGTGCTATGTAACACCGAAAGAGCATCTGGGATTACCGAATAAAGATGATGTGAGAGAAGGTGTCATTGCTTATAAAATCGCAGCACATGCAGCGGATTTGGCGAAAGGCCATCCAGGGGCACAAGTCAGAGATAATGCCGTTTCTAAGGCTCGATTTGAATTTAGATGGAATGACCAATTTAATTTATCCCTGGACCCGGAGCGTGCAAGGGAGTATCATGATGAAACACTTCCTGCAGAAGGGGCAAAAACGGCCCATTTTTGTTCAATGTGTGGCCCGAAATTTTGTTCAATGAGAATATCACATGACATAAGGGGAATGAAGGAGACTAGCATGAATGATGCTCATAAGGAAATAGAAAAAGGATTGAAAGAAAAATCGAAGGAGTTTGTGGAAAATGGATCAAACATCTATCGATAAACCTTCTTGTCATGTACTGAAATTGAAGAATGAGATCGTAAAGCTCAATCAGAGAGTCATCCAACTCGAAAAAGAAGTGAAGAGCATTCAGGAAAACTGCAGACATGTCTTTTATGAAACGGATGTAACAAGATCTTGTATCAAATGTCATTATGTAGAAAGTACCTATTATTAGAAACGTGTAAGGTATTAATTAAATTTCTTTTGACAGCTTATATGTACCGTGCTACGATTATTACAAATTTCGGAATAGTAAATGAATATATTTGTAACTCTTATTGAGAGTGGTGGAGGGACTGGCCCTGTGAAACCCGGCAACCATTCAACCGATGTGTTGAAAAGGTGCTAATTCCTGCAAAGCACTTTGCTTTGGAAAATAAGAGAGGATTCTCATAAACATGAAGCCCTCTCTTTCGCAAGAGAGGGCTTTTCGTTTTTATGAAAGAAAAATTAAATAGACAAATGCAATAGGTGCTGAGTCATGCTCAGCTAAAAGGGAAGACCGGTGAAAATCCGGCACGGTCCCGCCACTGTAATGGGGAGCGACTTATCATTCAACCACTATTTCTGTTGAAATGGGAAGGGATAAGAAGCTGTGAACCTAAGTCAGGAGACCTGCCTGTTGTATGCGCTTATGCTCTACGTGGATATAGAGAGGGGTGAGGAATACGTGTTGAGAATACAAGATTGTCTCAACTCAAGTTAGTGATGCGTATGAATCTCTCTTTCATTTGAAAGGGAGATTTTTTTGTTGATGACAACCATATCAAGTATAAGGAGTGAGGATTGAATGAGTAAGGTGATCAGTTCAAATTTAGGATATCCAAGAATCGGTGAAAAGCGTGAATGGAAAAAGACGCTGGAACAATTTTGGGCAGGGAAGATTGAAAAGGATTCCTTCTTAGAACAAATGGAGGAAATACGAGTCAACCATTTGAAGAAGCAACTGGATCAGGGAATTGATTTGATTCCGGTTGGAGATTTCAGCTCATATGATCATGTGCTTGATACAGCCGTCATGTTCGGCTTGGTTCCTAAGAGGTTTCATTATGGTGGGGGTAAGGTCTCTCTTGAAACGTATTTTGAAATGGCCAGAGGATCAAAGGACGCGGTGGCACTGGAAATGACAAAATGGTTTAACACCAACTATCACTATCTCGTCCCTGAACTTGATGGGATCGTTCCCCGGTTGGTGGAAAATCGTCCCCTCCATTTTTTTAGGGAGGCAAAAGAAAAACTGGGTATAGAAGGAAAACCGGTTATCTTAGGTCCGTTCACATTTGTGAAATTGTCCAAAGGGTATGATAACGGGGACTATAAAACCATCGTTGATCAATTTGTCCCTCTTTATGCTGAAGTATTGCGTGATTTACAGGAAGAGGGTGTAGAGTGGGTACAAATGGATGAACCGATCTTGTGCACATCCATCGGGGATGAAGAGATGGATCAATTTAAAGAAGTCTATCAAACACTTAAAGAATCCTGCCCCGGGTTAAAGATCATCCTCCAAACCTATTATGATAGTTTGGAAAGGTACCAGCGGGTGTTAGCACTCCCAGTGGACGGCATAGGGATAGATTTTATGCATGATCGTGGTAAGAATTTGGCGGCGCTGAAAAGATTTGGTTTTCCTAAAGATAAATTCCTGGCTGCCGGCATTCTTGATGGCAGGAATATTTGGAGAAGTAATCTTGCTGATACCCATTCGCTTCTATCGTTCATTGCAGGGTATGTTCCGAGTGATCGCTTGATCATACAACCATCATGCAGTTTACTTCATGTACCTGTAACCTTGCAGAATGAAGAAGCAATTGATACACCTCTCATTGACGCTCTATCATTTGCTGATGAGAAATTACATGAAATCACAATTTTAACGAAGGGGATTCGTGAGGGAGTCGAGACAATAGAAGATGAGATTGCTCAAAGTGTAACGGCGATTAAGAATTTAAACGAATCACCCCTGCGCAATAATAGGGAGGTGCAGGAAGAGGTTGAGGAATTGCAACCCGATAATGTAGGGAGAAAGGATCCTTTCCATATTCGTAAACTGGAACAGGCGAAGTACTTTTCATTACCTTTTCTACCTACCACTACAATAGGAAGTTTTCCTCAAACCCAGGAAGTAAGAAGGCAAAGGTTGAAATGGAGGAAGGGAGAACTTTCTGATGGGGAGTATCAACAATATATTCATGCGGAAATAAAACGCTGGATTGAAATTCAGGAACAAATAGGTCTTGATGTGTTTGTACATGGGGAATTCGAGCGGACTGATATGGTTGAATTCTTTGGTGAGAAATTAGATGGTTTTCAATTTACGAAGTTTGGATGGGTACAATCATACGGTTCCAGATGTGTGAAGCCACCACTCATTTACGGTGATGTGAATTTTAAAGAACCGATGACGGTTAAAGAAACCGTATATGCCCAATCATTAACCGATAAACCGGTTAAAGGGATGTTAACGGGCCCGATCACGATTCTAAATTGGTCATTTATTCGGAATGATATATCACGATATGAAGTATCGAATCAAATCGCACTTTCTCTCCAAAAAGAGATAGAGGAATTAGAAGCCCATGGGATTCGCATGATACAAGTCGATGAGCCGGCACTTAGGGAAGGTCTGCCTTTAAAGAGTGAAAATTGGGAGGAATATCTAAAGGCTGCCGTTTATGCCTTCAGATTGGCCACTTCATCTGTACAGAAGCAAACCCAGGTCCACACACATATGTGCTATTCGGATTTTGAAGATATTATAGATGCCATCAGTGATCTGGATGCTGATGTCATCTCGATTGAAACATCAAGAAGTCATGGGGAGTTGATCCATGTTTTTGAAGATTATACGTATGACAAAGGGATTGGTCTCGGGGTATATGACATTCATAGTCCACGGGTGCCGAAACGTGAAGAATTAATCCGCAATATACATCGGGCTCTGGAAGTGCTGGATCCCCATTTATTCTGGGTCAACCCGGATTGTGGTTTGAAAACACGTGGGATCGATGAGACGGTCTTAGCTCTTAAAACCATGGTGGAAGCTGCGGAACAAGTGCGTGAAGAAGTGCTTCTTAAAAATGAAAGATAATAGACGGAGAACGAAGAGAAATATGATCGAGTGTAGCTGTACGCTCGTGTGATCCACCTTTACAAAACGCAGGGCGCAGGTGAAAGGAAGTGCGTCCTGCTCATAAGGAGAGAAAGAAAATGCCATACATAGCCATAGGAAGAATCATTCAAGTATTTAATGAACATCAGCCAAATCGCACTATCCTATATTTGGTGAGTGATAAGGGGATTGATGAGTTCCCAAAAGGGAGGGTTACATTAAAAACCGCTTTAGAATGGCAGGCTAAAGAAATGATATGTAATGTTTATGCTCCCAGTTAAAAAACGAGAGGGAAGAAAAATAAGCTTCCCAAAATCCTTTCAATTGTGTTAACTTAATGTTATACATAGTTTACATACACAAGGGGGATTTGAAAGTGAACGGAGAAAAACTAAGGATGATCATTCACTGTGCCATCTTTGCTGCGATTACGGGGATTTTCGCTCAAATCGAGATTCCACTGCCACTCGTACCAATCAGCGGACAAACATTGGCAGTAGGAATTACCGCGACGATTCTTGGAAGCCGATATGGAGCGTTTGCCATGGTTTGCTATGCAGCCCTGGGAGCAGTGGGTGTTCCTGTATTTGCGGGCTTCAGTGGAGGGGCACAGGTACTGGTCGGTCCTACGGGAGGCTATATTTTCGGCTTTATCGTAGCGGCTTTCTTTACAGGCTTCATTCTTGAAAAAACCAAATTCACCATTCCGATGGCGATGATTGCCAATACAGTCGGAATGATCATTACGTTGATCCTGGGTACCATTCAACTTAAATTTGTAGCCGATCTTAGCTGGAATCAGGCAATGGCAGCAGGTGTATATCCATTTATCGTAGTTGGACTTATCAAAGCATTCCTGGCCAGTTGGATTGGAATCACTGTAAGACAACGACTGGTTCAGGCGAGGTTAATCGGGAATCGGAAAGCAGCAGCATAATGAAAAAAGTTGACTCTTTGTTGGGAGTCAACTTTTTTTATGACTAAAATTTATACATAGACCAATATCCTATATCCTTGAATCCGATTCGCTTATAAATTTTCCCTGCTTCAGGATTATCATAGAATAAGCACAATTCTTTTCCTTCTTCTAATACGTCACGACAGAGCTTCGTCATGCATTCCGTAGCGTATCCTTTTTTCTTGTACTCCGGATGGGTACAAACTGCCACAATCATCGCTGACATACTGTTTTCGGCGGTTGTAGAGGCGGAAGAAACAAACTTTCCGTCTTCCTCTACGTAATAGCTTCTGGAAACACCGGCTTCCATGCTGTGTTTTCTTTTTTCTACAGAAAAATCACCACCACTAAATTCAGGGATGCTGTTCAATAGGTCCACAAGTTGAGGTAGATCATTGAGGGTAGCCTGTTTAACATGAGGCAGGGCATGTCGGTTCATTGATTCCGTGTTGTCACATTTCGCATAATACATATGTCTTATTGATTTAGTTTCTCTGGATAAAAAGGGTTCAACCTGCGTCACGATCCTTTTTAATCCGGAAACGATGCTGTAGTCTTCAGTCCCATTGATGATTCTGGCAAACCCTTCCGCATCAAATTCACCCATGGAAAAAGGGATGAAGTTTTCTCTGTACTTAAGGAGGATTCCCCTCAAATTCCCTTTCGCATCAAAGTCGCCCCAAATTTTCTGAAAATCCTGTTCATACCCAAAGGCTTCAATGTCCCCGATAATAAACAAATTTTCAGCCGGCTGCTGCTGAATGAGTTGCTGACAAATATCATGATCCTGTTCTGTAAGTTGTCTGATCATCTTGATTCCCCTCCGTGAATTTTAATCATTATCATACAAAATTAGAAATATTTAGTAAAGTATTATTTTTAGGAAAATTTAATGAGAGCAAGAATTTTATTGAGTAAATTCAGCGTGACTAACAGAAGTTACTAATGGTTGTATATTTTTATATGTGAAATACCATGTATGGTTTTAAATTTATGGAAATAGGGAATCTTAGCATCAATCACAGTTATTAGGAGGGAAACTCATGCTTTGGACCATTATTGGAATTCTTTTAGTCCTTTGGTTGCTCGGATTGATCTTTAAAATCGGAGGAGCCATCATCCATATCTTACTCGTTATTGCCATTGTAGTCTTTTTATTTAACAGAATCACCGGCCGTAAAAAAGGATTATAACCATAACAAAGGTCCGTCCCTCAAGAATGAGGGACGGACCTTTGTATAGTAGACTATTTAACGGATGGACCGCCTTTAAGTTCGATTTCAGATGGTACGTTTGAGAATTTCTTGAAGTTCTCGTTGAATTTGTGGGCTAGTTCTTTTGCTTTCACTTCATATGCTGCTTCATTGGACCATGTTCTTTTTGGTTGCAGCACTTCGTCAGGAACACCAGGAACGTGAACAGGGATGTTCAGACCGAAGATGTCGTCCGTTTCTGTTTCAACGTGAGTCAGTTCGCCTTCAAGAGCTGCTTGAACCATAGCACGAGTGTAAGATAACTTCATGCGGTTACCAACACCGTATTCTCCACCAGTCCACCCGGTGTTCACTAAGAATACCTGTGCATTGTGCTCATCGATTTTCTTCCCAAGCATCTCGGCATAACGAGTTGCAGGAAGTGGCAGGAATGGTGAGCCAAAGCATGTTGAGAACGTTGCTTGTGGTGAAGTGATCCCACGCTCCGTACCTGCAAGCTTCGATGTATATCCACTTAAGAAGTGGTACATTGCTTGTTCTTTCGTCAGTTTGCTGATTGGAGGTAATACCCCGAATGCATCTGCCGTTAAGAATACGATTGTATTTGGATGTCCTGCAACACTTGGTTCAACGATGTTTTCCATCGCTTGAAGAGGGTATGCAGCACGAGTGTTTTCAGTTAATGTGTTATCCTCATAATCCGGGATGCGGGAATTGTCATCAAGGACAACATTTTCAAGGACAGAACCGAAACGGATGGCATCGAAGATTTGTGGCTCTTTCTCACGTGTCAGACCGATACATTTAGCGTAGCAGCCGCCTTCGATATTGAAAACACCGTTTGGAGACCAACCGTGTTCATCATCGCCGATCAAACGGCGGTTAGGGTCTGCGGATAAAGTCGTTTTTCCAGTTCCGGATAAACCGAAGAACAATGCCACATCGCCTTCGCGTCCCACGTTTGAAGAGCAGTGCATGGAAAGGATATCGGATTCAGGAAGCACGTAGTTCATGACAGAGAAAATCGATTTCTTCATTTCACCTGCATACTCAGTACCACCAATCAGGACAATTCTTCTTTCGAATGATACAATGATAAATGTTTCAGAATGAGTTCCGTCAACTTCGGGATCCGCCTTGAAGTTCGGAGCAGAAACGATTGTGAATTCTGATTGGTGACCCTTTAGCTCTTCTTCTGTCGGGCGAATGAATAATTGATGAGCGAAAAGATTATGCCAAGCAAATTCGTTGATAACCTGAATCGGCAGTCTATGTTTTGGGTCTGCACCTGCGAACCCTTGGAATGAGAACACTTCTTCTTTTTCTTTTAAGTAATTGATCACTTTTGTATATAGTTTATCGAATGATTCTGAAGAGATGGGTTGATTGACAGAACCCCACTCAATCTTATCCTTCGTGGATGGTTCTTCAACAATAAATTTATCCTTAGGAGAGCGTCCTGTGTATTTACCAGTTTCTGCTCTGACTGCACCTGATGATGTTAAAACGCCTTCATTGCGTTGAAGGACTTTTTCAACTAGTTGGGAAACAGATAATTGTTCCTGAATATTTTGACCGTTAAGTAATTCTGTTAATTCATTAGACATGCTCACTGAATTCAT
This sequence comes from Rossellomorea sp. y25, assembly GCF_038049935.1. Taxonomy (NCBI): domain Bacteria; kingdom Bacillati; phylum Bacillota; class Bacilli; order Caryophanales; family Bacillaceae; genus Rossellomorea; species Rossellomorea sp. y25. The sequence goes on along the minus strand of NZ_CP145886.1, from coordinate 3,654,555 downwards.
TAGAACCCTTCCTTTATATAAATTTATTTAATGGCATCGCTTACTTCACAAAAATAGTATAACACAATCAAGCTATTAGTCTATACTATTTATTTAATTTTATAATGTGTCTTCATTTTGTCACATTTTTCGTCCAAATACAGCTTGTTTCTTCTTATATATATGAAGAAAAAATCTAAATGTTTAGCCTCATTACCCCATTAGGTTATTTTAATGAAGAAAAATAGGTTGAAGTCATAAAAAGAGGCTAAAAGATTGGTTAAACCTGTCACTCGAAAAAAAGTTGACACCTCTAGTCCTAAACGTTATCATTGTTCCTTGAACGGATACTCTTATCCTGAGCTGGTGGAGGGAGCAGACCCTATGAAACCCAGCAACCTGCTAAATAGTGAATGGATCTTATACTTTGAAACGATCCGATTAAGCGAAGGTGCTAAACTGAGGCAAGGTCTATGAACCTTGAACGATAAGAGAGAAAAGGCGCGGCTATGATCTGAAACCTTTCCTCTATTGCTTTAATCATGAGGAAGGGTTTTTTCTGTTTATAGAGGATCAAATGCACATAATTCATGATTTTTTTATAAAAAAACCATGTTTACTTCATACTACTTAGGGAATGAGTACCGTATCTGTTTAATGTTTTGTTAGATCAAAGTCTAACAAATAGCTTAAGGAGGAACCTTGATGTCAACTAAACGTCGTCTGTTTACATCTGAGTCCGTAACCGAAGGACATCCAGATAAAATTTGTGACCAAATTTCTGATTCAATTCTTGATGCAATTCTTACCAATGACCCTAATGCTCGTGTAGCATGTGAAACGTCTGTTACAACGGGTCTTGTACTTGTTGCAGGTGAAATTACAACTAGTACGTATGTCGATATTCCGAAAATCGTTCGCGAAACAATCCGTGAAATTGGCTACACTCGTGCGAAATACGGCTTTGACGCTGAAACATGTGCAGTATTGACATCCATCGATGAGCAATCTGCTGATATCGCTCAAGGGGTAGACCAGGCACTTGAAGCCCGTGAAGGACAAATGACGGATGAGGAGATCGATGCAATCGGAGCAGGTGACCAAGGGTTAATGTTTGGATTCGCTTGTAATGAAACGAAAGAGCTTATGCCTCTTCCTATTTCCCTTGCTCACAAAATTTCCCGTCGCTTAACGGAAGTTCGTAAAGAAGAAATTCTTCCTTACTTACGTCCTGATGGAAAAACGCAAGTAACAGTTGAATATGATGAAAACGACAAGCCGGTTCGAATCGACACGATCGTTATCTCTACTCAACATCACCCTGAAGTAACGCTTGAGCAAATCCAGCGTAACTTGAAGGAATATGTCATCGATCCGGTTGTACCGAAAGAACTGATCGATGAGCAAACAAAATATTTCATCAACCCGACAGGTCGTTTCGTTATCGGTGGACCACAAGGTGATGCAGGTTTAACAGGACGTAAAATCATCGTTGACACATACGGCGGATATGCTCGTCATGGTGGCGGTGCATTCTCTGGTAAGGATGCAACGAAAGTGGACCGTTCAGCGGCATATGCAGCACGTTTCGTAGCGAAGAACATTGTAGCAGCTGGTTTAGCTGAAAAATGTGAAGTTCAATTAGCGTATGCAATCGGTGTTGCTCAACCGGTATCTATTTCAATCGACACATTCGGAACGGGTAAAGTATCAGAAGACGTATTGATTGATGTTGTCCGCAACAACTTTGACCTTCGTCCTGCTGGCATCATCAAAATGCTGGACCTTCGTCGTCCGATCTACAAGCAAACAGCTGCTTACGGACACTTCGGCCGTAACGATATTGATCTTCCTTGGGAGCGTACAAACAAAGCTGAAGCATTAAAAGCAGAAGCGTTAGGCGAATAAGATAAGATCAAAGAGACCAACACTTTATGGGTGTTGGTCTCTTTTTGATGAGTGGCATTTCTAATTGATTCGGCGAAATTTATTAGTTTGTGTCACATGGCAGACATATCCCGATACTGGCAGATATATTTCTAAAACGGCAGATAAAACCTGTTCGAGGAAACAATCACACGTGTTACACCTGAAAATATTACATGAGTAATCTAATGAAGGATGGGGTATCCCAAGTATAAGAAGTTAAAATGGTTTGATGCTTTTATAATATTGTCCTTTTTCAGCGTATTCTCTGGAAATGCGCTTCATTTCGCTAATATCATGTTCGTTTAGCTCTCTCACTACTTTTGCTGGCCTGCCGAATGCCAGCGTATTAGGAGGAATGACTTTCCCTTGAGGAACAAGGCTTCCTGCTCCAATAAAAGCTCCTTCACCAATTTCAGCATTATCGAGAATAATGGATCCCATACCGATTAACGCTTTCTTTCGAATTTTGCAGCTATGTAGAATCACTCCATGGCCGACGGTTACTTCATCTTCAAGAATAAGAGGGTTATTTGGACTCTGATGGAGAATGGAATTATCCTGTATATTTACTTTATTACCGATTTTCGTTGGAGCGACATCCCCTCTGATGACGGTGTTAAACCAAATACTGGACTCTTCCCCGATCTCGACATCCCCGGAGATGGTCACATAATCGGCAATGTAAGCTGAGTGAGAGATGACTGGTTTTTTATCATGATACGGATAGAGCATTTTTTACTACCCCTTTCAATAATATTTACTATAATAAATGGTAGCAGAATTCAATCAATTAGAGAACTATAAAGGAGGGATTGCCATGTGGAAATGGGAAACAGATCAAGAAGCAAAGGCAGTCATCGTCATCATTCATGGAGCAATGGAACATCATGGCAGGTACGGTTGGCTCATTGAAATGTGGCGTGCAGCAGGCTATCATGTCATAATGGGGGATTTACCGGGGCAGGGTATGACCTCAAGAAGTAAAAGAGGACATATTGATTCCTTTGATGAATATATAGTGGAAGTGAAAGATTGGGTACAGGCAGCATATCAATTTGAATTACCAGTATTTATGATAGGTCATAGTATGGGGGGGCTTGTTGCGGTGCGTATGCTTCAGGAATCCCATGTGAACCTGGCAGGTGTGATCTTGTCCTCACCTTGTTTAGGCTTGGTCACGACCCCTTCAAAACCGATCGAGCTCTTGTCCCACGGTTTGAATAAGATCGCTCCCATGGTGAAGTTTCCATCCGGGTTAACGATCGATATGGCAACAAGAAATGCAGACGTACGTGAAATTGACAGCAACGATTCACTCTATATCACCAAGGTGTCCGTCCGCTGGTACAGGGAGCTCGCCCATGCGATCAAACTGGCTTTTATAAACCTGGAAAAAATGCCTGACGTTCCACTGCTCGTGTTGCAGGCTGGTGATGACAAAATCGTCGATAAAAAAGCAGTGAAAAAATGGTTCAACGAACTGTCTTTATCTGAAATGCATTACAAAGAATGGCCGAAGTGCTATCATGAAATCTATAATGAACCAGAACGAGAAGATATATTTGAGTACTCCAAAATTTTCATTGAAAGTCGTTTGAAAGCGCTAGGATACATTTTGTAAAAGAGGTGGTAAAGGTGTCCATTCCAAGTGATCCCTTTTCGTTAATGACAAGAGTATACCGAAATGTTTTTCCGATTGTTCATAAAGAGTTAGATGAGTGGAAGAGGCGTGCAGAAGCGATCCCCAATCAGGAATTGAGAAGCCAGGCCCTTGCCAGTATAGAGCATAAAACGTTTCACTGTGAAGGTGGATCGATTCTTTCCCTGCTGGCACTGGACAGAAAAGAAGAAACGATTCGATTCATCGTCGCCTATCAAACGATAAGCGATTATTTGGATAATCTGTGTGATCGAAGCGTTTCCCTGGACCCCGACGATTTTGCCCTCCTTCATCAATCCATGAAGGACGCCCTGACGGTGGGCGCTGTCCCTGTCAATTACTATTCTTTAAGGGCGGATCAGGATGACGGGGGGTATCTGAGGGATCTAGTGCTTACCTGTCAGTCCGTTCTTGAAGCATTACAACACTATGACAGCATCAAAAAGGATCTTGTACAACTTTGTGAATACTACTGCGACTTGCAGATACATAAACATGTAAAAAAAGAAGAACGGGTAGGAAGGCTGCAGAATTGGTTTGAAACTCACCGTTCGAACCTTCCGGAAATGAATTGGTACGAGTTTTCCGCCTGCTCCGGGTCCACACTCGGTATCTTCTGTTTAGTTTCATACGCATGCCGGAGCGATTTTCAGCCGTCGCACACAGAAAAAATCAAACGTGGATATTTTCCATACATTCAGGGCCTGCATATTCTTCTTGATTACTTCATCGACCAGGATGAGGACCAGGAGGGGGGAGACTTGAACTTCTGCTTCTATTACGAGGATGATGAGCATTTAAAGGAACGGCTGCTGCATTTCCTTCAAAAAGCAGACGAACACACCCATGAACTGCCCCATGCCCATTTTCACCGCCTGATCAACAAAGGACTCATCGGCGTTTACCTGTCAGACGACAAGGCAAACAAACAAGAAAAAGTACAATCCTTCTCCAAAGAATTCATCGGACAAGCCGGTTGGATCACCAGATTCTTCTACATCAACGGCAAAATCTACCGCAAATGGAGAAACCGTAAAAAAATATCCTGAATAAGAGGGACGGACCTTCGACACGAGTGTCGAAGGTCCGTCCCTTTTTTTGTCTATTTCATCCAACTTTAGTTTGGTGGAGAATGCTAATTTCGACCTTTAATACCATATTTATACATAAAGTAATTGTTGCTTTTTGGAGATTGTGACAATTTACTTACTGTATTGTCAGTTGAATATCATACTATTTATCTATAAAAATTTTATTTCGTAATACTAAATAACCAATGTATTCTGAAAATATTTACTTTTCAGAATAGTGGAGTATATTTTAAATTAGTGAGAAATTATTACATAAAAAGAGGGGGACTTTTTTTGAAGACACGCAAAGTATTGTCAATGGCCATGGCTGCCGCTATCAGTGTCGGGGCGTTCACGGTACCGGCATCAGCTGCAACCACAGTACCGGAAAATGTATTAGCCAAGCCGACGGTGAAACAGGAACATAAGCATGGAGGGCCTTTCGATTTAGGTATTGCGAATGACGAGCGCCTGATCGAAATGTTGAAAAAAGAAGGTAAAATCAAACAAAATGCGACACCTGCTGAGGCTGAAAAAGCACTGCAGAAGTTCTTGAAAGCGAAAGCGGATTCTGCTGAAAAAGAAGCAGGAGAATTACATGAAAAAGAAGCTTCTGAAAAAGTGAAGCTTCAAGAACAAATGAAAAACAATGATTTGATGAATGGAAAAGGAAATAAATTAGGACAAGCCAAGAAGAATTCACCAGAGTCTGTGAAAGAAGAAGCGTATGCCGGTGAAATGCGTACGGATAAGGTGTTGGTTCTTTTAGTTGATTATCCTGACAGAAAGCATAATGAAATGAAACCTGAAGAAACGGATATGTATTACGAAGGTGAAGATGCTTATTCCCGTGAGCACTATCAAGATATGTTGTTTGGTACAGGCGGTTGGACAGGTCCAGACGGGAAAAACTATGTGTCCATGAAGCAATACTATGAACAGCAGTCAGGTGGAAGCTATTCTGTTGAAGGGGAAGTTGCTGGTTGGTATACAGCAAAGCAACCGGCGGCTGCATACGGAGGAAACTATCCTACTGAAGATGATAGCGATGTCAATGCACGTGGCCTTGTAAAAGAAGCGTTGGCGGCAGCGGCAGCAGATCCAGATGTAAACATTGCCGATTATGACCAATGGGATCGTTATGACCTTGACGGAGATGGAAATTACCTTGAGCCAGACGGTCTGGTTGACCACTTAATGGTGATTCACTCAGGTGTAGGTGAAGAAGCTGGCGGAGGAGAATTAGGATCTGATGCCATCTGGTCTCATCGCTGGAATCTTGGCGGGGTTCATGCTCTTCCAGGAACTGAAGCAACTGTCCCTTATTGGGGCGGGAAAATGGCTGCTTATGACTACACGATCGAACCTGAAGATGGTGCTGTCGGAGTCATGGCCCATGAATTCGGTCATGATTTAGGTCTTCCTGATGAATATGATACTCAGTATACCGGCGCAGGTGAACCGGTCAGCTACTGGTCCATCATGTCAAGCGGAAGCTGGGCTGGAGATATCCCGGGAACGAAACCTACAGGATTTAGTCCTTATATGAAAGAAATGCTGCAGGCTTCTGCAGTAGTGGATAGTGCAGGTACTGAAGGAAACTGGTTGACTGGATCAGAAATTGATTTAGAGGACGTTTCTAGTAAAGGAATCGAAGCACTCCTTGACGAAGCCAACACCAAAGGAACAAACAACGATGTAGTGAAAGTGAACCTTCCACAAAAAGAAACGGTCATCAATGAACCGGCAAGCGGTGAGAATGAATACTTCTCTGGAAGTGCAGATGACTTACACAATAATTTAACTACTACTGTGGATTTAACAAATGCTACTTCTGCAAAGTTCAATTTCAAAGCTTGGTATGACATTGAAACTGACTGGGATTATGCTTATGTAACGGTGAACGGTGAGCCGGTGGCAAGTGATATTACGACGAATACTAATCCGCATGGTTCTAATCTGGGTAATGGAATTACAGGTTCTTCTAACGGATGGATTGATGCTTCATTTGACCTTTCAGCTTATGCTGGTCAAGAAGTTGAAGTTGCCATTGAGTATGTAACAGATGCTGCTGTTTCAAATCCAGGCTTCTACGCAGATGATCTTTCTGTAGTAGTGGATGGAAAAGAAGTATTGTTTGATGATGCTGAAGGAGAACCTCAATTCACTTTAGACGGCTTCGATAAGAATGATGGTATCAAACGATCTGAGCATTACTACCTACTGGAATGGCGCAGCCATAACGGTGTAGATGAAGGTCTTGCCAACATCCGCCGTGGTGCGAGCTTAATGCAATTCGACGATGGTTTAGTGGTATGGTATGTGGATAAGCAATTCAGTGAAAACTGGACTGGCGTTCATCCAGGAGATGGATTTGTCGGTGTTGTGGATGCAGACCAAAGCACGAACTTCTGGAGCGATGGAGCGGTGGCTTCTTCACGCTACCAAGTACACGACGCTGCATTCAGTTTGAACAAATCAGAAAAAATGTTCCTGGATTATAGCAACACTCTTGGAATCACTTTGAAAGATAACCAAACTGCCCAAAATCCATTATTCAACGACAGTGCGGATTACAGCAATAAAGGGTTGGTAGACGCCGGACGTAACGTACCGAACTACGGATTGAAATTCCGAGTTACAGGACAAAGTGCTGATGGTACAGTAGGAAAAGTGTTACTTTACAAATAATTTATTAAACATAAAGGGTGACTGTCTCCTCGGCAGTCACCCTTTAAGCATGTTAGTGGACATTTTTTACTATGGAATTGATAATAATACTCACATCAATAAAAGGAGATGTCCATTTTGAAGCTAAGTGTTTTAGATCAGTCACCCATTTCAGAAGGAATGAGCCCTCAAGAGGCTTTACATCATACAGTACAATTAGCACAGCATGTCGAGAAGTTGGGTTTTGAACGTTTTTGGGTATCAGAACATCATGATTCAACGGGTCTTGCCGGTTCATCACCGGAGGTCTTGATTGCTCACCTTGCACAGAATACATCAAGGATCCGTGTCGGTTCCGGAGGGGTCATGCTTCCTCATTACTCTTCATACAAAGTAGCGGAGAACTTCCGATTGCTTGAAGGGTTGAATCCGAATCGGATTGATTTGGGACTCGGAAGGGCACCTGGCGGAATGCCGATGGCAACGATGGCCCTGCACGACGGGAAGCCGAGGGACGTCAATCGTTATCCAGAACAAATCGATGATCTGCTTGGGTATTTAACCGATTCATTACCAGATACTCATCCGTACCAAGGCTTAACGGCAGCGCCGATGATCGAAACGATGCCGGAAGTATGGATGCTCGGTTCAAGCCCATCCAGTGCGATGCTGGCGGCACAAAAGGGATTACCTTATACCTTTGCCCAGTTTATAAACGGGGAGGGCGGCCCTCAATATACTCAGGCTTACAGGAATAACTTTGTTCCTTCCGAATACTTGAAGGAGCCCAAAAACATCGTGGCCGTGTTTGCCATCTGTGCTGAAACGGATGAAGAAGCAGAAAGAGTGGCATCCAGCATAGACTTAGCGATCTTAATGATTGAACAAGGCATGCGTTCAAACGGCACACCAAGTCCTGAAAAAGCGGCAGCTTATCAGTACACGCCATTTGAAGAAATGAGAGTCCGCGAAAATCGTAAACGGATGGTCGTGGGCAATCCTAAAAAAGTGAAGGAACAACTACATTCACTCAGTGAACAGTACGGAACAGATGAAATCATGCTCGTCAGCATCACTTACGACTTCCAGGACAAACTCAAATCATTCCAATTAATCGCAAACGAACTGTTATAAGAATAGGGACGGACCTCGAAAAGGTCCGTCCCTATTTTTTTATTGGCCAGCTTCAGGACTTAGAGGCTCGAGGTCATAAGGCTAACTCACCAAAAAGGCACAAATCAGCCTTTTCGGCAAGTTAGCCTTATGCTTGTCGCCTCTAGGGAAAGCCCTTCCGCTTTTCTGTTTATCTCTTCTCCAATGCCACAATAAATGGAGGATTGTTTAGTTGATTCATGAATTGATAGCGAAGGACATGGACGTAGTTTTGGTCCAATTTTTCCACGTAGCGAAGGATATAGTCCCTTTCTACCGCTCCTTCCGGGTGCCCGTGATAAATGACAAGGACGAGGATCCCTTCAGGAGCCATCATTTCCAGGATTTGATTCAAGGCGAGTATCGTTGTTTTCGGACGGGTGACAATTTCCTTGTCGCCGCCGGGTAAGTACCCCAGGTTGAAGATTGCGCCTGTCACTTTCCCGTGATGGACAGGAGGAATGACGTTCATCACTGTCTCGTGCCCTTGGTGAAAGAGTGTCACCCGGTGAGAAAGGTCATGGGTGATGAGCTGTTCTTTCGTGTTTTCTATAGCTTCCTCTTGTATATCAAAGCCGTATACCCGGCCGTTATCTCCGACTAACCGAGCCAGGAATAAGGTGTCATGTCCATTCCCGAGTGTTGCGTCTATAGTAATGTCTCCTGGTTTGACAGCCCGTTCCAGAAGCTCTCTCGCAAAAGGTAAGATTCGATCTAATTTCATGCTTTCACATCCACTTTGAAAAATTTTCCCTGCCAGCTGTCCCGGCGTTTAAGTTCATCATCAATCGCGTTCAGTACACTCCATTTATTCACGCTCCACATTGGTCCGATCATAAGGTCGATAGGTCCGTCCCCCGTAATGCGGTGAACGATCATCTCCGGTGGAAGGACTTCCAGCTGATCGCAAACCAATTTCACGTATTTGTCGAAATCCATGAAGTCGAGCAGTCCTTTTTCATATTGCTTGACCATGGGTGTTCCTTTCAGTAAGTGCAGGAGGTGAATTTTGATTCCCTGGACGTCAAGTTTTGCCACTTCACGTGCCGTTTCCATCATCATTTCTTCATCTTCTTGAGGCAGTCCGTTAATAATATGGGAACAGACCCGTATACCGTGCTTTCTTAATTTATTGACGCCTTCTACATAGCACTGAAAATCGTGAGCCCGATTGATCAAGCCGGCCGTTTTTTCATGAACGGTTTGCAGTCCCAGTTCTACCCATAAATAGGTTCTATCGTTTAATTCTGCTAAATATTCAACCACATCGTCAGGAAGACAGTCTGGACGGGTAGCGATGGAAATACCCACAACGCCCTCTTGTTCGAGAACTGATTCATACTTCTCTCTCAGCACATCAACAGGTGCGTGAGTGTTCGTGAATGCTTGGAAATACGCCATGTACTTTCCATTTTTCCACTTCTTGTGCATTCTTTCCTTAATATCCTTGAATTGTTTATCTAAAGAGTCGACTCTGCTTCCGGCAAAATCACCAGAGCCTGCAGCACTGCAAAACGTGCAGCCTCCACGGGCGACCGTGCCATCCCGGTTCGGGCAATCGAAACCGCCGTCCAGGGCAACCTTAAAGACCTTGTGTCCAAAATGGTTTCGTAAATGATAGTTCCACGTATGATATCGTTTGGAATCTGTGGCATATGGAAATGGGTTTGTCCCGATGACAAACACCTCCTACGTTTCAATGTGTGTAACAGTATGTATGACGCTCAAAAAGATTTTAACATGAACACGGGGTCAAATGTATCCTGCATAAAGAAATAGGCGAAGATTACCACTTCTGAAACGGCCAATCAGGTTCAAACTAAGATGGAGGAGAGTAAGGATGGGACCTTCCTCTTCTTTATTCCAAACGTCAAGGAGGTAGTCGAAATGGCAACAAGAAATTCGGTAGATGAATGCATTCAAAAGTGTGAAGATGCCATTCGTTACGCTCAAGAACAATATAAATCAGGATCACAGCAGGAGCATTATCACGATGTGGAATATACTCAAGCCATGCAGCAGCTTGAAGCAGCAGTGAATGATGTAGCTCATTTAGCCAACAGCGCGAACTCTCAACAGCGTGAACAATTGCATCGCATGAGACTTCAGCTTCAAAACATGCAAAATGAGATGATTTTGTTAGATCACGATCCAAATGTAGTAGGAGGTAAATTACATTGACAACACGTTCTGACAAAAAAAATCCTGAACAAAAGACCCGCAGTGATTTTCGTAATTTAGATACAGAATTCGGGGCTGAAAACAATCCTGTCAAAGCTGCGAAAAAGCGCTACGAAAAACAGGGACAGCCTGTCAAATCCGATCATCATAACGGAAAATGATTGTCCTAAGCTAGGTGCTCTTAATGGAGGCACCTAGTTTATATATTGTGTTAAAAAAAGGACATCTATTTTAAGAAATAATTCTTGCCCCCTTTCACAAAAAAGAGTAAAATCCTTTTGGGACTCGAAATAAAATGATGGAAAGGGGGCAGAATCATGCCCAAATCATTATGGTTGCTTGTCATTGGAATGATGGTGAATGTGACAGGTGCCTCTTTTTTATGGCCTCTTAATACCATTTATCTACATGAGAATTTAGGGGAATCACTATCTGTAGCGGGAATTGTGCTGATGATGAACGCGGGAGCGAGCGTCATTGGAAATCTGATCGGGGGAACACTTTTTGATAAGTTCGGCGGTTATCGCTCGATATTAGTAGGGATTTCCATTACTTTGACTGCTCTGGTTGGAATGAATATTTGGCATGGCTGGCCGCACTATGTGGTCTTCTTGACCATTGTTGGTTTTGGTTCGGGAATCGTCTTTCCTTCCATGTATGCCATGGCAGGTTCGGTATGGCCTGAAGGTGGAAGAAAAGCATTCAATTCAGTCTATGTGGCGCAAAATATCGGAGTTGCGGTTGGAGCTGCATTAGGTGGATTTGTCGCCTCATTTTCCTTTAACTATATATTCTTAGCGAATCTTAGTATGTATATCGTCTTTTTCTTCATTGCCTTATTTGGTTATCGAAGCATATCCGTGAGCGCTCATCAAACATCTGTATTGAATGAGTCTAAGGTGATTAGGGATAAATCGAAACTGAAGGCACTGCTCTTCATTTGTGTCGCCTATTTATTATGCTGGATGGGCTATGTACAATGGCAATCCACCATTGCGACGTACACTCAGGAAATCAATATCAGTTTGAAACAATATAGCTTACTGTGGACGATCAATGGAGCACTGATTGTGCTTGCACAACCGCTTTTGTCGAAAGCCATCAAGCGTTTTGAACATAATTTAAAGCTTCAAATTATGATCGGGACGATTATATTCATGGTTTCCTTCGCAGTGGCTTCGATTGCGGATCAATTTCAATGGTTTGCGATTGCGATGATCATTCTGACGATTGGTGAAATGCTCATATGGCCCGCCGTCCCTACGATAGCCAACTCACTTGCTCCAAAAGGGAGAGAAGGTTTCTATCAGGGAATCGTGAATAGTACAGCAACAGGAGGAAGAATGATCGGGCCGTTTATCGGAGGAGTATTAGTGGACCTATTCAGCATGCAGGTGCTGTTTATGACGTTGATCGCTTTCTTCATGGTCTCACTAGTCATTACGAGTCAATATGACCGACCATTGAAAAAGAAAAGCGCTGTGTCCGTATCGGTTCAACAATAAAGAAACCCCCAATGAGGAATCATTGGGGGTTTTCTTCATATAAAAAGGGCTCCCGTTTCCTACGGAAGCCCACTTGCAAAAAATTGAGGCGAGAGATCAGCAAACGCCACATCGTTTGTTGTCACAAGGACGTGATCCCCGACTTACACAATTCAGCTCATCGCTATAATAGAATAGCATAGGACTAATAAGAAAACAAGACTATTTTACAAAAATAATCTAACCACTTAGATTATTGGATGTTTCAAAAGTGTTTATAGTCGTTTCTAAGAAGCATTACTATAGAAAAATAGGAATGGGAAAAAATCGAATGAAAACGGTACGATAGGATGCAGAATGCTAACTTAATCCATTTTCTTGACCCAATATTTTGTGAGTGGACCTGTTTCTCCAAACACAGGGTCCATTGTGGGTCGCGGAACGTTCTTAATTTCGATTAATACACTGGGCCGTTCACGTAATGAACCTTTTTTCAAATTATAATCATCACCGTTCGGATAGGCACCTGCGACTTTGAAGTCGTGACTTGCCGATAATTTCTTATGTCCGGTCCCGGCTGGAAGGATGATCACATCACCTTTATGGACCTTCACTTCTTCGCCCATTTCACCGCCTAACTGAACTGTTGCCTCACCTTCCATGACCCCTAATACTTCATGTGCATTACTATGATAATGGTGGTAATCATAAATGCCATTTGTCCAACTATTGAGCCACTGATTTCTGTTGAAGAGTTCTTCGGCGTTATGAGAATAATCAAGTGCATTGCGGTAAATGAGTACTGGCAGGTCCGGGTTATTAGGGATGATTCCATCGTCTTCGAAATAAAATATTTTCAGTTCTGCGATTTTCATCCTCTCATTCCTCCATTCGTTGTTAAGAAGATTCCCTAATTCCGTATACCTTAAACCGATTCTTTACTGGTTATTGAAATGATTGGAAAACGGCTTCATTTTCGAAACGCCGGTGAGTGTATGTGCTACTATAAATATATATGTTCACTTGCAAAATAAAGGGAGGCAAGGAAATGAGCAGCTTGTTAAAAAAGGTATCCGTCGAAATGATCGAAATCATTCTTGAGAACGCTTTCGAATGGTTGGTCGTCGTTGATAACGAAGGTACGATCATCTACATAAATGATAATTACTGTCGCTTTCTCGAAGTCGAGCGGGATAAAGCGATTGGTTCACATGTAACTAACGTCATCGAAAACACACGTATGCATATTGTTGCGGACGGCGGTAAAGAGGAAGTGGCAGACCTTCAATATATAAAAGGAAACTATATGATCGCCAATCGTATTCCGATCCGGGTTGATGGTAAAGTGATAGGAGCATTTGGATCGGTGATCTTCCGGGACACGAGTGAATGGATGCAAATGAGTTCTCACGTGAAGAACATGATGTCTAAAATTCAAAGCTATATTCAAGATATCAATAGCGGTGTGAAATACACGCTGAATGACATCATTGGTGAATCACCTGGTATGAATGAGCTGAAAGACAAAGCTCAAATGATCGCTCCCAGTGATATCTCCGTCCTCATCAGGGGGGAAAGTGGAACGGGTAAGGAACTGTTCGCTCACAGTATTCACCAGCTTAGTGAAAGAAGCGGACAACCCTTTATTAAAGTGAACTGTGCAGCGATTCCAGAGCAGCTTCTGGAATCAGAGCTATTCGGTTACGAAGAGGGTGCTTTTACAGGTGCGAAAAAAGGTGGTAAGAAAGGAAAGTTTCAGCTGGCTCATAAGGGAACTCTGTTTCTGGATGAAATAGGGGACATGCCTCTCAACATGCAGGCGAAGCTTCTCAGGGTTTTACAGGAAGGGGAAGTCGAGGCAGTCGGTTCAAACCGTGTTCAACATGTAGATGTCCGTATTGTTGCCGCCACGAACCGTCCCCTTGAAATAATGATGGAAGAAAAGCGATTTCGAAGTGATCTATATTATCGTATTAACGTCGTGCCTTTTCAAATTCCTCCTCTCCGTGAACGGAAGGAAGATATCGAAACCCTGGCAGCCTTTTTTTTGGAAAAATCCACAAAATCGTCGGGGAAACGGGTTCAAGGCTTCGAAAGCGATGTGATGCAGATATTTCTTTCCTATAGCTGGCCGGGGAATCTCCGTGAGTTAGAGAATGTCATTAATGCATCCACCTATTTATCTAATGGAAGCAAGATTTCTCTTCAGTCACTACCTTCATATATGAAGGCAGGAAATTTATATGATGTAGGATCCAAAACATTAAGAGAAATCCTCGAAGAAACGGAGAAATCCGTGTTGACACAAAGCCTGCAAACCCATCAGCATGATAAACGAAAGGTTGCAGAGTCTTTAGGGATAAGCAAATCAAGCATGTATGAGAAATTAAATAAATATCAGCTTCTATGATAATGGTAAAGATAGTCCGGAAATGTGGAAAGAAGTCCATATTTCCGGACTCTTTTGATTTTAATGTAAATATGTACATTTCGTGTCTTGAATATTGAAATTGTCCAGAATTTCGGAATTTATAAAAAATGTAAGTATGAAAATGAATGAGTTACCAGTAATCTGAAAGTTGGCACAATTATTGCATGGATTATGTTTGAAAGTATTTTATGGAAGGGAGAGCAGAAGTCTGAATAAAAATGTAAACGATTTCATTTTGTGGTGATCATCTCTAGAGAACAAAGGGGGAAATATCATGTTAAGCATGATCGGTCTTATTGGAGGACTTATTTTATTAATCTTTTTAACGATGAGGGGCATGAACATATTGATTGTTGGTCCCATATCGGCATTGTTCGTCGCGGTGTTAAGCGGAATGCCGCTCTTTCCACAATTGGCGGCTGAAGGGGAAGCCAATCTGGTAACCAATTATATGTCTGGATTCACAAGCTTTGTCGCCGCTTGGTATCTAATGTTCTTATTGGGTGCTGTTTTCGGAAAAGTAATGGAAGATAGCGGTGCAGCGGATAGTGTTTCCCGTTTTGTTGTAGAGAAAATGGGAATGAAATACGCAGTACTCGCCATTGTTGCAGCCTGTGCCGTTTTAACATATGGAGGAGTCAGTCTCTTCGTTGTAGCATTCTCCGTTTATCCTATGGCTGTTAGTTTATTTAAACAAGCTGACCTGCCACGCCGTTTCATTCCTGCGGCATTAGCATTTGGATCGGTCACGTTCACGATGACATCTGCAGGTTCACCGGAGATCCAAAACTGGATTCCGATTGAATATCTTGGTACGACACCATATGCAGGCTGGGAGGTCAGCTTGATCGTTGCCGTGTTTATGGCTGTCTTTGGCTACTGGTGGTTAAAGCGTATGATCACCAAAGCAGTCAATAAAGGAGAGAAGTTCCATTCACGTGAAGAAGATCCGGTCATTGATGAAGGAAGACCCCTGCCTAACCCGTTCATGGGGTTGGTTCCATTATTAGTCGTCCTTATTCTGGCTTTCACTTTCCACGATTCTTTAAAACAATCAGCACTTATCATTGCCCTGTTAGGTGGTGTGATTTCTGCTTACGTGTTAAATCGCAAATATTTCAAAGGCTTCTGGGGTGCTGTTTCCGAGGGTACGGTTGGAGCATTGATCGCCATCGGTAACACAGCGGCTGTTGTTGGATTCGGAGGAGTGGCCAAAGCTGTTCCGGCCTTCAGTACCGCGGTAGAGGTCATGACGAATATTCCTGGATCTCCATTGATCGGTGGAGCAATCGCCGTCAGTGTAATAGCAGGGATGACTGGTTCGGCTTCCGGTGGTCAAGCGATCGCATTGCCGATCCTCGCACCTCACTATGTTGATATGGGTGTGAATCCTGAAGCCCTTCACCGGGTAGTGGCGATATCTTCAGGAGCACTGGATTCATTGCCGCACAATGGATATGTCGTAACGACGATCCGCTCAATCTGTAATGAATCACATGGAGAAGCGTATGGGGCGGTTGGTGCAGTTACGGTCATTGTCCCACTGATCGGTTTAGCTTTAGCGATTCTTTTATTCTCATTTGGCGTAGGGATCTAAGAAAGGAGTATCATCATGGTTGAAAATAAAGTTGTTTTCATAACAGGGGCAGCGCAAGGGATCGGTTTCGAAATCGGAAAAGAATTCGCTGCTAATGGAGCAAAGGTCGTACTGACGGATCTGCAGGAAGATGCCGTTCAAAAAGCCTCAGATACCCTTAAGAGAGAAGGATATGAAGTACTCGGATTACGCTGTGACGTGACATCGGAATCCGAATTAAAAGGGGCAATCGCTAAAACCGTGGATCACTACGGCAAGCTGGATGTATTAATCAATAATGCAGGCCTTCAACATGTATCCCATATTGAAGAGTTCCCGACTGAAAAATTCGAACTTCTCATAAAAGTCATGCTGACCGCACCATTTATCGCGATCAAGCATGCCCTGCCTCACATGAAGGAGCAGGGGGAGGGACGGATCATCAACATGGCGTCCATTAATGGATTAGTCGGTTTTTCCGGAAAAGCAGCCTATAATTCTGCCAAACACGGAGTCATCGGCCTGACGAAGGTAGCGGCTTTGGAAGCGGCACAACATGGAATCACCGTCAATGCGGTTTGTCCCGGATACGTGGACACTCCGCTGGTTCGCAATCAGCTGGGGGACCTTGCCAAAACGCGCAATATCCCCTTTGAAAGAGTGATAGAAGAAGTCATCTATCCTCTCGTACCGCAGAGAAGATTACTCGATGTCAAAGAAATTGCAGACTATACCATGTTCCTATGCAGTGATGCAGCAAAGGGAATTACCGGTCAGGCAGTCGTCTTGGACGGAGGGTATACGATCCAATAGCTTGGTGAAAGAGAAACGACCTTTTAGGAGGTCGTTTCTTTATTGGGTGAGGTTGATGTGACGGCGATTCTGGTGAGTTAGAATTGGAAAAAAACGTAAATCGGATGGATTTTTGATGAAAACGGCTGGATTATCTTCGATTTCGGCTGGATTCTTGGTCAAAACGGCCGGATTATCTTCGGTTTCGGCTGGATTCTTCGTCAAAACGGCTGGATTTTTCTTGATAGCGGCTGGATTCTTCATCAAATCGGTCGGATCTTTCAGAAGCTACTTGATTCTTCTCGGAAACGGCCTGATTTTCATCAAAGAGGACCAAATTTACTCGTGAGCGTCACCTGTAATCCCATATTATTTAATAAAATGGCAATAATCTCATCCATTATTCAACAATAGGCTTGCGCTTCTGTATATTTTTCACTAAAATAGTGAATACATATATTGTTTACCTATATCGAAACGTTGATCAGGAGTAGTAATGACGGTCTTCTGTCGTAGAGAGTTGACGGGTGGTGAAAGTCAACCAGAAGCATCATGAACTCGCCTGCTGAGTTGCAAGTGTGAACCATAGTAAGACTTGCCGTTTTCCGCGTTAAGGATGAATGAAGCTGAGTGCGCGTACACTAATGTGGGTGGTACCGCGGGAGAATGTTAATACAAACTCTCGTCCCAAATATTTATTTGGGATGAGGGTTTTTTTATTTTTTTCAAAAAGAAGGGAAGTACCCTTACGACCTTTCGAATGACAATTAAAGGAGGATCTCAATATGAGTTTTAATCATAGAAGTGTTGAGACAAAATGGCAGCAGTATTGGGAAGAAAACAAAACGTTCAAGGCGACTGAAGACGAAGGAAAATCCAATTTCTACGCGCTGGATATGTTCCCGTATCCATCAGGCGCCGGTCTTCACGTAGGACATCCGGAAGGGTTTACGGCGACAGACATCCTTTCCCGCATGAAGCGCATGCAAGGGTATAACGTCCTTCATCCGATGGGATGGGATGCATTCGGTTTACCGGCTGAGCAATATGCCCTTGATACAGGCAATGACCCGGCAGAATTCACTCAAAAAAATATCGATACGTTCCGTCGGCAAATCAAGTCACTTGGTTTCTCATATGACTGGGACCGTGAAGTCAATACGACAGATCCCGGCTACTACAAGTGGACGCAATGGATCTTCACGAAGCTTTATGAAAAAGGCTTGGCCTATGTGGATGAGGTTGCCGTCAACTGGTGTCCTGCACTTGGAACCGTGCTTGCCAATGAAGAGGTCATCGACGGGAAAAGTGAACGCGGTGGTCATCCAGTAGAACGCCGTCCGATGAAACAGTGGATGCTGAAGATCACGGCTTATGCCGATCGCCTTGTGGAAGACCTTGAAGAGGTTGATTGGCCGGAAAGCATCAAAGACATGCAGCGTAACTGGATCGGTCGCTCAGAAGGAGCAGAAGTGAACTTTACCATCGATGGTCATGACAAATCATTCGATGTCTTCACGACGCGTCCGGATACGATCTTCGGTGCGACATATGCGGTTCTGGCACCTGAGCATCCGTTTGTAGCAGAAATCACAACGGACGAACAACGCTCGAAAGTGAATGAGTATATCGACAAGATCAAGTCGAAAAGTGATCTTGAACGTACAGATTTGGCAAAAGAAAAAACAGGTGTCTTCACCGGGGCTTATGCCATCAATCCGGCGAACGGCGAGAAAATGCCGATCTGGATCGCTGATTATGTTCTCATGAGCTACGGTTCCGGTGCGATTATGGCGGTTCCTGCCCATGACGAACGGGATTATGAGTTTGCGAAAGAGTTCGATCTTCCAATCGTGGAAGTCGTCGCTGGAGGAAACATTGAGAAAGAAGCGTATACAGGTGACGGTGATCATGTGAATTCCGGTTTCCTTGATGGACTTGGGAAGGAAGAAGCGATTACCAAAGCGATTTCTTGGTTAGAAGAGAAAAATATCGGAACGAAGAAAGTGACATACCGCCTTCGGGACTGGTTGTTCAGCCGTCAGCGTTATTGGGGCGAGCCGATTCCTGTCATCCATTGGGAAGACGGTACGACAACGACGGTTCCGGAGAGTGAGCTTCCTCTTGTCCTACCGAAGACGACGGAAATCAAACCGTCCGGAACAGGTGAATCTCCACTTGCGAACATCAGTGAATGGGTGAACGTCGAGGATCCTGAAACAGGCAAAAAAGGCCGTCGTGAAACAAACACGATGCCACAATGGGCAGGCAGCTGCTGGTACTACATTCGTTATATCGATCCACATAACGAAGAAGCCCTTGCCGATGCGAAGAAAATGCAGGAGTGGCTTCCGGTCGATACCTATATCGGAGGAGCCGAGCATGCGGTCCTTCACTTGCTGTATGCACGTTTCTGGCATAAGTTCCTTTATGATATCGGTGTAGTACCAACGAAAGAGCCATTCCAGAAGCTATTCAACCAAGGAATGATCCTCGGGGAAAACAATGAAAAAATGAGTAAATCAAAAGGGAATGTCGTGAATCCGGATGAGGTGGTGGAATCTCACGGTGCCGATACCCTTCGTCTATATGAAATGTTCATGGGACCACTGGAAGCATCCATTGCCTGGAGCACAAACGGCCTTGACGGAGCCCGCCGCTTCCTGGACCGTGTATGGCGCCTGCTTGTCGAGGAGGATGGCTCACTATCCTCTAAAGTGACGGATGCACCAAACAGTGACCTTGATAAAACGTATAACCAAACCGTTAAGAAAGTGACAGAAGACTATGAGGGTCTTCGTTTCAACACAGGGATTTCCCAGCTGATGGTATTCATCAATGATGCCTACAAGGCGGACACTCTTCCGAAGGATTACGTAGAAGGATTCATCAAGCTTCTTTCTCCGATCGCTCCGCATATGACAGAAGAACTTTGGAGCAAGCTTGGTCACGAAGGAACGATTTCCTACGAAGCATGGCCGACATTCGATGAGTCGAAGCTAGTGGACAACGAAGTCGAAATCGTCCTTCAAGTGAACGGAAAAGTGAAAGCAAAAGTCATGATCCCCCGCGATATGAACAAAGAGGATCTTGAAAAAACAGCCATGGAAAACGATGAAATCAAAAGCCAAATCGAAGGCAAAACCATCCGCAAAGTCATTGCCGTACCTGGCAAACTAGTGAACATCGTAGCCAACTAATATTTATGAATATTTATGAGGGACGGACCTTGAACTGAATCTGATTGTTAGGAAATGCTATCAATCGGGGATTCTGTATTTCACCAAGGTCCGTCCCTCCTTTCTATTTAGAAGGACGGACTACTATATGGGCCGGGTTTTAAGCGCAAATCGCTTTATATCAGTATTCCGTTGAGGTCCGTCCCTCTTTTTAGTCCCCATGTTTCGATCTGATATTTTTGTTTGGGAGACGGGCTTTGGTATAATCATGGTGAATGAATGAAGAAAGGAAGATGACAATGGAAACGATTAAAACGATTACAACTGATGAGTTAGAAAAGAAGTTGAAAAATGGTGAAGATCTGCTTCTCGTGGATGTTCGTGAAGATGAAGAAGTGGCAGAGGGAATGATTCCTGGAGCGAAGCATATCAAAATGGGTGAAATTCCTGAGTCACTTGATCAATTTGATAAAGACAAAGAGTACATCTTTATCTGCCGTTCAGGGAACCGCAGTGGAAATGTCGCTCACTACATGCAGGAACAAGGCTATAAAGTGGTGAACATGGAAGGCGGCATGATGAACTGGGCTGGGGAGACAGCAGAGAAATAATGGTTTTTTATGTGAAGCACGTTCCCTGTTTTTAAGGGAACGTGCTTTTTTGAACAAATGCTTATTATATTAGGTTGTTTAATAGTTAACCTATTTTAATCATGTTTTTTACTCGTATCATATTCAGACAATGCAACAGCAATTTTATCTTCAATATCTCTTAGATTACTAGCCATAAAGTTATTTAATATAATGGAAAATACAAGATCCTTTCCATCTTTAGTAGTCACAAAGCCGGAAAGTGAGGTAGCTCCTGTAATTGTTCCTGTTTTGGCTTTTACATTGCCTTCAGCAAGGGTTCCCTTCATACGGTTTCTCAAGGTGCCTCCCTCCAGGCGATTGCTTGCACCTGCAATTGGAAGAGAGTTTAGATAAACTGGGTACCAGTCCTCTTTTTGAACAGTGTAAAGTAACAGTGACAACTCATTTGCCGGAATATTCGTTACATGGGATATACCAGAGCCATCTCGAATTCGCATGGTATCTGTATTTAATCCACGCATTGAAATGTAGTCTTCAAGCACTTCAAGTCCTTTTTCCCAACTACCATCATGATGAACTACCCGTCCCATTTCTTTCACCAACGTTTCAGCGATTGTATTGTTACTTAGCTTCATGAAGGGAACCATTAATTCAGAAAGTGGCATGGACTCTCTTGTAAACAGTACTTCAGCATCTGCTGGAGTTTTTCCGTATTCACCCTGATGTTGTTTGACATGGACTCCTGCTTGTACAAGTGATTTCTTGAACAAATCCAGTGCATAACCAGTAGGTTCCCAAAGCGTCACCCAAGATCGGGCAGTTGAACTATTTACCGGTATAGAACCTTCTACCACAATATTGTTGGACCCATGTTCTCGAGAAACGCTGATCGATCGTGTTCCGCTTTCGATGGTTTTCGTTTTGTTGATGATGGTCGGATAGTTTGTCTCAGGAGAAAGTTTAATGTCTGCTGGCTGCCCTGCTTGTGTAGGGGAAGTTTCAACGATGACGGTACCAGCATCATAATCCGAATCAGGTGAAGCTGTTAGCGCTGAGATTTGAGCACCGTAATAATACGATTCATCATTCCAGATCATATCTTCAGAAAGCCTGACCGAGTTATACCAACTGTCGTCTGCAATAATATTCCCCTGGATTGTTTCGATATGATTGGACTTTAAGAATGCCGCCATCTTGTCAAAATCCTCTTTTAAAAGCGTAGGGTCACCTTTTCCTTTTAGGTATAGGTTTCCTTTTAAGACATTGCCCACAATCTTTCCATCGGTTAGTACTTCTGTTTTAAATGTGTAATCAGGCCCAAGGGTATGAAGAGCAGCAGCTGCAGTAAGAAGCTTCATATTAGAGGCAGTTTTCAAACGTATATCTCCTAAGCGATCAAGAATAATTTCACCACTTTCAGCATCACGCACACTGACCGAACCAATAGCTCCATTTAAGCGTTCATCTGCTAGTATATCGTGAATTTGCTGCTCTAGATCTGCATTATCAATTGATGCGTTTACTTTTGTAGGAGTCTCAGTTGAGTGAAAGGGGGTCAAGATGAGGGTGAAAAGAAATAAAATTGCTAGTAAACGGTTCCTGGTTAATTGTAACTGGTTCATTTAAATCCCTCCTAAATGGCTAATGCACTAATATTAAATGAAAATTGAGAAAATTATAATATATTTGCAGTATTTATACAAAAAATGAATATATTGTCATATTATACGCTGCTAAAAAGGGATAGAATATGTAACCTTTCTCATAGTTGGACTCTTCTAAGTCACAATGAAGGAAGTTTGGGGCTTTTTTTGTTAATAGGGTAGAAATTTGATACTAATCAAGTCACTATTAAGTGTTTCAGTTGAGATTAAGCAATCTTTAGAATCCCTGAACCCGATTAATGGTGAAAGTAGGGTATTTTATCAGCGAAATACAAGATATATCAGCGGAATTTTCATTTTATCAGCGAAATCCGAGATATATCAGCGAAATCGACAATATAACAGCGAAATCAAAAAAACCCCCACAATTCGTAACCCCCCACTAAATCCAAAAGAAATAACCCTTCAATAGTTTGAATACCAACTATTCTGACAATACTAATACCAAAAACAATCCGGGAGGGGATTCCGTGATCCAGGTTAAGGTCTTCGACTACGAGCATGAAAAAGATTTAGAGAAAGATATGAACCAATTCCTCAGTAAAATGGATGATAAAAAGATCGTTGATATTAAATATCACGTAGCGGCGATGTCGGAGGAAGTAGAGGACCAGATCTATTGTTTTTCGGCCATGGTTGTATATAGAAAATAAAAAGGTTGATTGCTCAGAATATGAGAATCAACCTTCTTTTTTTACCATCATACCTTCGCTGCATTCAATCCGGCAAGCCGTCCAGTAACAAGGGCAGAAGTAATATTATAGCCGCCTGTATATCCGTGGATGTCGAGTACTTCACCGCAGAAGAAGAGGCCGTTCATCTTTTTCGAAGCCATCGTTTTCGGTTCGATTTCTTTGATGGAAACCCCTCCGCCCGTTACAAAGGCTTTATCAATGGATAATGTTCCGTTCACATTGAAGGTGAATTGTTTTAGAAGCTTTGTAAAATGACGGATTTTTTCTGAGGAGATGTGGTCTCCTTTTTCGTCGTGATCAATCTCTGCGCGATCCAGTAAGAATAACAGATATCTCTCAGGGACCAGTCCTTTGAATATATTTTTTGCGGCTTTTTTTCCTTCTTCCTTTACCTGCTTATGAAGGGATTGAAAGAGCTGCTCTTCATTTTGATCAGGCATGGAATCGATTTGCATAGAAACATGGGTCAGGTTCCATTTTTTCATGGCCTTTACCACATATTGACTGCAACGAAGAACAGCCGGTCCGGAAATTCCTAAATGGGTAAAAATCATATCCATTTTATGCGTGATGATTTTCTTTCCCTTAGGATTCAATACGCTCAAATCAACACTTCGCAATGAAAGTCCTTGCAGCTCTTTCTTCTTAATAAACGGTTCATCCGACGTTAGGGGAACCTCCGTCGGGAACAAGTCGGTAATCGTATGCCCGGCTTTTGTTGCCCACGGATACCCATCACCAGTTGATCCTGTATGAGGGACGGACTTACCTCCAACCGCTATGACGACAGCATTTGCGGCAAGCGTTTCCCCGTCTTTCAAGAGGATGCCGACCGTTTCCCCGTTTTCGTATAAAACTTCCTCCACACTTGTGCTGGTTCGGGTATCCACCTTTAATTCCTTCATGCGGGTCAATAAGGCTTCCACAACGTCCAGGGCCCTGTTTGATACCGGGAACATCCTGCCGTGATCTTCCTCTTTTAATTTAATCCCGAGTTTTTCGAAGAAAGAGATGATATCTTCATTATTGAACTCAGAAAATGCACTGTATAAAAAACGTCCATTTCCAGGAATATGCTTAATGATTTCTTCTATCGGAAGTCGATTGGTCACGTTGCAGCGACCACCACCTGAAATCGCGAGCTTTCTTCCAAGTTTCGTTCCTTTATCAACAAGAAGGACTTTCGCTCCGTTCTCACCGGCAGCGATACTGGCCATTAAACCGGACGGTCCTCCACCTATCACTATGACATCGTATTTCTTTACCATTTTTCCACCAACTTTTAGTTTTGCTTGTTCGTCGCTCAAAAGAGTTTCTCCTTATTTTAAATGGGATGGGTTTTAAATACAACATTCGAAAAAAATTGTCATTCGATTCGTACAGTAGTAAACTACTGATAGTGTGTAAATTTCAAGATGTATTTTATTTTGTTTGTTTAACGAGCAACAAGATATATAGAGAGGGATACTATGTCATCTAAATTAATAAGAGGAACGTTTATCTTAACGTTAGGGACCTTTATTTCGAAGTTTTTAGGTCTTTTTTATGTTATACCGTTTGATGATTTGTTAAAAGGTCATGAAGAGGGGGCATCCCTTTATCAATATGGGTATGTACCGTATACCATCTTTCTGACTGTAGCGACTGCAGGCGTGCCGCTGGCCGTATCAAAATTCGTTTCAAAATATAATGCCATAGGGGAATATGCCGTAGGGCGAAGGTTATTTAAATCAGGCCTGGTGTTGATGACGCTGACGGGGATTGTATCATTCCTCATTATGTATGCATTTGCACCGGTTTTTGCTGAAATGACGATTAAAAGTGATGAGCAGGTTATTTCCGTTGCACAGGTGACAACGGTCATACGCGCAGTAAGCTTTGCACTGATCATCATTCCGTTTATGAGCTTGATTCGGGGATTCTTCCAGGGGCACCAATCCATGGGCCCGACGGCGGTTTCCCAGGTGATAGAACAGATTGTCCGTATCGTGTTCTTACTCGGCGGGATATATGTTGTATTGAACATTCTGAATGGATCAGTGACGACCGCCATCGCCGTAGCCACATTTGCTGCATTTGTCGGGGGGCTGGCAAGTCTCGGGGCATTGATTTGGTATTGGTTTAAACGAAAGCCTCATTTAGATGAGCTATTAGAGGAAGATCGCGGTCAAGAAGAGATTTCATTACGATCGATGTACAAAGAAATCATCGCCTATTCGATTCCGTTTATTTTTGTGGGGCTCGCCAATCCATTGTTTCAACTGGTTGATCAGATTACATTTAATACAGCGATGGCGGATATAGGGAACGCAAAAATCTCCGACCATGCCTTCGCCGTATTAAACTTCTATACTCATAAGCTGGTTATCATCCCGGTGTCATTGGCAACCGCCTTTTCTATGACGCTGATCCCGTTAATTACGACCTCTTATACAAGCGGCGACCGGAAAACGATGCGTAGAAATATTGACCAAACCTTTCAAATTCTATTGTTTTTAACAGTGCCTGCTGCTTTGGGAATTGCACTTTTAGCTGAACCGACGTATACGATGTTCTATCATAGCGATGCGTTAGGAACTTCTATTTTGAGATCCTATGCACCTGTTGCGATTCTCTTTGCTTTATTTGCTGTTACGGCAGCCATTCTTCAAGGAATCGATGAGCAGAAATTTACGATTTTCAGCTTGCTGGTCGGCTTGCTTCTCAAGCTTGTCCTGAACATACCATTGATTCGCTTATTTGAAACTCAAGGTGCAGTCATTGCCACTGTGATAGGGTATGCGGTAGCGATTTTAATCAATTTATATATCATCAAGAAATATGCAAGATATCAATTCCGACTGATTTTGAGAAGAACAATGTTCATTGGAGCACTGAATGCCATAATGGCAGTGGTGGTATTGGTGCTATACGGTGTACTGGTCCAATTCCTTAATCCGGAATCCGGATTCCAATCGATTATTCTCGTTGCTGTCTGTGGCGGAGTGGGAGCACTCGTATACTTCTACTTAAGCTTAAGAAGTAAATTGGCAGATCGATTATTCGGAGATAAAGTGGCGAGAATTCGCAGCAAACTTCGCATAGGGTAAAGGGAAAAGGGATGATACATGCCGATCATCCCTTTTTTTATTGAGCTTAGCAGGTTAGAAATGGAGAGGGAGGGTTGATTTGCCCTCGTTTTTAAAGAGTCTTTTTCGAGATTTACGCGTCGTTTTCATGATTTATGCACCGTTAATCAATAATGTGAAATGCGAACGCTAATTATTGTAATATCCAAGCTGTCTTTCAAGTCGCTCTACTTTTCTTTCTAAGCGGTCGACTCTACGGTCCAGACGCTCATATTGTCTCTCCAGTCGGTCTAACCGGGCGTTGACGCCGCCACCATAACCTTGACCAGGAAAACCTGGATATCCTTGACCGCCACCTCCAGGGAGTGGAATAGGAATTAATAATCCGCCTGAACCCTGTTGTCGATATGGATACATATGCTTCACCTCAATTATTTTTTTCATATTTGCTTACCTTTAGTAGCCTATGTTAAGAATAGAAACATGAATGGGTAGGTGCCCATGGACTGGTCAAATCATTAATAAAATCAACATTGAAGACGAACTCAACAAAAACGGAGCGTGATTAATTTGAGAATAGATAAAATGCTTGCCAATATGGGTTACGGCAGCCGGAAAGAAGTAAAGAAATTATTAAAGGATGGCGGACTTCAGGTCAATGGAGAGGTCATTAAGGATGGAAAGGTACATATCAATACGGAGAAGGATACGGTGATGTTGTATGGAGAACAGGTTGAGTATCGTGAATACATCTACCTTCTCATGAATAAGCCACCTGGAGTCATCTCAGCAACTGAAGATGGACAGGATGAAACCGTCATTGATTTACTTCAATTGGAAGATCAGATATTCAATCCATTTCCTGTTGGAAGACTCGATAAGGATACAGAAGGATTCCTTCTCATTACGAATGACGGTCAATTATCTCACCAGCTCCTTTCTCCGAAGCGTCATGTACCGAAAACGTATTTTGCCGTGATTGACGGGGAAGTGACAGAAAAGGACGTGGAAGCCTTTAAAAGTGGAGTCACATTGGATGATGGCTATAAAACGAAGCCGGGGGATTTAACGATCTTAAAATCGGGTTTAACTTCAGATATTGAATTGACGATTACAGAAGGGAAATTCCATCAGGTGAAGAGGATGTTTGAAAGTGTCGGCAAGCGCGTGATCTATCTGAAGCGTTTAACGATGGGACCACTCGAGCTTGATCAAGACCTGGAGCTTGGGGAGTACCGTGAGCTGACAGAAGAGGAAGTAACCCTTCTTAAGGAATATAAGCCGGAATAAAAAACGGGGCAGCACCATTCGGTAAAGGTGCTGCCCCGTTTCTTTGTTTAAAAAGTCATTTTAGTCCGCTATTCTCGTCTTATGCTTGTCGCCTCTGGGCGAAGCCCTTCCGCTTTTCTATGTGTCCAGCTCCGGCGGCTAGTCCCTCGAGGTCATAAGTCAAGAACACCAAAAAGGCAAAGGGCGCCTTTCCGGTGTTCTCGACTTATGCTTGTCGGGCCTGAACGAGCCGCCTCCGCATTTCTATGTGTCCAACTCCGGCGGCTAGTCCCTCGAGGTCATAAGTCAAGAACACCAAAAAGGCAAAGGGCGCCTTTCCGGTGTTCTCGACTTATGCTTGTCGGGCCTGAACGAGCCGCCTCCGCATTTCTATGTGTCCAACTCCGGCGGCTAGTCCCTCGAGGTCATAAGTCAAGAACACCAAAAAGGCAAAGGGCGCCTTTCCGGTGTTCTCGACTTATGCTTGTCGGGCCTGAACGAGCCGCCTCCGCATTTCTATGTGTCCAACTCCGGCGGCTAGTCCCTCGAGGTCATAAGTCAAGAACACCAAAAAGGCAAAGGGCGCCTTTCCGGTGTTCTCAACTTATGCTTGTCGGGCCTGAACGAGCCGCCTCCGCATTTCTATGTGTCCAGCTCCGGCGGCTAGTCCCTCGAGGTCATAAGTCAAGAACACCAAAAAGGCAAAGGGCGCCTTTCCGGTGTTCTCGACTTATGCTTGTCGGGCCTGAACGAGCCGCCTCCGCATTTCTATGTGTCCAGCTCCGGCGGCTAGAGGCTCGAGGTCATAAGCTAAACCTGCCAAAAAGGCAAAAAGCGCCTTTCCGGCAGGTTCATCTTATGCTTGTCGCCTCTGAGCGAGCCGCCTCCGCATTTCTATTAAGAAGTCATCTTCACTTTCTTCTCCGTAGTTGTCCATTGACCGCGACTTGGGCTTTGCACCAAGTCATTGTAAGCTAACACGTTGAGATCTCTTTGTATGGTGCGAGGAGTAATGCCAAATTCGTCTACAAGATCTTGAGTTGTTACAGTACCTTTCTGTTTAATGTACATGTATACAGCTTTGATTCTAGTTAGCATACGATTGGTTGAAGGTTTCAAAGAACCACTCCCTCATCATTTTTCCAAAGGCAAAGACTACATGCGTCATTTGTGCACCTCACGTGCTACCATATGTACTATGCGCTTTAGACAACCCCTTTTCTACATATAAAGTTTACTCATAAGATGTCAGACAATTACATTGTAACCCTAATCCGACAAAATTTCTAGAATATTGTCCAAATTTACAAACAATTTACGTAGTAACTCATGGTTGTATTCCTAGAATATGAATAAAATGCTAAATATATGTATTTTTTATCTTATAAAGCTCTTTTTGTATAGATTATTTCTATCTCACAGAAGAAAGGAAGTTGTCGATTTGCGCTAGAGGATGAGTGTAGGAACAAAACGTGGACCGTTCCTTTCCGCTGGAGGCACAAGATTCCCCGGCCGAACGCTAGCTGCAAGCGAAGCGGTTCCCCTCACCATCCAGCACACATTGATTGACAGAGCCCTGCACTTCCAGGGGTGATTCAGCAAAATTCTCTCTGTTTGGATTTCCCCATGAAACAGTATAAAATGATAGGAGAAGTAAATACATATAGAGCAGGTGGAAACGAATGAGTATCAATTGGACAAATGAAGTGGAGAAGCGGAAGGACGATTTGCTTAAGGATCTGCAACATTTCCTGCAAATTAAAAGTGTGTTGGATGAAGAGAATGCGACAGAGGAAGCACCGCTGGGAAAAGGCGTGAAAGAAGCGCTGGACTATCTGTTAACCCTTGGTGAGAAAGACGGTTTCACCCCTAAGAATGTGGATCATCTTGCAGGGCATTTAGAATTTGGGGAAGGAAATGACCTTCTCGGCATCCTTTGTCATGTGGATGTTGTGCCGGAAGGGGATGGATGGAGTGTCGATCCTTATGGCGGTGAGATAAAAGACGGTAAGATTTTCGCCCGTGGAGCGATCGACGACAAAGGTCCTACAATGGCTGCTTACTATGCCATGAAAATCGTAAAAGATCTTGATCCCACCTTTAATAAGCGAATCCGCATGATCATTGGGACAGATGAGGAAAGTGACTGGAGATGTGTAGAGCACTATTTCAAAAAAGAAGAAATGCCTACAATGGGATTTGCTCCTGATGCCGATTTCCCGATCATTCATGCAGAAAAAGGGATTGCCGACTATGATTTAGTTCAAACAGAACCAGCGGATGCGTCCCAATCAGGCATCAAAGTCCTGTCCTTCGAGTCCGGCCGCCGCTACAACATGGTTCCTGACTATGCAAAGGCAGTCCTTCTAGTGGACGAGGACCATACAAAATGGGTTCAAAACTTTGAAATTTTCACAAAGGAAGAAAACATCAAAGGTAACTATTACATCGAAAACGGCGAGCTTGTTTTTGAAGTCGAAGGTGTTTCTTCACATGGAATGGAGCCTGACAACGGGAAGAATGCGGGTCTCTACTTAGCCGCATTCTTATCACAGCTGCCACTATCTTCTAAAGGAAAAGAATTCTTTGAGTTCACGACCAAGCATTTCTTTAAAGATTCAAGAGGGATTCAACTCGGTGTAAGCTACCGTGACGATATTACGGGAGATTTAACGATCAACGTAGGGAAACTGCGCTATTCAGATGCTGATGGTGGACGATTAGGATTAAACATGCGTTATCCGGTTACGTTTGAGATGGAAAAAGGAAAGGCAATCATCGAGAACATAGAAGGCTATTCAATTGAGAACTTCTCAGATAGTAAACCTCATCATGTGTCGAAAGACGATGAACTCGTTCAAACGCTGAAAAAGGTATATGAGGATCAAACCGGTGAGAGAGGCGAGTTATTAAGCATCGGTGGAGGGACTTACGCCAGAAGCTTAGAGGCAGGCGTAGCATTTGGAGCTTTATTCCCGGGCCGTGAAGATATTGCTCATCAGAAGGATGAATATATGTATATAGAGGATCTCCTGAAAGCAACGGCTATTTACGCACAGGCTATCTATGAATTAGCCTGTGAATCTTAAGAGAGACAAGGGGAGAGCAGAATGAACACAGTATTTGTAAATGGGGAAGTCATCGATCGTGCCGATGCGAAGATTGATATTGAGGATCGGGGTTATCAATTCGGGGATGGAATCTATGAAGTGATTCGCGTATACGGCGGAAACACGTTCACGATGAAGGAGCATATGGAGCGACTTTATCAAAGTGCTGAAAAGATGAAGCTGTCCATTCCGTATTCGGAAGAAGAACTGACGGCACATCTTCTGGAGCTTATCGATTCCAATCAAGTGAAAGACGGGATTGTTTATGTGCAAGTGACCCGCGGTGTATCTTCCCGTCAGCACCATTTTCCTTCAAAAGATGTAATGGGAAGCGTCGTTGCTTATACCAAAGATTTTCCTGTTCCTCTTCACCAGATGGAGCAAGGTGTAACAGCTAAGCTGGTCGAAGATATCAGGTGGCTGAGATGTGATATTAAGAGCTTGAATCTTCTCGGAAACCTCCTGGCAAAAGAAGAAGCTGCTTCCGAGGGGCATTTCGAAGCCATTTTGCATCGAGGGGATACTGTGACGGAAGGCTCCTCTTCTAATGCATTCATGGTGAAAGATGGAGTCATCTACACACATCCCGCTACAAACCTGATACTCAATGGTATTACTAGAAGAGTCATTGAAGATTTATGCAGAAGAAATAATATCTCTTTTCAAGAAGAGACGTTTCTTGTCCATGATCTTCTCGAAGCGGATGAAGTATTCATCGCAAGTACGACTTCAGAAGTCATGCCCGTCATTAAGATCGATCAACAGGTGGTCGGGAATGGGAAACCCGGTACTGTAACGAAAAAGCTGCAGGCACTCTTTAGTGAAAGAAAAAGGGAACAAAGCCCGGTAAAATAGTTGGAGGCTTTAAATGAGATTGATTTGTTCACAACCATTTATGAAGACCGAACGTAGAATAGAAGACAACCGGCAATTCACCGTAGAGACAGAGGAGCATCTTTATTTATACAGTGATCGAATCGAGACTCCTACGAAAAGCTTCACCATCAAGGACGTGATGGATGTGACAAGCAAACCATTGTCAGCTTTCTATACTTTTTTGTATCTGCACACGATTGAAGGAGTGTGGACGTTTGTTGTTAAGTCATCTCCTGAACATTTCATTACGCAGTATCATAAGGTTAAATGAACATAAGGAAGAGGCTGCGCCGTTATGGGCGCAGCCTCTTTTGGTTATCGTCCGGATCGAGAAGTAAGTCGAAGCGCTTTTGTATATTAAAATCTGAACAGGTCGCTTGATAGATATCTTTCTCCTGTATCGCAGGCAATGCACACGACTACATCTTCCGGTGATAATTTCTTCGCCACTTCAATGGCTGCATAACAAGCGGCTCCTGATGAAGGTCCTACCAGAATTCCTTCTTCACTTGCCATTCTACGGGCGATATCGTAGGCTTGCTCGTCTTCGATTTTATGAATTTCATCATACACTTCCGTATTTAAAATATCTGGAACAAACCCGGGACTCGTCCCGACTAATTTATGCTTCCCTGGCTTTCCTCCAGAAAGAACCGGGGATCCTGCCGGCTCCACCACATGAACGGCAAGATCCGGGTAGTGCTCTTTTAACACTTCACCTGTCCCTGTAATCGTGCCGCCCGTTCCGGCAGTCGCAACAAATGCAGATAAGGGCTTGCCGATTTCTTTCATGGCTTCGACAATCTCGAGAGCAGTCGTTTCCCTGTGGGCATTTGGGTTCGCATCGTTTTCAAACTGCATCGGCATGAAGCTGTTTGGAATTTGCTCTGTTAATTCTTTCGCTTTTTCAATAGCACCCGGCATTTTGTCATCTCCAGGTGTTAAGACTACTTCAGCTCCATATGCTTTTAACAGATTAATACGCTCTTGAGTCATCGTATCGGGCATCACCAGGATTGCGCGATATCCCCTTGCGGCTGCATTCATGGCAAGGCCGATGCCGGTGTTTCCACTCGTCGGCTCTATAATGGTCGATCCTGCCTTCAATAAGCCTTCCTTCTCTGCTTCAACGATCATTTGAAAGGCAGCACGGTCCTTCACACTTTTACTCGGATTATAGAATTCTAATTTAACATACACATCCGCCCCGTCAGCAGGATTGAGGCGATTCAATTTGACTAGTGGAGTGTCCCCGATCAATTCAGCAATATTTTGTACAACTTTCATGTTCAACTTCCTTTCAGAAAACGTTCTTCTTCTATCGTACTAATTCATATAAATCTTATCAAATAAATGCGCTTTGTATTTCATTTTTATTGCATTTCCTCCTATTCATTCTCTCTCATGACACATTTTGCTAAAATGGTAGTAATAAATGAAAGGACGAGTGATATGTTGAAAGCTCACTATTTCTTTGCACTTTCCCTGTCTCAGGAAACGAAACGCCATATTCATAAATGGACGCAGCCAATGAAGGATGAGGATTCCTTTCAGCGCTGGGTGCACCCGCAGGATTATCACATCACATTAGCCTTCTTAGGAAATGCGGATGAACTTCAACCCGTGATCCATAAAGTAGGGGCTCTGGAGTGTTCTGCCTTCCCTTTAACCCTGGATTACTTCGGGATCTTTGGCAAAAGTGATTCACCCAGAATACTTTGGATGGGTGTTCAGCCATCAGAAGCATTACAACGGGTTCGGGACCGTATGTATGATGCGTGTGAAGAAGCGGGCTTTCAATTAGATAAGAGACCTTTTTCTCCACATATCACAGTAGGGCGGAAGTGGAATAAAGACTTCCCTTTTACTCCCGAATGGTTAAATGCGTTTCAGCCGACTGATACCCACTCCTTCACAGCAGGAGAAATTGTGTTATATCAAACCCACTTAGATAGACTGCCAAAGTATGAAGCCATTTACACCAAATCATTACAGGCATATCGACCGTCATGAAAGGATAGATTCATATGGCACAACTGATTAAACTCCAAGATTACGTTTCCAGGTACGAAACGGATTTATATAAATATCCTTCCCAATTTGTCCGATTAAAAAAGCAGCAATGGGAAAAAATGAAACAACATTGGGAAAACGGCGCTCTTCCTCCCGTTCCACCCATCATGAAGGATGAAGTGCCAGAGGAGGAAGGGAACTCCATGAAGGAGAAGCTCTTTTCACTCTTTAAAAAGAAAGGAGCTCAAGAAGAGGAGCAGTCAAGTTCTATTCAACTGAATGATGACGAAATTGAAATCGAAATGGATTCACATCAAGATATCTCTACAGAGGAAGAATTAAAGGTTTCCTTCCTGGACCTTTTATTTGATTTTCAGTTGAGATGGGCAAGCTCCACGATTATGGAGAAATCCTATGTAGACAACAGCTATCATTATGACGAACGCTTGCGCTACCTGCTTCAGCGCTTTCCAGATAACATATTCGTGATGTACAACCCGGTACTAAGAATTAAACAAGCACCTGTAGAGCTCGAAACCATTTTGATCACTCCGACAGGAATATGGTGCCTAACCTTTCTTGAATTTGAGGAAGGAACCGCCTATATCGGATCTGGAGAACGATTTTGGCTGAAAAAATGGGGAGATGTCGAGACGAAGGTATTAAACCCTCTTATCGGTCTAAGGAGAATGGAGAGTATACTCCATCAGATCATTCAATATGAAGGAGTGGAGCTCCCTATTTATAAAGGTGTGATAAGCAGGAATGGATACATAGATTACCCACAGGCTCCAGTGGGCATCCAGTTTCTGGATAAACGGTATCACAACGAATGGTTCCAACAGCAGCGTTCAAGCTCTTCTCCAATCAAGAGTGTGCAGCTAAAAGCGGCACAAGCCATCATGGAGTATTCCGAAACCACTTCTTTCAGAAGGCTTCAGTGGGAAGAACAGACGGTTGGTTCAGATGAGAATCAACAATGAAAACGATTTTTATCGTGAACCCTTCTGCAAAGAACCATCATTCCTTAACTTCATGGAATCAATTTAGTCAAACAATCGACATTCCATATGAAATGTTTGTGACAGAGCACCCCGGGGACGTAAAGAGCATTGTCGCAAGTAAGGTCAACGAATCTCCTGACGAATTGCTCTTGGTCGTGGGAGTCGGTGGAGATGGCACCATGAACTCTGTGGTCAGTGGAACAATCGGTTTTGACAAGGTCGTTATAGGGTATATTCCATCAGGAAGCGGTAATGATTTTGCAAGAGGCTATAATTGGCCTAACAATCAAAAACAAGCATATACCTTAATAAAGCAGGGATTAAAAAAAGAGGATATCGTGCTTTTGGATTCTGGTCAATATTCCATGAGCAGCGGACCAAATGGGCATTTTGTGAATAATATAGGAATAGGCTTTGATGCGCAAATTGCCCGGATGGCAAATCGTTCTCCCTTTAAAAAGTGGTTGAACAAATGGTCCCTTGGGCAGTTGATCTATCCTATCCTTCTTTGTAAGGAAGCGTTTACGTTTAAACCTTTTTCTCTTTCGATAAGGGTCGATGGAAAAGAACAACGGTTCCACAAGGTATGGTTTGTGACGATTTCGAATCAGCCTTTTTTTGGCGGAGGGATGAAAATCGCCCCACAGGCCTGTCCTCAAGATGGCTACATCGATATGACTCTCGTCCACGGTTTATCCAGGTGGAAATTACTCTTGGTCTTTCTATCCGTCTTCTTCGGAAAACATACGGCTTTCAAAGAAGTCAGCACGCGTACGGGAAAGATGATTACGGTTCGATCGAGTCAGGATGTACCTGTTCACGCAGACGGAGATACTATTGAAGAACTGAAGAAGGCTGATGAATTGAAGGTGAATGTTCTTCCATTAAGTTGGAAAATGTTAAACAGAAGTGGGTGGCAGAAGTGTTAGTCATTAGCAGGCATTACGATGCGTTTTTAGATATGTTCAATACGATTACTATGATTCTTCCATACGATTATCATGAAGGTCATTCAAGTCACTTCACCCTGATAAAGGGAAGTGAAAAAATAGCTCTTCACATTGAAGAAAAGATTCCCCTCAATGATGCCATGAAATATGTCACGACAATCCAAGGCGAAAAGGTTATTTTAGGGAAAACGTATGAAGTGGTGGATGAGCATAACACAAAGACAGACCTACAGATCGGGGCGGTCATTAGAACCGAGGAATTTGATCAACGCTATTATTACGATGGGGATGACCTTGGTGTTACATACCAAGAAGGGTGCACCGTATTTAAAGTATGGGCTCCCACGTCAACAGAGGTAAGATTAAAGCTGAAATCCCCTGATGATGAAGAAATCCAGTATCCATTCGCGAGAGTCGAGAACGGCGTATGGGAATGTAAGGTGAATACCAATGTAGATGGGTATTATTATACGATTCTTACGTGCATCAATTTAGTATGGGATGAATCGATCGATCCATACGCTAAATCCGTTTCCTACGATAGTGAGTGGGGATGTGTTGTAAATCTGGGTAAAGGTGAGGCTCTTTCCTCCCTTCCACCATTATCATCTCCGACGGATGCAGTCATTTATGAGTTGAACATTCGCGATTTCTCAGCTCAAAAAGAAAGCGGCATGAAATATAGAGGAAAGTATCGTGCTTTTACAGAAAAAGGGACTTCCACTCCAAGTGGATTCAGCAGTGGAATTCAGTACCTGAAGGAGCTGGGGATCACCCATGTTGAACTGCTTCCTGTAAATGATTTCGATGGGGTGACCGATCACCCTGCCGATAAAAACTACAATTGGGGATATAATCCTTTGTTTTTTAACGCACCTGAAGGAAGCTACAGCTTAAAGCCTGAAGATCCATATGAACGAATCAATGAACTGAAAAGCGTGATTCGAAGCCTTCATGAAGAAAATATCAGGGTCATACTGGATGTGGTGTACAACCATGTTTTCATTCGGGAGGATTCGTCTTTTGAAAAGCTCGTACCCGGATATTTCTTCCGTCATGATGAAAATGGCTTACCGTCAAACGGGACCGGAGTGGGAAATGACTTTGCTTCCGAACGCCTGATGGCCAGGAAATTCATCGTTGATTCGATTCTTTATTGGATAGAAGAATACGGTGTCGACGGCTTCCGTTTTGATCTAATGGGAATTCTTGATATTAAGACAATGGCCACAATCCGTGAAGAAGTGGAGAAGGTTTTGCCAGGAGCCATTTTAATAGGAGAAGGTTGGGACCTGAATACGCCTCTGCCCCCCCATCAAAAAGCTAACCTGCGTAACGCCCATCAACTTCAAGGTATCGGTCAATTCAATGATTGGTTCCGGGACACGATTAAAGGAAGTACCTTTAACTTATATGACAAAGGATTTGCCCTCGGTCACGGTCATTTGGAACAAAAAGTGGAACTCGTCCTGACTGGAAGTGTCGGGATGAAAAATGGAGAAAGAGGACTCTTTAAAGAGCCGACTCAATCGGTCAACTATGTGGAATCCCATGATAACCACACCCTTTGGGATAAAATGAAGGCTTGTTTAAATGAAGAAGAAGGAACCCTTATGGATCGCCATAAATTGTCAACTACGATGGTGTTGTTATCACAAGGAATCCCTTTTCTTCATGCAGGACAGGAATTCTTCAGAACGAAAAACGGCATTGAGAATAGCTACAATTCTCCAGTGGAAATCAATCAATTAGACTGGGTCAGAAGAGAAGAATATGATGAGGTTGTCCAATATGTTAAAGCGCTGATTCAAATCCGTAAAAGTCACGGCGCCTTCCGTTTTCAGAAGAGCGGGTTGATCAGGGAGCATGTAGAAGTCTCCCATAGCATTGAAAATCTTGTCGTCGTTCACTATCGGAATGTACACCCGTATGGTCCGTGGAATGAGATCTTCATGGTCTTCCATTCAGATACGAAAAAATGTGACTATTCTCTTCCAGAAGGAAAAGATTGGATTTGTTTATCAGATGGTAATCGGGCAAATGTAAACGGTCTTTATGAGGTAGAGAAGCCGACCATAACCCTTGAACCCGTCTCTTCCTATGTATTTGTAAGGTAACAGTTCATTCCAGTGCTTGACGAAAACGCAAGATGACGATAAAATCTTAAACAGATGGCTATTGATTGTATTGCCCAATAGCTGTCTTTTTTATTTTATAAGACTTTTTTTGACAGTAAATAAATGAATTTAATAATATCGTAAAGAACATATAAACATGACAAAGGACCAATAGAAGGTGAATATATTGGAACACTTATTTGACCAAGATTGGGAAATAGTCCCCGCAGGCGGTGCAACTGGAGAAGCGTTCTTTGCTCAGTATCAGGAGCAAAGATTATTTCTGAAACGTAATTCCTCCCCTTTTGTAG
The DNA here is from genome assembly GCF_038049935.1 of Rossellomorea sp. y25. Classification (NCBI taxonomy): domain Bacteria; kingdom Bacillati; phylum Bacillota; class Bacilli; order Caryophanales; family Bacillaceae; genus Rossellomorea; species Rossellomorea sp. y25. The sequence continues at coordinate 3,616,782 of NZ_CP145886.1, read as the reverse complement.
CTGTATTATCAGCAGAAGGAATTGTGCCAAAGCTTGTTTGGACAAAACGAATGGAAAACGGGGATGTCATAACGGCACAACACTGGTTAAATGGGAGAGAATTAAAGCCTGAAGAGATGAAGGATGAAAGAGTGGCCAAGCTGCTCAATAAGATTCATTCCTCTAAGCCGCTTTCAACCATGCTTGAGCGGTTGGGAAAAGAGCCGTTTCAACCCGAGCATATGCTCACAGAAGTGGAGACAGGCTTAGAATTCGATCTTCTTTCATTACCTGTCATCAGAGAGGCACTCCTGTTTCTTCAAAAAGAGCTTGTGGATGTTCAACAAGAAGAATATGTAGTCTGCCACGGAGATGTTAATCATAACAACTGGCTGCTGTCTGATTACAACCAGTTGTATTTAATTGATTGGGACGGGGCCATGATTGCAGACCCGGCCTTTGATGTAGGTCTGTTATTATACTGGTATATCCCTGAGGAGCAATGGGAAGGCTGGTTAACTCAATACGGCGTTGAGTTAACCGATAACTTAAAGCTGCGAATGAAATGGTATGTGGTCGCACAAACGATTTTATCCATTCAGTGGCATAAAGGGAAAGCACGATTCCACGAGATGAATCATTGGATTGAATACTTGCATAAGGTGATCTGATTTATTAAGAGTAGCTATTCATATCCGTAACCCATTGGGACAAGTTTTCTTGATTGGTCGTGATATGGTTCGATAAGTCAGGTGAGGATATCCCGCTCTTACTGTACTGATAAATTTCTTGCAGGACAGGCTTTACGTTTTCATGAATATCAGCGTTAACCATTAATGACTTCACCAATCGTTCAACTTGCTCACATTCAGAAACCGAACCGCAGCAATCCGTGCTGTGATTGCTTAAAATATCTGATAATAACTGCATTTGATTCTGTGAATTTAAAGGCATAGAGTACACCCTTTCATTTTCGTCTCTCAAAGATTTAAAGAAAACACGTACTTTTTCAGCCCTTCAAAATGACCAGACCCGAAAAAGGAATTCACTATTAGTGTGTGAATTCCTTTTTCATTTATGCGCGCTTTTTGAGGGACGGACCTTAAGTGGGTATGTTAGCCAGAAGATCCGAAACGGGATTGGCTCTATTTTGGCTCTTGCACAGGACGGATAGTCGTGGTATGTTTTTTTCGATAATAAAAAAAGAGGTGTCTACATGCGTTTACGTAATAAACCGTGGGCTTCTGAGAAAATCAGTGACCATCCACAGTATGTTGTGGCAGAACCCCAGGAGATAAAAGGTCAATGGAATAAAGAGTTTGGTAATGACAATCCTATCCACATCGAGGTAGGAACAGGAAAAGGTCAATTTGTCACGGAGATGGCCAGAGCCAATCCGGACGTTAATTATATTGGAATCGAGTTATATGAAAGCGTCATTGTAACAGCTCTTGATCGTTTAATCGAAGCTGAGCTTCCTAACGTCAAGCTGTTAAATGTCGATGCAAAGAACCTGACTGAATACTTCGCATCGGAAGAAGTAAGTCGAGTATACTTGAACTTCTCTGATCCATGGCCGAAAAACAGACATGAAAAACGTCGACTGACTTATAAAGATTTTCTGAAGCTATATGAAGATGTGCTGATCAAAGGCGGAGAAATCCACTTTAAGACAGACAATCAAGGCTTATTCGAGTACTCATTAAAGAGCTTCTCCTGGTACGGCCTGCATCTGAATTTCTTGAGCCTCGACCTTCATAATAGTGAGTTTGAAGGCAATATCATGACTGAATACGAAGAAAAATTCTCAGCCAAAGGCCAAAGAATCTACCGGGTCGAAGCCCAATATCAAAATCAATAATTCACAGCTAAAGCAGCCCTGCAGATCTCGCAGGGCTGTTTTTTCATATTGGCTGCAGCGATCCGAGCATCCACCTATAAGTTGTCCGTAAATTCTGATAAAATAAAAGGGTATGAACAAAGGAGGAGTCAAAATGGAAACGTTGAAAGTTGGAGATCTAACGATACACTGGCTGAATGGCGGCGTCACTCACATGGATGGTGGAGCTATGTTCGGAGTGGTCCCAAAGCCTCTTTGGTCAAAAAAATATGCCGTGAATGACTTGAATCAGATCGAATTACGAACAGATCCGCTCTTTTTCAAATGGGAAGGGAAGAATGTATTAATTGAATCAGGTATTGGTAAAGGGAAGCTGAATGAGAAACAAAGACGTAACTATGGTGTGCATGAAGAGTCGGATATCGAGAGATCCCTCGAAGCACTGGGCTTGAAACCAGATGATATTGATGTGGTGTTGATGACCCACATGCATTTCGATCATGCTTGCGGTTTAACAAAATATGAGGGCGATACGCTTGTTCCTGTATTCCCGAATGCAACCATTTACACCTCCCAAGTGGAATGGGATGAAATGAGAAATCCGAATGTGCGCTCCCGCAATACATACTGGAAAGAAAATTGGGAGAGTATTCAATCCCAAGTGGAAACGTTCGAAGGAGAAAAGGAAGTACTTCCTGGAATCACAATGGTGCATACGGGAGGTCACAGTGACGGGCATTCGATTATCCTTTTAGAGCATAACGGGGAGAAGTTCATTCATATGGCAGATATCATGCCTACTCACGCGCACAAAAATCCACTGTGGGTACTGGCTTACGACGACTATCCAATGACGTCCATCGATGCCAAAGACAAGTGGATCAATCAAGCGATTGAAGGAGAATACTGGTTCCTATTCTATCATGATGCGGTTTATAGAGGGATCAAGTGGAATAGAGATGGAGAAATCGTTGATCACGTACTGAGGGAAAAATAATGATGTTTGAGAAAAGGATGGTCCCAAGGCATGTTGGGATCATCCTTTTAAATCATGCTGTTTTGCCATTTTTAAGATAAAGGATACACATCCACAACAGTGCCCGTATACGCATCTGCTAAAAATTCATATTGCTCCAGTTCACCGTCTTTTCTTCTGGATACGCCACCTTTATAAACTTTCGTTGTTACCGAGTGCTTCTGATAGTCTTCGGGCTTCATTCCGATCCAGGAGCCATCGATGTTCCCCTCTTTTTTGAATGAAAGTTTTACGTCCCTTAAAACTTTTTCGGCAGAAACCATGTTTGAATCATCCAGTTTTTCTTTAAGAAAATATCCGCCTACTGCCCCGATTCCGATTCCGATCATGAAAGATTTCCAGTTCATTTTTTATTCCCTCCACAGGCAATGAGTATTTGATGTTAAGGGATAGCATACTATCCACTATCTCCCTGGTGATTCTCGATAATTTTCCATCTATAGGTACATTCTATCAAAGAAATAATAAAAAAGAGAACTCCTTTTCATCTCAATTGGTGGTAAGACGTTCGAAAGTTCTGTAAAATAAGATTATACATAAAGTAGATTTTATATAAAAGGGGCATATGACATGAAACAAGATACGTTGGAACTTTTTAAAACATTGACTGAATTGCCGGGAGCACCCGGTAATGAGCATGCGGTCCGTAAATTTATGAAAGAACAATTGTCTCAATACTCAGATGACATTGTCCAGGATCGCCTGGGTGGGATATTTGGAGTGAAAAAAGGCAAAGATCAGGACCCTGTTGTCATGGTGGCGGGACATATGGATGAAGTAGGCTTTATGGTCACGTCCATTACGGATAATGGGATGATCCGTTTTCAAACCCTTGGCGGATGGTGGAGTCAGGTCCTGTTGGCTCAGCGTGTTCAGATCATTACGGATAACGGGCCTGTAACGGGTGTAATCGGAAGTATCCCCCCTCACTTGCTGGGAGAAGAACAACGAAGAAAGCCGATGGATATCAAGAATATGCTCATTGATATCGGTGCGGATGATCGGGATAATGCACTTGAAATCGGGATTAAACCAGGGCAGCAGATTGTACCGATTTGTCCGTTTACACCAATGGCGAATGAGAAAAAAATACTTGCAAAGGCCTGGGATAACCGTTATGGATGCGGATTGTCCATTGAACTGTTAAAAGAGCTGCAAGGTGTGACACTTCCCAACACCCTATACTCTGGAGCCACGGTTCAGGAGGAAGTCGGACTACGCGGTGCCCAGACAGCAGCTAATATGATTAATCCGGATATTTTCTTTGCCCTCGATGCAAGTCCGGCAAATGATATGTCAGGGGACAAAAATGAATTTGGCCAATTAGGGAAAGGTGCTCTTCTTCGCATTCTTGATCGTTCAATGGTTACCCACAGAGGCATCAGGGAATTCGTTCTTGATACAGCTGAATCAAATGACATTCCTTATCAATATTTTGTTTCTCAAGGCGGAACAGATGCCGGAAGAGTACATATGTCAAATGAAGGGGTCCCAAGTGCAGTTGTTGGTATCTGTTCAAGATATATCCACACACATGCATCCATGATACATGTAGATGATTATGCAGCTGCGAAAGAACTGATTGTCAAATTAGTGAAGCAATGTGATCGTTCTACAATCCAATCGATTAAATCGAATGCATAAGTAACTCTTCTAAAAAAATAGACCAAAAAGACTGTCTCGTTCAGGTACTTCTTGAGACAGTTTTTTTATAGAGAGAAAAAGAGTGCGCCAGCACGGCGTCTCTTATATAGAAATGAGGTATTTATTTGTTAAAAGTAGCAATTGGAACGACCAACCCTGCAAAGGTACAAGCCATTCAAAAGGCATTCAACGAACAATACGAGGACGTTCTTTTCGAGTGTCTCAAAACAGAGTCTCATGTAAGTGAGCAGCCTTTTTCTGATCAAGAGACGATCGAAGGTGCGCTAAATCGAGCGAAGAACGTATTACGGGCATCAGATAGTGAGATTGGTATTGGTCTTGAAGGGGGAGTGACGGAATCACTATATGGAATGTTTGTCTGTAACTGGGGTGCTCTTGTGGATCGCAGCGGGAACGAAATCATCGGGGGAGGTGCCAGGATTTCCTTACCTAAAGAAATCAGCAGCAAGTTAAAGGCTGGGAAAGAGCTGGGACCCCTGATGGACGAGTATACTCAAAAGTCTGGGGTTAGAAAAAAAGAAGGTGCTATCGGTGTGTTTACGAACGGGCTCATTACAAGAGAGGCCATGTTCCTGCACGTGGTTCAGCTGTTGATAGGCCAGTGGCAGTTCAGGAATAAGGTGTAGGGCAAATAATCCATCATACTTTTACCTATAAAAGGTACTTGGCCCATACCAAATCTACCAGCCCCTCATAGGATGGAGTATATCAGACTTTATTATATCTGATAAATTCTTTCTAAGGAGGTTAGAATTTATGGGATGCCATTATTGTAATGACCGAGTCGGAGGACGTCGCGATGATCATCGTGATGACAGAAGATGCTGTGACTGGGATAATTTTTTATTTGGTGACAGAAGAAGATGCAACCTATTTGGAGATGACGATGATCGTCGTAGAAGATGTCGCAGAAGAAGAGACGACGATGTTTTTGGAGCTGAAGATAACCGCAGAAGACGACGTAGAAGAAAATGTGGCTGTGACTTCTTTTAATAGTTGGAATGGGACTCCGTGTTGAAGCGGAGTTCCTTTTCTTTATCTCTACAAACTTTTTAACAAAGGCATAAGCCATACAAAAAACCCTCTGAAACCATTCAGAGGGTTAAATCAATTATTTTACACCTTTCATGTATGCCTGAATCTTAGGTGAAAGCAGGAATAGAGCAATACTCAATACGATTGCCATCCCTCCGATTGCACCAAAGTACATCGTTTCTGTTTCAGGTGTGTAGAAACGTACAAGCTGTGCATTCAACGCCTGTGCAGCAGCAGAAGCCAAGAACCAAAGACTCATTGTTTGAGCAGAGAATGCTTCTGGAGCAAGCTTCGTCGTGGCAGAAAGACCGACTGGTGATAAGCATAGCTCACCAAGTACAACGATGAGGTAACTAAGTACTAGCCATAATGGACTTACTAGTGAATCTTCTCCCCCGAAGTAGGCAGGTAATAGGATCACTAAGAATGATAAACCGGCAAACAATAGACCAAATGAGAATTTCTTTGGAATCGATGGTTGACGATCACCCAGTTTCACCCACATCCATGCAAATACTGGAGCTAATAGAATAATAAATAACGGGTTTAATGATTGGAACCAGGCTGGTGAAATGCTGATTCCCATGAATTCAAGGTCAGTTCTCTTATCAGCGTAAACTGCAAGGATGGTTGACCCTTGTTCTTGAATCGCCCAGAACATAACCGCTGCAATAAATAGCGGGATATAAGCTATTACCCTTGAACGTTCAGTTTCTGTTGTTTTCGGACTATAGTACATCACAATAAAGTAAATGGTTGGAACGACGATACCGAAGATACCTACTAAATTGATGAATACGTTTAATGTAAATAGGCCTGCTGGAATCGTAATACCTAAAATGATGGCAAGACCAACAACGACTAATCCTGCGATTAAACCATACTTTTTCTTTTCAGCTGGTGCAAGTGGATTTGGAACATACGTACCCGCAAGACCAAGGTTCTTTTTCTTTGTCGCCATAAAGACAACAAGACCTAAGAACATACCGATCGCTGCTACCGCGAATCCCCAATGGAATCCTTTTGTTTCCATAAGCTTACCGACAATCAGTGGAGCAATGAATGCACCAAGGTTGATACCCATATAGAAAATACTGAAAGCTGCATCGCGTCGAGTGTCACTTTCGCTATACATTTCACCGACAACAGTTGAAACGTTCGGTTTTAATAATCCTGTTCCGACAACGATCAATACCATCGAAACAAAGAACATGGCTAAACTTCCTGGAAATGATAGAGCAATATGACCAAACATGATGAATATTCCACCGTAGAAGACGGCTTTCGAAGTTCCGAATATTCTATCTGCCAGCCAGCCTCCGATTACTCCGGACATATATACAAGTGAACCATAGATCGACATGATTGCTAAGGCTGTGTTTTGCTCAAGGCCCAGACCGCCTTTTGAAACCTCATAGTACATGTAGAATACGAGGATGGCACGCATTCCGTAATAGGAAAAGCGCTCCCAAAATTCTGTGAAGAATAAAGTGAATAATCCCTTTGGATGTCCAAAGAAACCTTTTTGAGGGACACTATCCACAATTTTCTGTTTATTCATTGATGACATGTTACTACCTCCCTTATTCTTTTACTATAATATTTTAATATTTTCATAAAGTCAAAAAAAGTTTATAAATTGCTAATAATAACATAAAATGTCTTTAGATTGCCAATATTAAGTTATTTTTAAATAGTAAAAAAGTTCTGTTGTGTAGAAACTGTGACAGCATGAAAAAGGCTTGCCGTTCAATTTGAACGACAAGCCTTTTATTACTACTATTGATGTGATTATTCGGTTTCGAAAATATACGATAACGTGTTAATGGCTTGATCTATGTTTGTCACTGTAACACTTGCCTTATTGGAAAGCTCTTTTAACGGATGGTGTAGTTCTTCAGGACGAATAAGGATAAGGGGCTTTCCAAGTGTGATGGCGGTGCTCGCATCCATTGCAGTATTCCACTGTTTGTATTTTTCTCCAAACAAGGCAATCACTACATCGGCCTTTTTCATCAGTAGCTCTGTTCGAAGATTGTTAATGCTCGAAGCTGCCTCATCGCGGAGAATTTTATTTGGTTGTTCACCAAGGATTTCTTCTCCGATAGCATCGGAACGTTCGTGATTTTCCATCGGTCCGACGAAAGATAGAGGGAGATCAAGCTCTTTGGCTTTCCCTTTAAGATCGTTTCTCCAAGAACTATGTATTTCTCCTGCTAGATACACTGTAAATTCCATCGTTTTCACCCTCCTGTTTTTAGTCATTTTATCATAAATACCCTATGTGAGTTAAAAATAACCTGTTTTCCCATTAAAAAGGCAGGCTTTCTTGTTGGAAGGGTTGTCAGGTGGTACTTTGTGAGGGTATCATAAGCGTAGGTCCTAAGCATGAAAGGGAGGATAAGTATAGGATGAAAATCATACACTCAATCATTTTCTTTATCCTTGTGCTTATTTTAGCTGGATGCAACACGACAATCGATAAAGAAAAAGAAGAGACAGCCAAAGTGGTGGAGAACACACTAAGTTCAAATGAAGCAGCCAAAGAAGAGGCTGGAAACATTAACTTTTATCTTCCATTTGGAGCCAAAATAGAAAAAGAATCGCCTAATAATATCATTATTTCAAAAAGCTCTGATACTTTTATCCTTTTTACAAACCCTCAAGAACAAAAAGATAGTGAACTTCTATATAAAATGGCCATTAGTGACAATGAAAATCTCTTGAAACATGGGACTTTTAAAGAGGACAATCGCTTAGGATACTATGTCATTAAGAAACTGCCCGATACAGAAGAATACGAACTGATTGTTGGAGTGGGTGGAACAAAGATAACAACCCAAGCGGAGTTAGATGATTTAGCAGATCATGCAGAAGTGATGATGAAAATGGCAGCTTCAGTTAAACATAAATCCTAACGATACAGACCGATTTCCTGCTTAGGTGGGAATCGGTCTTTTTTTGCTCTTTTTTCAAAGATTGTTTTTTATGGCCGGGCTCTGTCAATCAATATGTGCTGGATGTTGAGGGGAACTGCTTCGCTTGCAGCTAGCGTTCGGCCGAGCCTCCTCAGCTTATCCGAACGGGTTCGCGGCACGACCGTACTTTCGCAGGAGTCTACGCAGTTCCCCTCACCATTTTTAAGAGATTTTCGTGACAGAGCTACAAGGTGTCAAAATTAATAACAATTCACTTTAAAAGAGTTGCTTGCTAAAGTTTTTGGTTTTTTTATTTCTTCTTAAGGAAACATTCTCCGATAGTTGGTTGGAGCGGAAGGATGCTCGACTCCTGCGGGAATAGCTGGACAGGTGAGACCCCGGAGGCTCACCGCCAGCCCCGCGGAAAGCGAGCATCCTGTAGCGGAAATCAACTACTACATTCTTCTTTAAGATAGTCAGAAATTTTGCGGAAAGAGTCTTTTTTATTCACGTGAATAGATACTCTTTAATTAAAGGAAAAATAGAAGGAAATTCATTGCCGGGTAAAGGTAAAATATATAGACAAAATAAACAAGTGTCTTTACACTAGTAAAAGTAGAAGGGTTAACACAGAGGAGAGGACTTAAGTGAGAGAATTCTTAAAGAGTAAAGGCATTACATTATCTGCAAAGGTTTATTTCATAGATGCGTTAAGCTATATGGCATTAGGGTTGTTCAGTTCGTTGATCATCGGATTAATCATTAAGACGATCGGGGAACAACTTCCAATTTCCCCTGGTTTAAGTGAATTTTTCATAGAGATGGGCGGTCTGGCAATCAGCTTGATGGGTCCCGCGATTGGGGTAGCGATTGCCTTTGGTCTCGGGGCTCCACCCCTAGTCCTATTTGCTGCGGTGGTAACGGGAGCAGCCGGCGCGAGCTTAGGTGGGCCGGCGGGAGCTTATGTAGCGGCTGTCATATCCACGGAAATCGGCAAGCTTGTCAGCAAAACAACGAAAGTGGATATCATTGTCACTCCATTCGTCACCATCCTTGGCGGATTCACAACAGCTTATTTTATCGGACCGGGAATCGCTGACTTTATGAGTATGTTTGGAAGCTGGATCAGCTGGGCGACAGAGCAAAGACCGATTATTATGGGTATTTTGGTTGCCGCCCTCATGGGTCTTGCATTGACGGCCCCAATCTCAAGCGCAGCCATCGCCCTTATGCTTGAGTTGAACGGGGTGGCTGCCGGCGCTGCTACGATTGGATGTGCTGCCCAAATGGTAGGCTTTGCTGTCATCAGCTATAGGGAGAATAAAGTGGGGGGATTGATTGCACAAGGAATAGGTACTTCGATGCTTCAAGTGCCTAATATTATCCGAAACCCCCGAATCCTTATTCCCCCGACCGTTGCGGGCATGATATTGGCACCCATCGGAACCACTATTTGGTTAATGGAAAACAATGCAGCTGGCGCTGGAATGGGAACAAGTGGTTTTGTTGGTCAAATCATGACTTTTAAAACGATGGGATTCAGCTGGGATGTAACCATGAAGGTCCTTCTGTTGCATATTGTTGGACCTGCATTCATAAGCCTGTTAATATCTGAATATATGCGTAAACTAGGTTGGATTAAACCTAATCAAATGACGATTGAAACAGGGGGAAAATAAAATGCGCAAGCTTGAATCAGTGGAAGAATTCCATCAGTTGAAAGAAAACGGCAAGCATGTATTTATGTTTTCTGCAGACTGGTGTCCCGATTGCCGGATCATCGAGCCAATCCTTCCGGAAATCGAGAGCCAATATTCAGAGTACACATTCCTATACGTAGATCGAGATCAATTTATTGATCTGTGCATTGAATTGGATATCTTCGGAATTCCAAGCTTTCTGGCATACGGAGACGGCCGTGAACTGGGGCGTTTCGTAAGCAAGGACCGGAAATCAAAAGAACAAATCGAGGACTTTATGAACTCATTAGCTTTGTAATAACAGCAAAAGGGATCACCTTATTTTGGGATCCCTTTTCTTTTTGCCTTAAATGAAACAGGTTCCTTTTGTATTCTAAAGATTTTGATGTAAAATGTTATAAGTGAATGAATCAAAGATGAAAGTATTGGATCGATACTTTCTATTATAAAAGTACCACCAAAGGAGGATCAGATTTGGACATAAAAAAGCTAAAAGGTATACTCCAGGAACGATTAGAGAAACCAAATCGTACGTTTACATATGATCGAGATAAGGATTCACTGAGAATTGAGAACACCGATACTAATAAAGGCATTACCGTAGCCCTGCCTCCTATCGTATCTAAATGGAAAGAAAACAATAAGTCGATTATCGATGAAGTGGTCTATTATGTTGAGGAAGCTTTAAATGTAATGGGAACTGGAGCAGATATTGGGAACAAAGAGAAAAAAGTGTTTCCAGTGATCCGTTCCACTTCTTTTGCAACCGAATCCAATGAAGGGGTTGCCCTCGTTACGGATGATCATACAGCTGAAACGCGTATCTATTATGCTGTTGACCTTGGGAAAACGTACCGCCTTTTAGATGAAAATATGCTAAAGGCTGAAGGATGGACTCACGAGCAAATGAAGGAAACCGCCTTATTCAATGTAAGAAGCTTGCCGACAGAAATGAAAAAGGATGAAGTAGCAGGAAACATCTTCTATTTTCTGAACAATAATGATGGATATGATGCAAGTCGAATATTGAATGACGCTTTCTTAAAACAAGTCAGCAATGATGTTCAAGGTGAAATGACCGTATCGGTACCTCATCAGGATGTGCTGGTCATCGGGGATATTCGCAATGAAACAGGTTATGATGTCCTGGCTCAACTAACGATGAGCTTCTTTACAACAGGAAATGTACCAATTACGGCACTTTCCTTTGTGTATGAAGAGGGAGAATTAGAGCCGATCTTCATTCTGGCAAAAAATCGCAAAAAGGAAAGGGAGAAGAAATAATGAACGTATTTTATAACTTAGAAGGTATTGGTGATACCCTGATCGTTACAATGCATCCAGGGTTTGAGGGAGAAGTTCAGCATGAAAGAAAAGAAGATGCAGCACGTTTGTTTGATGAGAAAACAGGGAAAACACTTGGGTATAACCTATTCCATGCATCAAAGTATATGGATTTAAGTGAAGTGGGACCTGTCGAAATGAATGAAGAGAAGCTCCAATTGATCAATGAAGCCATCAAGAAGAACGGTTTCGATGAAGTATTGGAAGCAGACTTTTCACCAAAATTCGTGGTAGGATTTGTGTCTGAAAAAGAAAAGCATCCAAACGCAGATAAATTGAACATTTGTACCGTGGATGTTGGGGATGAAACCCTGCAAATCGTGTGTGGCGCCCCTAATGTTGACAAAGGACAAAAAGTCGTTGTTGCGAAAGTTGGAGCTGTCATGCCAAGCGGAATGGTCATCAAAGATGCAGAGCTTCGCGGAGTGGCCTCATCAGGCATGATTTGTTCTGCCAAAGAACTGGCACTTCCAGATGCTCCCCAAGAAAAAGGGATCCTCGTTCTTGAAGATACTTACCAAGTAGGTCAGCCATTCACAGCTTAAAAATGTATACCTGGGTCCGGAGTATGGGCTCAGGTATTTTTGTTTTTATTAATGTTAGAGGTCGTACGATTGGGATGTATATAAACTTGTATATGGCAAGTTTATTTTAATTAGATTTTTTACCGAGTTCTGGGAAAATACATAGATCATTCATAAGTTGATTGGAGCGGAAGGTGCTCGACTCCTGCGGGAGAAGCGGGACAGTACGAAAAGCGGAGGGGCTTTGCCCAGGGGCGAAAGCATAAGACGAGTCTGCCGGAAAGGCGCTCTATGCCTTTTTGGCAGACTTGGCTTATGACCTCGAGCCCCTAAGCCCCGTAGCTGGACAGGTGAGACCCCGGAAGCGAAGCTGAGGAGGCTCACCGCCCGCCCCGCGGAAAGCGAGCACCTGGAGCGGAAATCAGCCACTACTCGCTCTGCAACATATTTCCGAAAATATCTTCCAAAACGTATTACATTCTCTTTACACCTATGTTTATTTCGACACAATCCCTTAACAATTCTCCTATTCTATCGAAATGACTCGAATTTTTCTCTTTAACTGATAAAATATAAATAAGTATGAAAGAAAGAGTGATGTTTGTGAGTTGGATTAAAAAAATGTTTGGCAAATTATCAGATAATGATGAACAATTTGAAGAGTATTATGATGAAAAAAATGATGAAGTTCAGCATATAGAACGTAAAAAAACTGAACGTAAAAATATAGTAGGGTCCAATCATTCAAGAGATGTAGAAGCAAGAATGACGTATCAATATCCTAAAGGGAATTTTCGCTTTCCCCTTATATCGGATGGGGAAAATATAGAACGTCCACGAACGAATAGAAACCGTAGAAGCCAAGAGAAGGAAGAGCCAGCCAAGGAACAAAAGAATAAGAGCCGGAACCATCCTTCTAAACATACAAAGTGGAAAGAAGAAAAACCATCGGTTACTGTCAAAACGAAGAAAACTCCTAAAGTAGAAAAAGGAAATAGCAGGCCATTTACGCCAACGGAAATTCCGTCACCTATTTATGGCTTCAGAGGAAGACCGGTGAAAAAAGAAGAGCAAGTTGAGTTCGAACTTAAGAAATTTTTACATAATGACGAAGAAAGCAAAGAAGTTGTGATTGATCATGAAGCTCTATCAGCGGCAGAGGATTCAATTCCGTTGGAAAAAGAATCACAAGAAATCGCTGAAGCTGAGACAGCTGTCGAGAAATCCGAAAAACCTTTTAACCATGAACCAGTCGAAGTGATGACGAATTTCCGGGAGGAACATCTTGAACAACATCAGACTGAAGATGTTCTAATGGTAGAAGATGAAGTTATCGATGAAACAACGCCGGTTGATGAACCGGATCAAAAAGTAGAGCTTACTGAAGAAGTTTCACAGAAATCAAATGAACGTATTTCACTTATTTCGGAACTAGAGCAAGCACCCGAAGAGCAACATTTAGAGCAGGAGCATAATGACTCTGTGCAAGATGAAGAGCCTATCCAACAGCCTGCCTATTCTGCAAGGGATGAACAAGTACAGGAACCTGCTAAAGCTGTCCACGAGATACCAGCTCAAGAACCCGTTGTACAAAATGAGCCTCCGAGCGAGGATAACCGAGTACGGGAAGAGTCGGAATCGACACCTCCTCCACAACCACCAAAGGGGGAAGAGCCTAGGCAGCGAAAGAGATCTCATCTTCCTTTTAACGTATTGATGCTGAAACAAGATAAGCGGCAGTTGGATACGCGCAAAGCTCGAAATGTGGCGAGCAAGGAAAGTGAGCACCAAACATTAACTCAGAGGGCTGGAGAAGAAGAGAAGAAGGAAGAGCCTGTAAAGGAAGTAAATCAAGAAAGGGCAGCTGAATCAATATCCATACAGCATGCAGAAGAGAAAACATCGCAAGCTGGCCCGGTTCAAGGAGAAGAAGCGGTAAAGAGTTATAGCGAATTAAGCTCATCTTCTAAAAGGACAAGAGACTACGTCTTTCCTGAAATGGATTATCTGATGCCTCCTGTATCAAAGGAAATGAGCGAAGAATGGCTTGATTCGCAAAGGATTTTACTGGACGAGACCCTTCATAATTTTAATGTGAGGGCCAAAGTAGTGAATGTCACACAAGGCCCGTCTGTCACTAGATTCGAGGTTCAACCGGAACCTGGCGTGAAGGTGAATAAAATTACCAATCTATCAGATGATATCAAGCTTAGCCTGGCTGCAAGGGATATACGAATGGAGGCCCCTATTCCAGGTAAGCATACGATTGGTATTGAAGTGCCTAACCGGGAGAGCCGGCCGGTCTGCATTAGTGAAGTCATCGCGAGTCCGGCCTTTCAAGAGCCCACTTCCCCATTGACCGCTGCTCTTGGTCTGGACATTTCCGGACAGCCGATTGTGACTGATTTAAGCAAAATGCCACACGGACTCATCGCCGGTGCTACCGGTTCAGGTAAAAGTGTATGTATCAACTCAATACTCGTGAGTCTTTTGTACAAAGCATCACCGGATGAATTGAAAATGCTCCTCATCGATCCGAAAATGGTAGAGCTTGCTCCCTATAACCGGATCCCACATCTTGTCAGTCCGGTTATAACAGATGTGAAGGCAGCTACTGCAGCTCTTAAATGGGCTGTTGAGGAAATGGAAAGAAGATACGAATTATTTGCTCATACAGGTGTACGGGATATTAAACGCTTTAATGAACTGGCTAAACGGAATAAACAATACAGCGATATGCTTCCATATCTAGTCATAGTCATTGATGAGTTAGCCGACTTGATGATGATGTCGCCGGCGGATGTTGAAGAAGCGATATGCCGAATCGCCCAAAAGGCACGTGCCTGCGGGATTCACCTGATCATTGCGACTCAACGGCCTTCAGTCGATGTTATTACAGGCTTGATTAAAGCCAATGTACCAACACGAGTGGCGTTTTCCGTTTCATCAAGCGTCGATTCAAGAACAATCATTGATGGGAGCGGTGCTGAAAGGCTATTGGGTAAAGGTGATATGCTCTTCCTGGAAAATGGTTCATCGAAGCCGGTCCGCTTACAGGGAACCTTCGTGTCCGATGACGAAATCGATGACATCATCAATCATGTAAGAGAGCAAAGAGAACCGGATTACCTCTTTCAACAGGATGAATTAATCAAGAAAGCACAAGTTACCGAGGAAGAAGATGAATTATTTTTAGAAGCATGTGAATTTGTCGTCGACCAGGGTGGGGCTTCTGCTTCGGCCTTGCAGCGCAGATTCAGAATCGGCTATAACCGGGCGGCGAGATTGATGGAAATGATGGAGAGTAATGGAATCATTTCAGAGTCCAGAGGCAGTAAACCAAGGGATGTCCTGATTTCCGAAAGTGAATTGGAGACTCTGGCATAGACTAGTAGAATCATTTAATACATGGTATTCTGTTTATATGTGTCCTTTTAGGATTCAGTAAACAGAATACCTATTTTTATGTAGGAAGAGCCATAAGGAGCTTTAATAATGAAAGAAATAGAATTGAAACTTCAAGGAAAACTCAACAGATTGACCAATCATACATTTAAGTTTGACGAAAGAATCAAGGATGGCTGGTTTTCAGCTGTTTATTTTTTGAAAACGAAGGAAATCGCCAAAAAGTATAAACCGGATGCCGTTGTCACCATGCAATTCTTTCAAAAGAATCATGCCGTTATTTGTGGAACGGATGAAGTCATTGCACTTCTACATAGTTTTGCCGATAACCCGCAAAATCTCGAGATCCACTCTTTAAAAGATGGGGATCAAATTTCACCATTTGAAACGGTACTGACCATCAAGGGACGCTACCAGGACTTTGGCTATTTGGAAGGGATCATAGATGGCATCCTGGCAAGAAGAACATCAGTGGCGACGAGTGTCTATAATGTAATGAAAGCTGCCTCTATTTCAGGTAAACAAAAACCTGTCATCTTCATGGGTGATCGAGATGATCACTTTACTCAGCAAGCCGGTGATGGATATGCAGCATTCATAGGTGGATCTACAGCTCAGGCTACCCATGCCATGAACGAATGGTGGGGGAAGAAAGGGATGGGAACCATGCCGCATGCCCTCATCCAATTATTCAATGGAGATATCGTAGAAGCCACTAAAGCTTACCAGGAAACATTTCCTGAAGACGAGCTGATCGCTCTGGTAGACTATAATAATGATGCCATTACAGACTCATTAAAGGTAGCGCGGGAGTTTGGCCCTGAATTAAAAGGGGTAAGGGTAGATACATCACGAATGATGATCGATAAATACTTCCTCCGTAATCAACACGTGCTCGGCACATTTGACCCGCGGGGAGTAAATATGCAACTCATTAATGCATTAAGACAGGCATTGGATGAAGAGGGGTTCCACCACGTCAAGATTGTGGTGTCAGGTGGATTTAACGAAGATCGTATTCGCCAGTTTGAGGAAAATCAGGTTCCGGTTGATATGTATGGAGTGGGAAGCAGTCTTCTGAAAATCCATGTCGGTTTTACAGGGGATAACGTCGTAATAGATGGTTCCCCTGAAGCCAAGGCAGGGAGAAAACTCCGTCCAAACCCCCGACTGGAAAAAGTAGAATTCGAATAGGTGAGAGGATGCAAGAAACAGACAGCCTTTTAAATCTAGAGCAATATAGAGTTAAAAAGCAGCGAATGGCCGAGGATCATATAAAAGACCTATACAGAAAAGCGCACGAGTACGCTTTGAAGGAAACGAACATTAGAGAAAAGGTACGGGCCAAGATGATGTTCTCTAAACGTTTTCTTTTACATGATGAGTCTCGGATGGATGAAGAAACCAAAAAGCTCTTTCAAGAATGGTTTTTGTTTGATTACAAAACCATCAAGGGGCAAACCCTGTTCTTTCAATTTCTTCAGTCCCATTCACTGCATGAATCAGTAAAACTGCTTGGTGCCATCATGCTGACAGCAGCGTGGGAGCCCGTCACCATTGGAAAAATCGATACACAGGATGAAGAAGCTACTTTTACATGTCTAAATATCATTCAGGATGAAGAAAGTTCTGTTAAAACAAACCTTGATTGTAAAGAAAAGGGAATTGTTGAGAATGGGATCTATTTCGTGAGGAAAGTCCCGTTGGTGACACATCAGTGGATCTTAGGTCCTGTTTTCCCCGTCAAATCAGAGGGGATTTTATCAGATATGAAAAATCATTATGGTCAAATGAATCAAAAAACTGGAGTATTATGGAGAACGTATTTAAAAGAAGAAGCACCAAACTTCATTCTACACAGTCTTTCGTAGCTTGTGCATGGTCAGGGATTTTAAAAAATGATATAATATTTCAAGTTGAAGAAAGTTCGCTTTTTTCTATACTCAATATCAAAAGCTTAAGACCGATAGCAAAATAATATTCATTTCATATAATGCTTTTAGATAGACGATTGTTGGAGGTTCTATTATGACTATATATCATTTCGTAGGAATTAAGGGGTCGGGTATGAGTGCTTTAGCCCAAATACTCCACGATATGGACTACGAGGTCCAAGGATCTGACGTAGATAAATATTTCTTTACTCAGAAGGCACTGGATGAATCAAATATAAAAATTCTTCCTTTCCAAAAAGAAAACATTGGAGGGGATATGCATGTGATCGCAGGAAATGCATTTCCTGACACGCATGAAGAAATTCAGGCAGCTGTCGAGCAAGGGTTACCCCTCACTAGATATCATAAATTTCTTGGAGAATTCATGCAGAAATTTACAAGTGTAGCGGTAACGGGTGCACACGGAAAAACGTCTACAACTGGTTTATTAGCACATGTCATCAGTGGTGCAAAGCCGACTTCATTTCTTATTGGGGATGGAACAGGCAAAGGTGAAGTGGATGCTCAGTACTTTGTATTTGAAGCGTGCGAATATCGCCGTCACTTCTTGTCTTATTTCCCTGACTATGCCATCATGACGAACATTGACTTTGATCATCCTGATTACTTTGCCAATGTAGATGACGTTTTCTCTGCCTTCCAGGAGATGGCGATGCAAGTGAAAAAGGGAATCATCGCATGTGGAGATGACGAACAGCTACAGAAAATCCAGGCTCAAGTGCCAGTCGTATTTTACGGCTTCGCTGAGGAAAATGACTTCCAGGCGAGAAACGTATCGCGGGACAGAAGCGGAACAACATTCGATGTGTTTGTGCGTAATGAATTTTATGCAACATTTAAAATTCCAACCTTCGGGGATCACAATATCATGAATGCTTTATCCGTCATTGCGATCTGTCATTATGAAGAGCTGGATACAGCCATCGTTCAAGAGAGATTAAGCACATTTAAAGGAGTTAAACGCCGCTTTTCTGAAAAAGAGGTGGGCACTCAAATCCTGATCGACGATTATGCTCATCACCCGACTGAAATCAAAGCAACCGTGGATTCTGCAAGACAGAAATATCCTGAAAAAGAAATCATTGCTGTCTTCCAGCCTCACACATTTACACGTACGCAAACCTTCCTTTCCGAGTTTGCAGAAACCCTGAGTCTAGCAGACAAAGTGTACTTATGTGAAATCTTCGGTTCCGCAAGGGAAAATCATGGGAAACTTTCGATCAACGATCTTGGAAGCAAGATTGAAGGATGCGAGATTATAGATGAACAAGATACGACTGCCTTACTCAAACATGAAAACGCAGTGCTGATTTTCATGGGAGCAGGAGACGTACAAAAGTTCCAACAAGCGTATGAAAAAACGCTGGAGGAACAGGTAGCAGAAAATTAATATGGAAAAACCGGTTCTTATGGGAGCCGGTTTTTTCTATTTTGTAAGGTTGAATTGATTATGATAGCTGGGTTCGACAGTTGAAAATGGTGGGGAATTTAACTGTTTAAAAAAGCGGTGTTTTTAACAGGCAAATAAAGGTTAAAATTTAACAGGTGAAAATTAGTTGAATTCAACAGGCAAAAAAAGGCTGAAATTCAACAGGCAAAAAATTAGTTGAATTTAACAGGCAAAAAAAGGCTGAAATTCAACAGGCAAAAAAAGGCTGAAATTCAACAGGCAAAAAATTAGTTGAATTTAACAGGCAAATATCCCAAGAATTTCAACAGGCAATCATTCTCAAGTGTTCAACATCCAATCAGTCGGCCCTCCAAAGATTCACACTACAATAAAAAGCCACCGTCATGATTCATGACGGTGGCTTTTCCGTTTACTTCAAATTCTCAGGATTCAGCACATCTAGTTCTTCAATGACAAATCGACCGTCTTTGCGAATTAATACATCATCGAAATAGATCTCGCCTCCACCATACTCAGGACGCTGAATCATCACCATATCCCAGTGAATGTTCGAGTGGTTTCCATTATACGCTTCTTCGTAGCATTCACCCGGTGTAAAGTGGAAGCTGCCATCAATCTTTTCGTCAAATAAGATGTCCTGCATCGGATGCTGGATGTATGGATTCACACCAATGGCGAATTCACCTACGTATCTTGCCCCTTCATCCGTATCAAAGATTTTGTTGATTCGCTCAGTGTCATTTGCAGTAGCTTCAACAATCTTACCTTCTTTGAATGTCAATTTTACATTTTCGAACGTAAATCCGTTATATGGAGATGGCGTATTGTAAGAAATCACGCCGTTCACCGAATTCTTCACAGGTGCACTGTACACTTCACCATCGGGAATGTTCAGGCGTCCCGCACATTTCACTGCAGGAATGTCCTTGATTGAGAATGTAAGGTCCGTCCCTTCTCCGACAAGGCGGACTTTATCCGTTTTGTTCATGAGTTCGACCAGGTTATCCATGGCACTGTCCATTTTGCTGTAGTCCAGGTTGCAGACATCGAAGTAGAAGTCTTCGAAGCCTTCTGTACTCATATTGGCGAGCTGTGCCATCGAAGCAGTCGGATAGCGGAGCACGACCCACTTTTTCTTAGGGACACGAATTTCTCTATGTACTTTTTTACCAATTGTATTTCCATGGATCTTCATCTTTTCGTCAGGTACATCCGATTGTTCACTGATATTATCACCTGAGCGCAAACCGATATACGCATCCATCTGTTCCATGACATTCGCTTCAAAGCTTGCAATCATGTTGTATTGTTCTTCTTGGGCACCCATCAATAATGCGCGGTCTACTGCGTGATCTTTAAGTGACACAAAAGGATATCCCCCGGCTGCATATGCTTCCTTAACGAGTGCTGTCACTAGTTCCCGTTGCAAGCCGAAGTTTTCGATCAATACTTTCTCTCCAGGCTGTAACTGCACGGAATATTGAATTAAATTTTTTGCCAGTTTTTCAATGCGTGGATCTTTCATGTTATCTTCCCCTTTGTATATAGTCCATTTTATTGTACCCTAAAACATGATTTAATGGATGCGATAAACAAAATGAGAAAAGCTAAAAGAAGAAATATTTTTTATTTTTTCATGCAGGAGAATTCATGAGAAAGGAAGAAATACTAGTATAATGTTTATTTGTTTATGATAAGGGTAAAGAATTTCTATACATGGAGGTGTGGCATATGGAAATAATTCTTTATCTAAGCGTGGCTGTAATAGCAGTTGCATTTTTTATTTTAGTTATGAGTGTAATGAAAACATTGAAGTCTCTAGGCTCAACTTTAGACAGTGTTTCAACTACATTGACCGGCCTTGAGAGTCAGCTTCAAGGAGTAACAAAAGAGTCCACAGAATTACTACATAAAACAAACCTATTAGCCGAGGATATCCAGAAGAAATCTGAGGATCTGAACACTGTTGTTTATGCAGTAAGAGATGTAGGGCACTCCATCCAGAACCTTAATAACTCGGTTAAGAAAGTAAGTACTTCCATTTCAACTGAACTTGAACGGAATCAAGGGAAGATTTCACAGGTTGTTCAGTGGGGAAATGCTTTCATTGAGTTAAAGGACAAATGGAAACAAAAACAGGAAAAACAGCCAACTCAACCTGATGAAGCTGTTCAAAACCAAACACCAAAAGAAGTTCGTTCTCAAGAAAAATTGATAAAAAGAGCAAGATCTTATAACAATTAGAGAGGGGAATTTTAAAATGACACAACAGTACAATCAAAACCAGAACCAGAACCAAACAAATGACAGCAACAACATTAATTCAAAGGACTTCATGATCGGAACACTGATCGGAGGAATCGTAGGAGCGGCTACAGCTCTACTACTGGCTCCTAAATCCGGTAAAGATCTTCGTCATGATATTAACGAACAGGCAGGCGTCCTGAAAGAAAAGACAGGTCAGTGGAAAGACACGGCTGTAGAAAAGAGCAATGAACTTGCAGCGGTTGCGAAAGAAAAATCTTCTGCCCTAACAAAATCAGTACAGGAGCAATCCAACAATGTGGTTGGCAAGCTGAAAACATACCGCTCTAATAATAACGAGCTTCAAGAAACAAATGATGAGCTGCAAGCTGTTGCTGTAGGTGAAACAACACCTGTTGAAGAAACAGAAGATGTGAATCAAAAGCTCGAAGAAACAAAAAAGGCGTTTGATGAAACTGAAAAAACATACAATCAATAATAATTGATTCCAGGGGCGGTGAAGTGATATGATTACTTCACCGTTTTTTTGTTGCAATTAAAAGCCAGGAGGCATCCGTTTGTCTCTTGTCTAATAAAGCACATGTATGAAAGGGAGTATGAATCTCATGCAAAAGATTGAAACCGTTCAAGAGTTTGAAAAGCTTTCTGAAACAAGTTCCCGCTTCTTTTTTATGAAGCACAGCTTAACATGTCCGATAAGCTCAAATGCTTTCAACGAATACCAAGCTTTCTTAAACAAGCATGAAGAAGAAGACGGCTACTATTTAGCCGTTCAGGAATCAAGGGAGCTATCCAGTCATATTGCTGAGAAGTACGGCATTAAGCATGAATCGCCGCAAGCCTTTCTTTTTATTGAAGGGAAACCAGGCTGGAATGCTTCACATTGGAATATTACTGAGAATGAATTAAATAAGTTGTAGGGGAAAGGACTCTGTTTTGACAGGGTCTTTTTTATTTTATGTGTACTTACTGATGATTTCGTTTGGGATTCCTAATAATTTTTGGTAATTCCCTCCCATGTGTTTATTTTCTATAATACAGGGAATTTACTCTATAAGAATAAAAAATTATCTAAAGTAAACTAGGAGGAACGATTCATGACACAGACTGTACCATATAAAACTCAAACAAGTAATACGACTACGAAGAACGGCACTTCCGGTGAGAAGAACGGTAAGTTATTAAAAGGCATGGTTGTGGGAGCTGTAGTAGGCGGCGCAGTGGCTATGCTTGATAAAACAACAAGAAAGAGAGTATCTTCGAGAACATCAAACGTGAAAGACTCTACGATGGGGATGGTGGCAAAGGTAAGAGAAAATCCATCGGGAATCATGAACGACTGGCAGGATCGCCTTAAAACGGCGTCTACTGTATTAAAGGAAGCGATCAACGATGCACAGAGCCTTTATGAAAAGGTGAATGATGATGTGATTGATCAAGTGAATCAAGTAAAAGAAGATTCTTCTGAAATTATAGCCACTACCAAAGAAGCAGCAGAAGAATTGAAGGATATTGGTGGGAAAGTGAAAGAAGCGGGAGAAGAAGTGACAGGCGACTCGACCTCTTCTGTAAACGGCACTCAGCCTTCAACAAGCTCTATTTCTACAGATAATAACAATATCCATCCAACTAACCGTACGAGCAGCTTACCTGGCCAAGTTGGATCGTAAACAAAAAAACTGGCGTAAATGCCAGTTTTTTTCTGTCTGATAGTCAGCGTGTCCCTTTAGGCCACACGATTTCGAGTTCATCCCCCTGTTGGATTTCCTCATAAAAGGTGGTTTCCTCCCCATTTTTCAAGAGTACGAAGCTCCCATTCGCATGAGAAGGCATATTGACTTCAACTGAATTAAACAAGTCTTGGAAAATAAATGAGCTCATTTGTTGTGCTTCTATTTCAATTGTATCACCGGATAATAATCGATCATCCATTTTAAGATTAATCCCATTGCGATAAACCCGGCTGCTCTCTTTCATAAGTTCTACTTTCTTGCCGTTAAAAGTAATCAGGATAGTGGACCCCGGGGTGAGCTGTTTCTTGATGAGAAGCTCCTTTACCGTTGGTGTGGAACCAGGTTTGAATGAAACGATATCATTCTGCTGAATCCTTGATGAAAGCTTCGCCTCAATACCGTTTATGAATAGCTTTCCGCTATAGGCAGGGAAGAACGTTTCTTTTCCATTGATGGAAATATGATAGGGCTTTGTGCATTCTACCCATTCTTCATACCCAAAATGCTTTAACACGTCGAAGAGTGATTCCGTTAATTCGATTCGAATAGAATCACGATCCTGAATGGTATCATCAAGGGATGCACGCTGATTGTTTCTGTATACGAGTGGAGTAACTACATAATTGTCATCGCCAATGACAATCTGTTTAGAAGAGGACGTGTCAATCAGATCACCGATGCTTACCCTGGGTTGAGTTCCGTCATTTCCTCTATGAACAGAAATAATATCGTTATTTTTAATGTTTTCATCAAGTGCACTAGGCAGACCATTTTTTTCAATGAGGGGCGGGTGACCGTGACCTCCTGGCAAAGATATATCTTGACCATTGACTGATACAAAGAATCCACTTCCCGGTATCCCGTGCCATTTACTCAACTTTAACCCAGCAGCCAAAATGCAGTCGCCGACCGTTAAGTCCTTTACTTCAAACAATCGGACAGGTTGATTGTTCACGTGAGCGGTGACGTATTGAACAGGGGCTTGTTTAGCAGCAATGGCAATTCCAATCGGGGTAACGAGGTCAGGTCCTTTCGTTACTTCATCCAATATGGTTATATTCTGAATCGCCTCTACGCCTCTTACAGCGACCCGATTATGAGGAAGCTGCAGGGATGCTGCCAATCGGTCGGGCAGTACAGGTGTTAGGCTGCCTCCTCCTACAAGCATGACAGCTTGTGGGGGCTTTCCATTGTTCAAACGGAGAATCTCCTTTGAAATCTCTTCTGCCAACCGATTCACAGCTGGTGTGATTTTCTCCACCACCTCATGTGCAGGATAACTCGTTTCAAAGCCAAGAATATCGGTAACAGTAATCAGATCTCTGGACTGAAGCTCCCTCTTTGCCTGTTCCGCAAGTGGAAAGTCCAACAATAATTCATGGCTGAGGGCTTCCGTTATTTCATCCCCGGCTGTCGGGACCATCCCATAGGCAATGACAGTCCCCATATTGGTGATCGCGATATCCGATGTTCCTGCTCCGATATCAACGAGGGCTACATTGAGTCGTCTCATGGATTCTGGAATAAGCACATTAATGGCAGCGATGGGCTCTAATGTCAAAGCGTCCATTTCAAGGCCGGCGCGATTGAGTGCCGCAATCAAGGATTCAACCACGACACGTGGGAGGAAAGTCGCGATAATCTCGACGGTGGCTTCATCCCCTTGCTGATCGATGAGGCTTCCGATTTCTTCACCATCCAAACGGTAAAATAGGACAGAATAACCAACACAGTAATAGTGGTAGCCCTTCGTATCATTTTCATTTTCTGCAGCTAATGCTTGAGCTTGCTGGACAGCACTTAACTCCAGATGGAGGATATCGTTTTTTTGAAGAAGGGGTTTTCCTTTAATATTTGATGTGCAAGATGCTATTTCCGTTTTCAGAGCTCTTCCGGCTGCTGCGACACACACTTTATAAAGGGGGCCATGTTTCTTTTCCAAACGCGCTTTAATGGAGTAAATGACCTCTGATACAGCAGGAACGTCATGAATCTGACCATCCAGCATGGCTCTCTTTTTATGCTCTTCTACTAAAATATCTGAAACTTGAAATATTCCGTCTATTTCTTCTAAAATAATCCCGACGACCGACCTGGTTCCGATATCTAATGCAAAAATTTTTTGCTTATTTTTCAATTAGTGTTCACCCACTTTAGCCTATTCTCATACAATACTAAAATACTTTAGTGCTTAAAAGCGTCTAATTAATAAAGAATTTTATCGTGACATTTTAGATATGTTCTATTATAATAAGTTTCAATATCAAAAATGTATCATACTTTCTTAAAACTATAACAGTTTTTACGTATGAACAGGATAAAAAAAGAAAGGGTGCTGTATTGTGAGTAATCAAGAGCTCGATCAATTACGAAAACAAGTCGACGAGATGAACCTAAAACTATTAGACACCATTAATGAACGTGCTAAACTAGTTCAGGAAATCGGGCGTGTCAAGGAGACTCAAGGAGTATACCGCTATGATCCTGTTCGCGAAAGAGGCATGCTAGATCTGATTAAAGAAAATAACAATGGTCCATTCGAACATTCTACCATTGAACATATTTTTAAAGAGATCTTTAAAGCCGGTTTAGAGTTGCAAAAAGACGATCACCGTAAAGCATTGCTTGTTTCCCGTAAAAAGAAACCGGATGATACGATTGTCAATATCAACGGAGATTCCATTGGTGATGGAAAGCCTCATTTCATTTTCGGTCCATGTGCCGTTGAATCTTACGAGCAAGTGGCTGAAGTGGCGAAGGCCGTTAAAGCAAAAGGACTTAAATTGCTTCGAGGCGGGGCATTCAAACCTAGAACTTCACCTTATGATTTCCAGGGCCTCGGGATTGAAGGCTTGAAAATTCTTAAAAAAGTGGCGGATGAATATGATTTAGCTGTCGTAAGTGAGATCGTTAATCCAGCCGATATCGAACCTGCGCTGGAATACATTGATGTGATTCAAATCGGTGCGAGAAATATGCAAAACTTTGAGCTGTTAAAAGCAGCCGGGGCAGTGAAAAAGCCCGTATTGCTTAAACGCGGTTTAGCTGCAACGATCGATGAGTTCATCAACGCTGCCGAATACATCATTTCACAAGGAAATGGAGACATCATCCTTTGTGAACGTGGAATTCGTACGTATGAAAAAGCAACAAGAAACACATTGGACATTTCGGCTGTCCCAATTCTTAAGCAAGAAACGCATCTACCGGTATTCGTGGATGTAACACATTCGACTGGACGTAGAGATCTATTGCTCCCAACGGCAAAAGCAGCACTTGCCATCGGTGCAGATGGAGTAATGGCCGAGGTTCATCCTGATCCTGCCGTTGCCCTATCCGATTCAGCTCAGCAAATGGATTTAGATCAATTTGATCATTTCTACCAGGAGCTATTAAAAGGCAGAACGATCGAAGTATAATGTATATAAGAGAAGGGTTGGATCCTATTCATGGGGTCCAACCCTTTGTTTTTGATTTTCGAAAGAAAAATACGAGTTTTTACGATCACTTTAGGCATTTTTTAAAGTAATGTCCTTTTGAAAGCCCAATTCTTTGTTTGGGAGTAGCGAAATACCTGAGTTTTTAATTGAAACATCGAATCTTCATTAGGGATATCGGCGAAAATTTCATTTTAACGGTGAAATTCTGATTTTAACGGCGAAATTTCGGTTTTAACGGCGATATTCCAAATATAACGGCGAAATCTAATTATTACAGCGGAATTCAGATTTTTAACAGCGGAATCCCAGATATATCAGCGAAATCTTCAATATATCAGCGAAATCCCAAATATATCAGCGAAATCCCAAATATAACAGCGAACCCCCAAATATATCAGCGAAATCCCCAACCAATAACCTGTCAAAATACCCTCTGAAGATTCGTCCTTTGCTTGTTTTCTCCACTAAACCTCCCCCGCTTCTGCAAGCTCAAGCTATTATGAACTTTTTATTAAGATAAGGCGGAGTCGTTGCAGGAATATAGAGACTATCGTATGATTATCTAGGTAATTGCAGATAAATAACCTATATACATTGAAAAAAACACTAACGTGAATATAAATATGTGCATTTTTTAACAAACTATTGTAATCGCTTTTTTCTTTAGGTTTATTTAGTGTAAAATAAGATAAATGAGTAGAAGAGTAAAGGAGAGTTAATGATGAACGTTACAATATATGACGTAGCAAGAGAAGCAAATGTTTCCATGGCAACCGTTTCACGTGTAGTCAACGGAAATCCTAATGTAAAACCGGCAACAAGAAAGAAAGTACTGGAGGTCATAGACCGCCTTGGATACCGTCCGAATGCTGTAGCAAGGGGACTGGCAAGTAAGAAAACAACAACGGTCGGAGTCATCATTCCGGATATCTCTAATATTTTCTATGCTGAATTGGCACGTGGGATTGAAGATATCGCAACGATGTACAAATACAATATCATCTTAAGTAACTCGGATCAAAATGCCGAGAAGGAACTTCATCTTCTTAACACGATGCTTGGAAAACAAGTAGATGGAATCCTGTTTCTTGGAGGTCACATTTCCGAAGAGCATGTTCAGGAATTCGAACGTTCTCCGGTACCAATCGTGTTAGCGGGGGCAGTGGAAGAAACAAACAAGGTTCCATCTGTTAATATCGATTACAAAGCGGCTTCTTATGATGCTGTTACGGAATTATTAGAAAAAGGGCATAAACGGATTGGATTTGTAAGTGGTCCTTTCCACGATACGATTAACATGAAGTTTAAGTTGGAAGGGTACCGAGAGGCCCTTGCCAAAGCCGGAGTGGAATATAGTGACGACCTGGTTGTTGAAGGTGAGTACACATATGATTCAGGACTTGAAGCATGGCAGAAGTTTTCTGAGCTTGCGGACAAGCCGACCGCTGTGTTCGTCGGAAATGATGAGACGGCCCTTGGAGTCGTTCACGGTGCCCAGGATCAAAACGTGTCCATCCCCGATGAAGTTGAAGTGATCAGCTTCGATAACACAAGACTGGCGCTTATGGTTAGACCACAGTTAACTTCCGTTGTTCAGCCTTTATATGATATCGGGGCTGTAGCGATGAGGTTATTAACGAAATATATGAACAAAGAAACGGTTGAAGAATCAACAGTTGTTCTTCCTCATCGACTTGAACATCGTAACTCAACAAAATAAGAAGTTTGTCGATATAAAAGATAAAGACAAACAGAACTTATTTTTGTAGGGAGAGTCAAAATGAAAAAGCTTGATGTTCTTACACCAATCGGGGTTGTAGTTGGGTTTCTATTCGTCGCTTTCGCCATCATTACGAACGCAGGTATTACAGGCTTCAGTTCCTTCATAGATCTGCCTTCCATGTTTGTTGTGATAGGCGGGTTGGTCGCTGCCATGTTGGTCAGCTTCTCTATCAAGGAATTGAAGCAAATGGGGAAAGTGATGAGAGAATCCTTTCGTGACGAGGAATACGATCTTCAAGGTCTCATTCGCACGTTTGTGACACTTTCAGAAAAAGCCAGACGTGAAGGCCTTCTCGCATTAGAAGCGGAAG
Organism: Rossellomorea sp. y25; assembly: GCF_038049935.1. Lineage (NCBI taxonomy): Bacteria > Bacillati > Bacillota > Bacilli > Caryophanales > Bacillaceae > Rossellomorea > Rossellomorea sp. y25. Next base: position 3,588,439 of record NZ_CP145886.1, on the reverse strand, counting down.
TGGAAGAAGTGGAGGATCCTTTTATTCGAAAAGGTGTCCTCTTAGCAGTGGATGGCATTGAGCAGGACGTGATCGTAGATATAATGAATGCTGAAATCATCGCTTTAGAAGAGCGACATCGTAAAAATAAAAGTTTACTGGACAAGGCGGGGGAGTATGCACCTGCCTGGGGTATGATCGGGACCTTGATTGGTCTCGTACTGATGTTAAAGAATTTAAATGATCCAACGTCATTGGGCCCGAATATGGCCATTGCCTTATTAACGACTTTATATGGATCGATCCTTGCAAATCTTGTCTTTCTGCCCATGGCATCCAAATTAGCGATGAAAACAGAGAAAGAAGTGTTTATGAAGCAAATCGTGATTGAAGGTGTTGTTGGAGTACAATCTGGTCAAAATCCAAAACTATTAGAAGAGAAACTAAGAGTGTTCTTATCTAATGAGGAACTGGAGATGTACTCGAGCAGGAAACAAGAGGAGGCATCATTCGATGAAGCGTAGACGACAACAAGCGTCTCAGCCCACGGGTGCTCCAAAATGGATGGTGACCTTTTCTGACCTCATTACTCTTATTCTCGTATTCTTTATTTTATTGTTTTCTATGTCACAAATAGATATTGTGAAATTCAGGGCCATCGCTGATTCCTTTCAACAGCGTCAAATCCTCGAGTTTTACCCATCTGTCATTCCATTCGAGAACCCTTCTGCTGAACCTGAAATGGAAATGGAGAAAATGCAGCCTCAAAGCAGTGAACAAGCCGACAAAGAGTTAACTCAACTTTTAGCGGATATTCAGAGCTACTTAAATGAAAACAAATTAAGTGACGTTGTAGTTGCCACAAGAACCGAGAGAGGTGTCGTACTGGTTCTCCAGGAGCAAGCTCTATTTGCCTCAGGTGAAGCAACGGTCCTTGAGGACGCTTATCCGTTCTTAAATAAAGTGGGGGATCTTTTATCCAGAATCCCAAACTTCGTGAAGGTAGAAGGACATACAGATAATCGTCCAATCGGTACATATCGATTTCCATCAAACTGGGAACTCTCCTCTGCAAGGGCAAGCAGTGTAATTCGATACATCATTCAAACGGAGAACCTGGATCCGAAGCGCTTTATCGCCGTCGGATATGGGGACACACGGCCAATTGCCCCGAATGACACCAGGGAGAATCTCCAAAAAAACAGACGGGTCGAAGTGATCATTACAGACCCTGCTTACGAAGAACAATAAAAACCAAGGGCTTCTCAGTGGTGATGAGAGGTCCTTGGTTTTTTGTTGATTTGTTTAAAAAGCCGCCTCTTTTTTTCGATTAACTGCTAGGCTTTTGCCTCAGTTGCTGTCGGATGGAGTATAGGGCTTTTTCAACAGTTTGTTTATTTTTTTCCGTGATTTCCCCTTTTCGCGGAATCGGCTTGTATATGTCAGGTCTATCCCACCATTCAGATGGCAAGGTGACACCTGCCTTACTCTGCCAGCGTTTCGTCCACTTCCCAGGGAAGGAAGAGGCGAGGTCCATTCGACCGGTCATCTGCATCCAAATCATGCTCCATGCCCTTGGGACGACTCTCCAAATGTCATAGCCACCCCCACCAACGGCAATCCATTTACCATCGCAATACTCATGAGCAAGCTCATGGGCGATACGAGGGATTTCCCTGTATATATTCATAGTAGCTGAAAGGTGGGTGAGGGGATCATAGTAATGGGCATCTGCCCCGTTTTGAGTCAAAATGACGTCGGGCTTGAAGAATTCAATGACTTCACGGAAGGACGTTTCGTAGGCTTCGAGCCAAGATTCATCCTCTGTAAAGGCATCGAGGGGTATATTGAAGGAATACCCATATCCTTTACCGTGACCGCGCTCATTAATATTACCTGTCCCTGGGAAGAGGTAACGTCCCGTTTCATGGATGGACAGGGTACAAACGTCCGGATCATCGTAAAAGGACCACTGAACGCCATCTCCGTGATGAGCATCTGTATCGACGTACAGGACCCGCGCCCCATATTTTTCCTGCAAATAGCGAATCGCCACTGAACTGTCATTATAAATACAGAAGCCGGATGCTTTTCCTTTGAAGCCGTGATGCAGACCACCGCCGAGATGGAGGGCATGCTTCGCTTTTCCCGTCATGACATAATCAACGGCCGTCAACGTTCCGCCCACTAAATAAGCACTTGCTTCATGCATTCCTTTGAACATTGGGGTATCTTCTGTACCAATACCAAACCCTTCTGCCTGATCTTGAGAGAGTTGGCCGACACTCGCTCTTTTGACGGCGTTTACATAGTTGGGATCATGATTAAGAAATAGTTCTTCGTCGGTAGCCATTCGTGGGGGGACAATTTCATCTGATTGAAGAGCATTTACTTCTTTGAGTAAGTCCATCGTCAAGGTCAATCGGGTTTGATTGAAAGGATGCTCATCAGAGAACCGATACTCAAGGAGTTCATCTGAATAAATGAAGACAGCATCTTTGGTCATGATGAGATTCCTGGCATGTTTGGCCATAACACGTCATATCCTTCTTTCTTGAGATCATCGATCACATTCATCGGATTCATCGTTCTTACGCGGAACACAAGTATTTTAAAGTTTTCGTCCTTTTTATCCGGATACACGAGGACACTTTGAATATTAGAGTTATTTCTTCTGATGATACCGGCCACTTCATAGAGAATGCCAGCTTTATGTGGGACTTTCACTTCAATTTGAGAGCCGGGTTGGTGGGCTCCCGTCAGTTGAATGAGAGTGTACAGCAGGTCTGTTTCAGTTATGATTCCTACGAGCTTTTTTTCCTTCAGGATAGGCAGGCAGCTGATTCGGTGCTCATAAAAAAGAGCGGCAACCTCTTCTACGAAATCCAATGGATGACCTGTGATCACATCTTTCTTCATGATCAACTTAAGAGGATTCTGTAACTCACTAGTAGAGGAGTCATCATGAAAAATAGATGGGGTACCGTCTTTTACATCACGGTCACTCACGATTCCGATTACTTCCAGAGCATCATTCGTAATCGGGATATGCTTGATTTTCTTCTCCCGCATTAGTTTTATGGCTGTTTCAATTGTATCGTCTGCCTTTAATGTTTCGACTTTCGTTTTCATGATTTCTTCTACAATCACGTTCTCCACCCCTTTAGAAAACTTGTCAGAACTCCATTAATACATAAAACGATTCATAAATCTCAGCTGATCAAATCGTTGGATGGAATCTGAATCCACTCTTTTACCGATTCTCGCCATTAAACAATTGGCTGGATGGGAGCTGATTTCAGGGTCATCAGTTGCGTAATACTCCAAACCGCCAGCGTTCATCATCTTTTCCATCACCTTACGATATTCCCATACGTTCAAGCCGGTTCCTTTAAGGTCCCAATGCCAATAGTATTCAGTCGTAATGACAATAAAATCTTCCATATGATCATCCATCATGGAAACCCTTAACAGGTTTTTCCCGACGGAAGCCCCGCGGTATTTAGGGATGACCTCGATTGCTCCAAGCTCGATAAGATTCTCCATTTTCCCTTGAGACCAGCGTTCAAGAGGATCAGGATATAAATATGTAACATACCCAACGATCGTATGATTGTCTCTCGCAATCAGAATTCGTCCTTCTGGTAAACCGGCAATCTCAACAAGGGCTTTATGTTGCTGAGCAGGAGGTCTGAAAGCGACCAAGTCTTCGTGAAAATCAAGACGTGCCAATTCTTCAGCGGAAATCGGGCCTTCAATGATGAGATTTCCTTTTGTTGTCTTTAATTCTGTTGCATTATAGGTTTTTTTCAATTTCATCTGGACACCACCTAAAGATATTCCTCAAGTACATTATACATGAAATGAAAAAATGTATAGCGCTTTCACGAAATTTTCAGACGTCTGCAGAGGAAATATTATTCTGCAATACCTATATAGAGCAGGGGTTTGAACCGTTTTTGTCCTAAAAATACTAGGGAGAACTTTATGGCAGATTTTTTAAAAAATTGAGAAAATATTAAATTTATACTATAATAAGATTGTAATTTCTTACATAAGGGGGATGCGGTATATGAAAGTGGAAGCGTTACCAGTGACAAAGGGAAACTATAATCTTGAAAGCTATGAAAATACGTATGAATCATTTGATTGGAAAGATGTTGAAAAAGAATTTTCATGGGCGGAAACAGGACGTGTCAATCTGGCTCATGAAGCAATCGACCGACATGCAGTATCTTTCAGGAAAAATAAAGTCGCTCTTTATTACCGAGATGCAGAACGTGATGAAAAATATACGTACTCTGATATGAAGAAGATGTCGAACAAAGCAGGAAATGTATTGAAGCGTTTTGGGGATGTTGAAAAAGGTGACCGTGTCTTCATCTTCATGCCAAGATCACCGGAATTGTATTTCTCCGTATTGGGTGCGATCAAGCTGGGTGCCATCGTAGGTCCTCTGTTTGAAGCATTCATGGAGGGAGCCGTCCGTGATCGATTAGAGGATAGTGAAGCAAAGGTACTGATCACGACTCCTGAACTATTAAAGAGGGTTCCGGTAAGTGAACTTCCGAACTTAAAGCATGTGTTTCTAATTGGGGATGAGGTACAGGAGGACGATGTTCATGTTGACTTCCTATCAAAATTTGCTGAAGCGAGCGATAAACTGGCAGTAGAATGGGTAGACCGGAACGATGGGTTGATCCTTCACTATACATCAGGGTCCACTGGAAAACCAAAAGGGGTCCTTCATGTCCATAACGCTATGATCCAACATTATCAAACTTCCAAATGGGTGCTCGACCTTCAGGAAGAGGATGTGTATTGGTGCACAGCTGATCCGGGCTGGGTCACAGGGACTTCATATGGAATCTTCGGCCCGTGGCTGACAGGTGCCTCGAACGTTATTGTAGGGGGACGCTTCAAGCCTGAGAACTGGTATAAAACGATCGAAGACTATGGAGTGACGGTTTGGTACAGTGCTCCAACGGCTTTCAGGATGTTGATGGGTGCCGGGGATGAAGTCGTGAAACAATTCGACTTAAGCTCTCTTCGCCATATCCTGAGCGTAGGTGAACCACTGAATCCGGAAGTTGTGCGCTGGGGAATGAAAGTATTCAATCTCCGCATCCATGATACTTGGTGGATGACGGAAACAGGCGGTCAATTGATCTGTAACTATCCGAGCATGGAAATCAAGCCAGGTTCCATGGGGAAACCATTCCCGGGAGTGAAAGCAGCGATTGTGGATGATCAAGGAAACGAAGTGCCCCCATACCGCATGGGGAACTTAGCGATCAAAAAAGGCTGGCCGTCCATGATGAACCAGATCTGGAATAATCCACAGAAGTATGACTCATACTTCATGCCTGGTGACTGGTATGTTTCTGGAGATTCAGCTTATATGGATGAAGACGGATATTTCTGGTTCCAGGGCCGGATTGATGATGTCATCATGACGTCTGGAGAACGAGTAGGTCCATTTGAAGTAGAAAGCAAGCTTGTAGAACATCCGGCAGTCGCCGAAGCAGGTGTTATTGGAAAGCCTGATCCGGTTCGCGGCGAAATCATCAAAGCGTTCATCGCTCTTCGCGACGGATATGAAGTGACAGATGAGCTAAAAGAAGAGATTCGTCAATTTGTTAAAAAAGGATTAGCTGCCCATGCGGCTCCTAGAGAAATCGAATTCCGAGACAAACTTCCGAAGACACGAAGCGGAAAGATCATGCGCCGAGTATTGAAGGCATGGGAGTTAGACCTCCCTACCGGTGATTTAAGTACAATGGAAGATTAATAGGTGGAAGAACCCCCGCTCGTGGAGCGGGGGTTCTTTTGTGGGTGCTTTTTTGGTTTGGGCGAGGGAGGGAACAAAAAAACGAGCGAAAAGTAAATACTTTCGCTCGTTTTCAACTTGTATCTAGTTCTGCTCAGCAGGTGGATCAGGCTCAGTCGGTGGCTCGGTTGCGCCGCCACCGTCACCGACTCCATCGTCTCCACCGCCGCCATCACCGCCTCCATCATCAGATGGAGGTGGTGGCTCAGGCTTGTCTGGTTTAGGAGGGGGATCGGCTGGTTTATCACCAGGCGGTTTCGGATCCGTTGCCGGTTTTTCAGGCTTTGGCTCAGGCTCCGGTTTTCCGATTTGTACAGTATTGGAAGGTGCAGATTGTCTTCCGGCTACGTCTACGGAAACCACATAGAAATCACCATTTCCAACGGAAATTGAATAACTTCCGCCAGACTTGACACTGCCGACCTTGCCGCCAGATTTACTATATACACGGTATCCGACGACATCGCTGCTTGCGGATGACGTCCAAGTGATGGTATTTCCATTAGCACTTGCTTTTACCGTACCGGGAGCTGATCCGTCGTCAGAAATTTTATTTTCTGCAATCAGAACATTTTTGAATCGATTGTCACCTTCCGGAATGAGTTTGTTTGGATCTCCAGGTACAGAACCAAATACATTCTTCACAAAGTCAGGATTCAAAATCACTCCCGGCTGTGAAAATTCTTCCGGCGTATTAGGCAGAGCTAAATATTTCTTTCCGTTAACCATGACATAACGGCTCATTAGTAAGCTGTCATCGGTTTTGGTCGGTACATATTTAGCGTTGAATAAGTCACTTTTCACTAACCCGGCCTGACTGCATGCTTCTGATGGCAGCAATCCGGAAATGGAGCAGAAGGATCTCCTTACAATGCCTTCCGGTGCTGTAAACGAAGCATCGGGATCGATCAGCTCAGGAGCCAAGTCCCTCGTATCATTCAATAAGTATGACCATAAGCGGATATTACGTAATCCATAATGTCCATACTGTGCCCGGGATCCCGGTGTATTTAATGAAGAAGGTGTGTCATATCCGAACCAGGTTCCGAAAGTGATGCTCGGATTGGATGCGACAAACCAGTGATCCTTGTAATCCTGACTCGTTCCGGATTTCCCGGCCCAGTCTGAACCAAAGTTCAGGAATTTCTTCGCATAACGCCCCGTACCTAGTGAATGATCCAGGGTATCTCTCATCATATCGATGGTGAGGTAAGCAGTCTGCGGACTGAACACATCCACCGGTTCTACTTTATGCTCGTAAACCACATTGCCTTCTTGATCGACAATTTTATCAATCATATAGGCATCAATGAATTTTCCGCCGTTTGCAAAAGTGGTGTAGGCATTTACGTTTTCTTCGACTGTTACACCACTTGTCGTGGCTCCCAGTGCAAGTGACAGGTTATTATCATATCGGCTGTTAAGTGATGAGAAGCCCATTTTCAGAAGGAATTCTTTAAATGGATTTCGGTTATAGATATTGGCATAGGTTCTTACTGCAGGTAAGTTCAATGATTCTGCAAGTGCATGTCTTGCAGGGAAAAGTCCGCGTTCATTAAGCGAGTAGTTTTCAGGCGTCCACCCATTGATGTTTACACCAACGTCAGGAATAGGGGATCCAGGTGAAATGTATCCGTATTCCAGTGCCGGGGCATACGCAAGTAATGGCTTCATGGTGGACCCGTTCGATCTCAGTGCCTGAGTGGCATGATTGATTTGTTCCGTTTTAAAGTCACGGCCGCCGATGAAACTGATGATGCGTCCCGTCTTATTTTCAATCATGATCGCTCCGACCTGAACCGGTTCCTGTACTTCCACTTCTTCCCCTGTTTCAGGGTCCGTTGCCGTTACATATTTCGGAGGACCATACATTTCATAGGCATCTTTTGTTTTCTGCATTTGATCATAGATTTTTTTATTGATGGTTGAATGAATTTCATATCCGCTTTGACGGACATTACGATCCGCGAGCGTGCGGTATTTTTCTTCAAGCTCATCATTGTTTTCAAGGTCTTGTTTTGAATATCCGTCTTTCTCAGCCAGTACATCCGTCATAATATCCACTGCCCTGCTTTCCAGTTCAGCTGTCAGCCATGGATATTGTTCGCTCGGTGATGGTTTAGCCTTGATGAAATCTTTCGACAGGTCATAGGCAACAGCATCATTGTACTCTTTTTTCGTAATGTAACCTTCCCGGTGCATTCTGTAGAGTACAGTGTTTTTACGGCTCATTCCGGCTTCCAGATTCTCTTTCATTTCTCCGTTATTCGTGAATGGAGTGTAAGAGAAAGGAGCTTGTGGAAGTCCTGCAATGAAAGCAGATTGAGGCAAGGTTAAATCTTTGGCGTCCACTCCGAAGATCCCTTGAGCAGCCGATTGGACACCGGCGATATTCCGACCGGAAGAATTACGACCAAGAGTCGCTACATTCAGATACGCTTCCAGTATTTCGTCTTTCTCAAAAAATCTTTCTAAACGTAAAGCAAGAAGAATTTCCTTCGCTTTTCGTTCAAAGGATACTTCATTCGTCAGAATTTGGTTTTTGATCAGCTGTTGAGTGAGTGTACTTCCACCTGATTGGGTAGAGGAATTGGTGAATTCCTGAAGTACGGCACGCATGATTGCCTTGGGTACGACACCGTTATGATCTTTGAAGTATTCATCTTCCGTTGCAATGACAGCATTCCGCAGGTCTTCGGAGACATCTTTAAGCTTTACTTCTTCGCGCTCCAAGTCCGTCCGGAGTTTTCCCAGATAGACATTATCAGCGAAGTAAAGCTGCGACGTTTCTTCATAGTTGTAAATGTCCTTCTTCATTTGGTCATAAGGACGAATCGGTTCTTCCTTCACGAGAGAAGCGAAATAACCGGCTCCGACTCCTCCTGCAAATGCAAAGCCTAATACAAATAGAACGACAAGTATCAGGGATAGGTTCCAAAATACTCCGTATGTAATTCTAGCTCGTTTTTGAAATCCAGTATTTGAAAAGAACCTGATTGCAGGATCTAGTTTTTCAAGTAATTTGTTCCATTTTTCCTTCATATAATCATTCCCCCCAGAACATTCCCATTATAGCATATTTACGAGAGAGCTGTCGTAAAAAGTCAAATAAAAGGGTTGTTGGTCGGGCAGTATTTTTAGTAGGTTTATTGACTATTTATTTAGAATGTGGTAAAAACCTTATATAGCGAATGATTGATGATCTGGCTTCTTAGCTGGATGTATGAACTTAAAAAATGAATGTGTGATCGCAATGAGAGGAATAAGTAGTCTGCCTTCCCTGTTAAAAAGAGAGTCAGTGGTTGCTGTAAACTGACACAAATGGCAGATGAATTACATCCTGGAGCTTTTGCTGTGAACCTTTAGTAGCAGCAAACGGTTAAAGCCGTTATCTTTAATGAGTGAAGGATGTAATTCCTTAAATTGGGTGGTACCGCGCGACAGCGTCCCTGCATATTTGCAGGGACTTTTTTGTTGTCTTTTTTCGGGTATTGCCGTGCGTGTTTTACAAAAAAGGAGGAAAAAACATGGATTTGATAAAAGATTTGGAATGGCGTGGAATCACGTATCAGCAAACGGACGCTGAAGGGTTGAAGGACCTGTTGAATAAAGAAAGTATCTCCATTTACTGCGGGATTGATCCAACAGCAGACAGTATGCATATCGGGCATCTCCTGCCATTTTTAACACTGCGACGCTTTCAGAATCAAGGGCATCGTCCTCTCGTGTTAGTGGGGGGAGCAACTGGCCTGATCGGTGACCCGAGTGGGAAAAATGAGGAACGTAAATTGCAGACAATTGAAGCGATTCAGGGGAATGTAGCGAGCATTAAAGTGCAGCTCCAAAGCATTTTCGATTTCGAAGGGGAAAATGGTGCAGTGATGGTGAATAACTATGACTGGATCGGAGCAATGGATGTTGTTACATTCCTTCGTGATTTCGGTAAGCACGTGGGTGTGAATTACATGTTGGCGAAAGATACAATTGCATCACGCTTAGAATCAGGTATTTCGTTCACTGAGTTTACGTATACCATTCTGCAGGCGCTGGACTTTAATCATCTATACGACAACTACAATTGTAAGCTCCAAATCGGTGGAAGTGATCAGTGGGGAAATATCACGACTGGCCTTGAATTGATCAGACGTACCCATGAAGAAGAAACGAAGGCATTTGGTTTCACGATTCCACTCGTAACGAAAGCGGACGGAAGTAAATTTGGTAAAACCGAAAGTGGGGCGATTTGGTTAGATCCGAAGAAGACATCTCCTTACGAGTTCTACCAGTTCTGGATCAATGCGGCCGATGCAGATGTAGTGAAATACCTGAAATACTTTACATTCCTTTCCCATGAAGAAATCGATGCTCTGGCACAGTCTGTTGAAACGGAACCTCATCTTCGCAAGGCGCAAAAAGCGTTAGCAGAAGAAATGACTAAGCTCATTCACGGTGAGGAAGCACTTGACCAAGCAATCCGCATTACACAAGCTTTATTCAGTGGTGATATCCAGTCTTTATCAGCTTCTGAAATTCTGGAAGGATTCAAAGATGTTCCTTCTTTTGAACAATATAAAGGAGAAGAAGTCGGATTAATCGATCTGCTCGTCAATGCAAAAATCTCGCCTTCCAAGCGTCAGGCACGTGAGGATGTTGGGAACGGTGCGATTTACATCAACGGTGAGCGTATCACGGATCTTCAGCATGTGATGGGCGAAGGTGACAAAATCGAAGGACAATTTACCATCATTCGCCGCGGAAAGAAGAAATATTTTAGAATTCAGTACGTATAATACTAGTATTGAATCTGACAGTGCGGTATCCGTTCCTCTTTTTGGAGCGGGTACCGTGCTTTTTTGTGTTCGGAAGGGGGATTTGAAAATATATTGTATTAATTGAAAATAAAAGTGCAATTTTTTGAAAATATATCTTGAAAATTGAAAATAAACAGTCCATTTTTGAAAATATATCTCAAAATTTGAAAATAACTTCATAAGAAACGCTTCTCCTAATTCCATCACATACGTAAAACAGATGTGAACTCTTCGATTTTTACTAATAAATGTTCAAACAACTAAAGAAGTTAAAAAAAAACACTGCCCATAAAATGGACAGTGTTTTTCTCACAAAGATTAACGAGAGTAGAACTCAACGATAAGAGCTTCATTGATTTCAGCTGGTAATTCAGAACGCTCAGGAACGCGAGTGAATGTACCTTCTAATTTGTCAGCATCGAAAGTTAGGAATTCAGGAACAAAGCTGTTCACTTCCATCGCTTCTTTGATGATGTCAAGGTTACGTGATTTTTCACGAACTGAGATTGTTTGACCAGGAAGAACGCGGAATGAAGGGATGTCTACGCGAGATCCGTTCACTGTAACGTGACCGTGGTTAACAAGTTGACGTGCTTGACGGCGAGTACGAGCAAGACCTAAACGATAAACAACGTTATCCAGGCGGCACTCAAGTAGCGCCATGAAGTTTTCACCGTGTTTACCTTGTAATTTGCCAGCTTGGTCAAATAGGTTACGGAATTGACGCTCAGTTACTCCGTACATGTGACGAAGTTTTTGCTTCTCTTGAAGTTGTAAACCGTACTCAGAGATTTTTTTACGTTGGTTTGGACCATGTTGTCCAGGAGCGTAAGGACGCTTTTCTAATTCTTTACCCGTACCGCTTAGAGAGATTCCAAGACGACGAGATAATTTCCAGCTTGGGCCAGTATATCGAGCCATGAATGACTCCTCCTTTATTGTTTTTATTTTGTTGTAAAATAAAAACACCTGTGAATAAACAATTATGTGCATTTTGTTTTCATGTACCTTCGCCCTAGCAGCAGAGGGTTACAAGATACACCTCAAGGTTAGAGGAACAAAATACGATCATAAAGGACTTCACTGAAGCTGCATTATTTTACACAAAGAATATTATATGATGCGAGAGAATAGAAGTCAAGTAAGTATTTTGGATTCGTAGATTTATGCAAAGGTGATCGGCTTAAATAGTCCATAAGTCATTTCTTGTGCTATAATAAAACTTGGAAAATATGTTAAATAGGTGAGTGTCGTTGAAAGAATCAAAAAGAGAAAAAACCCTTCGATTTGTATTGATCGGCCTGTGTATATTGGTTGTTTTAGGAGGGTTTGTTTATTCTTCTAACTCGAGAGAACACGTGATGGTTCCTGAACAACCGATCCATGCGGAAGTATTATCTGCAGGAAACGGAGAGCGGAATCCCATCATTGCTGTAGCGAAGATGGCTCAAGACCAGCCTGTCCTTATTATGTATGAACTTGATAGAGGCAATCAGTATTATTTTAAGGTATTACATAGTGTGTCGTTAAAGAAAACCGTGAAAATGTTAGGGCTCACAAAAGATAAAAATGGGATCTGGGTCCAATTAGATAAGAAACAATGGGTGTTATTTTCGGAATCTTTAGAGGTTTTACAAGAGAAAAAGGATGCTCCTTCTTCAATGATTTCCAGTCAACACCCCTTTGAATATAATGAGCGTGACCAGTTGATAGACATTTCCTTTAATGAAGACAAAGACCCGATTCAATTGGATCTGTCAGATCGAAAAGCAGAACCTGTACAAGTCCATTCCTTAGCGGTGGATCAGTCATTATGGCTCGTTGTACTACAAGAAGATTTGGTACTGGCTCAGGGCCAGCGATGATAATAGTTTCACAAACCTTTTAGGTGTGGGTGAGAAAAATGTATGTAATTCATCATTCTTTACTTGAATATAAGTCAAAGCTTTTTGATTTAATATATGAAGAAATGTCAGCAGAGTCGGGGCATTCTGCTCAATTGCAAAAGTGGCTGACGATTATCAAAGACTGCCTTGATATTGATCGGGCATTTTTATATTTTTATAGCGAGTCTGCCTATTTCTTATATCACCCCGGTCACAATAGGGATGTTCCTCTCACTCTTGCTGAAACAAAGGAGGAATACATTCTTCCTCCTGTTATGGTCGAGGAAGAGGAACATTTCACCATTCGTTTTCACTTTACGAATAAAGATGGCAGTCCTTTAGCGATTCTTTTAGTAAAGAGGGAGGATCGGAAAGAAAAGGTGGATGAAGGCTGGCTCCATGCCTTTTGGGAAGCAAGCAATCAGTTTTTACAGCATACAGGTGGAATCCAGACCGTACTCGAAGATGAGAAACGGTACAGGGAATTATTTAAAGTAACAGAGATCTTTCACTCCACTAGGGATGTCCATACGCTTCTCGTACAGATCATTGAAACGCTGAAGCAAGTGTTCCCAATTGATGAATTTCACTTGTTATTGTCTAACGACCGGTATGAATTCGGGACTCTCCCCATTAAAAACTTTGACTTTGATCGTGCCAATGAGTCTGCCATGCAGGCATTTGTGAATGGGAATATTGAAGTCGGGGAACAGAATGTCCTATATGCACCTTTAAGAGGGAAGCAGGGAATCTATGGGGTACTTGAGGTGAAGTCAAAATCCAATGCAACCTTCACGGACCAGAAGATAGAGTTCATTCGTTTGCTTGCCTATACGACAGGGAGCGCTCTTGAAAATGCCAAGCTCTATGAACAATCTAAACGGCTCATTACCGATCTGCAGCTTATTAATGAAACCTCCCACCAATTAAACTTGAATTTGCGTTTGACGGATACGGTTATGTTTTTAAAGAAGCAGATTAAACGTTCCTTTCAAGCATCAGCGATTGGATTTGTACTCCATCAAGAAGGGGAGTATAGAATCCTGGAAGAAAGCTCTTCTGTTTTTTTTGAAGAAGAAGGGGAAAAGTACATCTCTTATGTAAAGGAGAGAATCGAGAAGGAACGGGATGCGATCTTTTTAGGAGATGTGAGCGATCGATTTGATATGGGGGCGGCCTTTCCATCCGTCATGGCCGTGCCCATGATTCAGAATGAAGCCCTGCTAGGGTTTTGCGTAGTGTTACATAAAGAACCATACATGTTTTCATTTGATATGTATAAGCTGCTTCAGTCCTTTATCCATCACTCGACCCTTGCGATAACCAATGCAACCCTTCGTGAAAAGCTTGAGCATATGGTCATTACCGATCATATGACCAAACTATTCGCACGAAATTTTCTCGATGAGGAAATGGAATCTTCCATGGGTAAGGATTCATTGGGAACCTTCCTGTTAATTGATATCGATGATTTCAAAGCCATTAATGATAATTACGGACATCAAATTGGTGATGAAGTCATAATCGGGGTGGCGAACCTGATTAAAGGAATCGTAAGTCATCATGGATTTGTTGCCAGATGGGGAGGAGAGGAATTAGCGGTCTATTTACCTTCTCTTGATGTTGAGGATGGATTGGTGATTGCTCAACGCATTGTCGAACAGATTCCTATAAAAACGGATCCTTCCGTAACCCTGTCCTGTGGATTATCCACTTGGAGAGGATGGGATGACCAGTGCCCCAAATCTGTGAAGGAATTAGTAAAAAAAGCAGATGATGCACTCTATCATGCAAAGAATAATGGTAAGAACCAGGTTGTGAAAGATTGTGATGGAATGATCATGGAATAATGTTCTTCAACAAGCCGGAGTCGATATGGCTCCTCCGGCTTATTCTTATTGGGGGACAACCGTTGATAGCCCTTTACCACTTTAGTGTAACCGCTTTCTTTTTTGTCGTGGTTATCATATTCTAGAATAGTAGTTACTTAGACTTAAAGGGAATACTGGGAGGAATACTATATGAAAGAAGAGAAGCGTTTTGAAACAAGGGTGATTCATGAGGGGTATGCATCATCCCGGCATTTTGATAGTTTAGCGCCACCTTTATATCAAACTTCTACTTATACCTTTGCAAATGCGAAACAAGGGGAAAATCGATTTGCTGGTGAAGAGGAAGGATATATATATTCAAGATTGGGAAATCCGACAGTATCGATTCTGGAAGACAGAATGGCATCGTTAGAGGGTGGCGGGGCTGCCCTTGCCTTTGGTTCCGGTATGGCAGCTGTATCCGCCGTGTTATTTTCCTTAACCAAATCAGGAGATCATGTCCTATGCTCTCAAGGGGTTTATGGCTGTACGTTCGGCCTGCTTCAGCTGCTTCAAGAGAAATTTTCCATTCAACATGACTTTTCTTCCATGAGTACAGAAGAGGAAATCCGTGAGAAAATCACGGAACAAACGAGCTGTATCTATGTTGAAACACCAATCAATCCGACTATGCAGTTAATCGATCTTGAGCTTGTCGTGAAGGTCGCACGGGAAAAAGGAATTCCAGTAGTGGTCGATAATACATTCTGTTCTCCTTATTTACAACGACCATTGGAACTGGGATGCGATATTGTCATTCATAGCGCGACGAAGTACATTGGCGGTCATGGAGATGTGGTCGCGGGGCTCGTTGTGGGATCACAGGAGAAGATGGCAGAAATTCGCATGACGACACAGAAGGACATTGGAGGAATCATTTCTCCTTTTGATGCATGGTTATTATTAAGAGGGTTAAAAACGTTGGCAGTGCGGATGGATCGTCACTGTGAAAGTGCTGAGAAGATTGCAGGTCTATTAGCCGAACATCCGGCAGTAGAAACCGTCATTTACCCTGGCCATTCCAATCATCCTCAACATGAGGTAATGAGGAAACAAATGAAGAAAGCCGGAGGAATGATTTCCTTTACAATAAAAGGTTCGAAAGAAGAGGCCCAGAAGCTTATGGATGATCTGGAGATGATCAAGATTGCCGTGAGTCTGGGGGATGCGGAAACATTGATCCAGCATCCGGCGACCATGACTCATGCAGTCGTACCAGAGGAGTCTAGAAAAAGCATGGGGATCAGTGACACGCTCCTAAGGCTTTCCGTAGGATTGGAAGCACCGGAGGATATATGGGATGATTTATCGCAGGCGTTGGATAAGGCATAAGGGAAAAAGGAAGGAACCGGGTTGGCTGGTTCCTTCCTTTTTAGTGATGTGTTGTAATAGTGATTAGTGTACAGCTGATATTCACAATTTGGCACAACAAATGGTGAAAGTGGCACAACAAATGCTGAAGGTGGCACAACAAATGCTGAAGGTGGCACAACACCCGCCGCCAAAAGCGGCACAACAACCGGTCAAAGTGGCACAACACCCGCCAAAAGGGGCACAACACCCGCCAAATTGGACAATATCCCGTACTCTTTCGTATATCAAGCCATGAACACCAGTCCAAATTGAATCATTCATCAAAAAAATGGATATGATAAAGCTCTTTTCCAATCTAAATAAAAAAAGGCCTTTCAGGTTATGAAAAACACCTGCAGGGTCCTATCATCATGTTCACGTATTAAAGGTGACGCATTAGTTCTTCCACAAAGATTTCCAGATACTTCTGATCCTCTTCATCAAATCTAGCTTTTTCCGGACTATCAATATCCAGGACTCCGATCAGTTTTCCTTCTTTCACAAGAGGGATGACAATCTCTGATTGAGAGGCTGCATCACAGGCGATATGTCCCGGGAATTGGTGGACATCATCGATCAGAAGCGTTTTTTGTTCACTTGCGGATGTACCGCAAACGCCTCTTCCTAATGGGATTCTCACGCATGCAGGCAGACCCTGGAATGGTCCTAATACCAATTGTTTGCTTTCTTCTTCATATAAATAAAAGCCTACCCAGTTAATACGGTCCATGAATTGATTTAAAAGGGCGGAAGCATTGCTTAAATTCGCTATTTGATTTGGTTCACCTTCTAATAAAGCTTTCAGTTGTTTCGTAACAAGACCAAAGCCCTGTTCCTTTGTACCTTGATATTTTTCTGCTTTAAACACCAACAACTCCCCCAATTCTACAAAATGTGCGTTATTTCATGTCCGTTTGTTCCCCGAAGCCTTCTATACAACAAATCCTGTCGAGAAATACTTAGAGGAAATCCACATGAAAACACGAATTCTTTGAGTAAACAAACTATAATAGAAACATCTATTGAACCATTTTTAGCATATTTCATCCTAACCTTCAATGATTAAGATTTTTTCATCATAAGATTTTTAATAGATTGAACCCTCGTCACTGTTTTTTTCATAAGCCTATCATATTTGAAAGAAGGGGAAATATGAAAAAACTAGATACCTCCATACCGACGAAAGAAGCTATTTTTCAAGCAGCCGTGTATTTGTTTTATGATCATGGTTTTGATGGGACCTCTGTCCGGGATATAGCAAAAAGAGCGAATGTAAACCCTGCTACCATCTCCTATTACTTTAAAGGGAAGCAGGGAGTATTAGAAGCATGCTTTACTCAATTCTTTGAACAGTATCTGCGCTTTCTTCAGGAAGAAGTGGAAGCATTGAACTATGTAAGTGCTGATTTATGCTTAAAGCGGGCAGTGTACAAAATCTTGAAATTCCAAAGTGAACATCATCAATTATCCAGGTTCATCTGGAGGGAAGTTTCGATTGATTCACAGGTTGTGCGTGAAATCATTTCTTCTTATCTAATGAAAGAAAGATATTATATGAAGCGATTGTTTGAACAAGGGATGAAAGATCATGCCCTGAAGAAGCAGCCTGTCAGCTTTTTAGTGATTCAGCTCAAGTCCATGCTGACGATGCCGTTTCTCAATAGCCAGCAATTAAGGGAAGTATGGCAAATGTTTCCTCAGGAATATTATTTTATCGATCAATACTACAAGAATATTGATCAATGGATTGATTTATTACTCGTTTCAGAAGCGAAGGAAGTCATGAAGAAAGAGCTGATTATCTAAGCATGCATAACCCAAAAAGAACTCTTCTCGTCAGGTAGAAGAGTTCTTTATCTTTTATAATTGCATCTCTGCCCTACCTTGTTCCATACCGGCAGCTGTATGGGCATCAGACCCGTAAACGGTTTTGATTCCCAAGGAAAGAGCTTGTTGAATGATTTCTGTTGGGGGATAGGGCTCACCACAGAAGGGCTTCACCAGGCCAGCCCCATTATAATCCAATTCCAAATTTCTCGATGCTATTTCTTTTAATATCAAAGAGGTTTTCTCTGAAAAAGCATGAGAGGCAGGATACAGCTGTTGAAATTTCTTTACGAGGGTCATATGACCGATCCGTTTAGGCTTATAGGGTCCTAAGTCAGCTCTGATAGAATTTAATACTGTATCATAATAGCGTTCGTAAATCGCATCGACGGATCCGTAATGCTCAATCATAGACTTGAATACATCAGGACTGAAGTCAAGACAATCCCATCTTCCCTTGTGCTGCAAAAAATGGACAGAAAGAATACTATCATCCAATCGAGGACCGTAAGCACTTAAAAATTCAGCTGTTTCTTTCTCAAATCCTGCAATGTAATCTACTTCTAATCCTGAACGAATCGTGATTTTATCTTTATATTTCTCCTTAAGGATATCCAGAGTTTGAAAGTATTCTAAAAGATGCGATGGATCCATTCCGCTATCCTTCTCGGGTGTTGTATCTTCAAAGCCCTGGGGAAGTGGAGCATGCTCCGTAAATGTTATAGTAGAATAGTTTAGGGTGAGCGCTCTTTCGATATACAATTCAAATGTATCGTCACTTCCATGGGGACAAAAAGGAGTATGGATATGCCCGTCCACTTTTATCATAAGTCTTCACGTCCTTGTATATTAGTATGAATAAGCACTGATAAATCAAATGATTGATTCCTTCAATTTCCCATGAACAACGAAAAGTAATATTAAAAATACATATAAAGAAGTCAATTTTTCCTTGAATTTGCTGAAAATGACTTTTATCACTGAAAAATTAGAAATTAATAGTCAAAAATTGTCGTTAACATGGTATCATTATAGCAATGAGAATTTATTAATGAAACATTCAAATTGATATAGATGTCTACTGAATAGTTGAACAGGGGGCTTAAGATGCAATACGTCATCGCTGGAATAATACTTATCTTAATCATATTCCTTATTGGTTTTATCTCTAGAAAAAAATATTACGCTGAAATTGATCGTTATGAAGCTTGGAAAATAGAAATTATGAACAAGCCGGTTTCAGATGAACTCTCCAAAGTGAAACAATTGAATATGACGGGGCAAACAGAGGAATTGTTTGACGGTTGGAGACAGGGATGGGATGAGATTGTTGCTGTGCAGCTTCCTGATGTTGAAGAACTACTATTCGATGCAGAAGAGTACACCGATAAATTTCGTTTTACTAAAACAAAAGCGACACTATCCCTGATCGACAAGGTTCTTACGGAAACGGAAGAGAAAATCGGGGAAATACTATCAGAATTAAATGAGTTAATTGGTAGTGAAGAGAAGAACCGTGAAGAAATTCAATCTCTTCAGGAAGAATATCGAAACAGTAAAAAACGGTTACTTGCGTATCGTCATACATATGGTCAAACAGCTAAGTACATAGAGAATATCTTAGATAGGCTCGCTGAACAAATGAATCAATTCAATGAATTGACAGAGCAGGGGAATTATCTGGATGCGAGAGAAATCGTGCTTAGCCTGGCACAGGAAATGAAAGATGTTTCCTACAAAATGGAGACGATTCCTAAGTTGATCACCGATTGTGAAAATCTTTTACCATCTCAGTTATCGGAGCTGGAAGCTGGATACGTAGAGATGAAAGATCAAGGATACATGCTTGATCATATTGAAGTCGGGAAAGAGGTTGCATCCCTGAAGGAAACCCTGCTCCACTTCAATAAAAATCTTGAAGAGCTTCAGGTAGAAGAGGTAGAAGAAGGAATTCAGGAAATTAAGGTGAAGGTCGAGACCCTTTACGATTTATTGGAAAAAGAAGTTCATGCCAAGCACTTTGTCCAACAGTATAAAGATCAAACGACTGAAGGATTGATCAGGGCGAAGGAAGATAATGAAGACATTCAATCTGAAGTAAGCTTAGTGAAACAAGGCTACCATCTTCATGATGCAGACCTTGGTACACCGAGCGAAATAGAAAAGAAAATCATTCAGCTTTCAAAGCGCCACGAATTGTTGATGAATAAAGAAGAATCGAATGTCACAGCATACTCCATTTTAAGTGATGAGTTAAAGGAAATCCGAAATGGCCTGGAAGAATTGAATCGGGAGCAAAGTGAGTTTTCCATCTACTTACAAAACTTACGTAAAGATGAATTGGCTACCCGTGAGAAAATCCAGGAGCTTAAGAAAAAAGTGTCTGAAGCAAGCAGAATGATTTCAAAGAGTAATGTTCCAGGATTGCCTGCAGATTATAAAGAGCTTCTCGATGAGGTCCATCGGAAGATTGAGCAAGTGAATGCCAGTTTAACTGAGAAACCTTTGAACATGAAGTTTGTACAAGAAACATTATTGGGTGCAGAAGACACTGTCGATCATTTCTATTCGAAGACAGGAGATTTAATCGAAAACGTCCTTCTATCGGAGAAAATCATTCAATACGGAAATCGCTATCGCAGTAAGTACAGTTCTGTCAGAGATGGTCTTCAGTCTGCTGAAGAAGCCTTTCGTGACTATGATTACCGAAAAGCATTAGAAGAAGCCGCAACAACGATTGAAAAAGTAGAGCCAGGTGCTCTTAAGAAAATTGAGAAAATGATGGATGTTCATGAAAAATAATAATCTGCTCGACTGACTCACATATAAAAAGGACTGATTTAGAAGATTCATTCTAAATCAGTCCTTTTTCATGTTTACCATCCAGCTCCGGGGCTAGTGGTGACAAGCCCCGGGAGCGGCTTTAACTGGCTTCAATCGTCCGCTTTGTTTGTCCAACAAGTGCGGCAATCACGAATCCAATTATTGCACCGATCATCGCTGGTACTAACCAGCCTATTCCTTGTGCATAGAAAGGAAGGAATTCAAGTGATTGACTAATGGCTGTCACGTCGACTCCAGCGGTTTTGATGCCATCAATTAAACTGATCAAACCTGTTGGAATCAAAGCTCCCACGTAGACGAGAGAATAGCCGTTAAATCCGTTGTGCATGAATGACAGTAAGATCAATACGATTGCCAATGGATAGATGAAGATGAGTACCGGTAATGATACCGCAATCAGCTGAGTCAACCCAATATTGGCAATAATCATACTAAATGCAGACATGATGATCACTAATTTCGGATAGGATACAGGGAGAATCTTCGCGAAATATTGTGAACATGCAGAAACAAGTCCAACTGACGTAGTGATACATGCAAACGTAATAGCGAGTCCCAAGATGATCGTTCCCGATGAGCCGAATAAATGACTCGCCGCTGCAGATAGGATGGCGCCGCCGTTTTCCTGTGTTCCGATGGAATCTGTACTAGTTGCGCCAATGTAACTTAAGGATAAATAAACAAGTGCTAATCCGATAGCAGCGATCACCCCTGCAATGATCGTAATACGTGTCAGGCTTGCTTTACTCGTCACACCACGGTCTTTAATCGAATTGATCACCACAATCCCAAACACTAAAGCAGCGATGGTATCCATTGTTAAATATCCTTCAATGAATCCCTTGAATAAGGGTCCATCCTGATAAGCTGGGTTCGGTGCCCCGAAATCCCCCATAGGTGTTACAATACTTTTCACTACCAGGATCGTAAGGATCACGATAAGGGAAGGGGTTAAAATCTTTCCTATTCTGTCTACGAGCTTAGAAGGATTCATAGCAAGCCATGCTGTCAATCCAAAAAAGATAATCGTATAAACGAGTAAAGGAATACCATATTTCGCAACATCTTCAGGTAAAAACGGGATTACTCCGATTTCATAAGCAACTGTTCCCGTTCTCGGTATCCCGAAAAATGGTCCGATGGCCAGGTACATCACGATTGTAAAAACCAGCCCGTATAATGGATGAACACGATTCGCAAGTGTTTGAAGGTCTCCTCCCGATTTGGCAATGGCGATAACGCCTAATAAAGGAAGCCCCACTCCAGTTATAAGAAAGCCGATAATACCTGTCCACACATGTTCTCCGGCTTGCTGCCCGAGAAATGGCGGGAAAATCATATTACCTGCTCCGAGGAAAAGAGCAAATAGCATTAATCCTATCGTGAAGATTTGGCTAAATGATAGCGCTTTCTCTTTCATATATACCCCTCCGTTTGTAATCGTTATCATAAGCAAAAAATATCTTATCATAAGATTGTAGAAAAATGTCGAAAAACTAAATAATCTTACAATTTAGTATATTTAAATAACTTCTGTGCTTATTTCCTTTATGATTCTCGCAAAAATTCTGTCATTTTTCAATGATTATTTTTGGAAATTGCAAAAAATTATAGAAAAAGCATGGAAAATTAGTATTACTACAATAATATCTTTCCCTGCATCATGAATATCATTTGGGTTCGGGATGATTTATGGTAAGATTAGTGATTGAATATGACTGCTGCGGGTTTCGCAGGTCACCACAGTAAAAGAGGGTGGAATCTTGATTTACTTAGATAATAGCGCTACAACCAAGCCATATAAGGAAGTACTGGATACATTTATTAAAGTGAACGAAAGTTACTATGCCAATCCTTCTTCCATCCATTCTTTTGGAGGGCAAATTGAGAAATTAATTCAGCAGTCCAGGGAACAAGTGGCTTCTTTATTAGATATAAAAAAGAAAGAAGTGTTTTTTACCTCTGGCGGCACAGAATCAAATAATCTGGCGATAAAAGGGACGGCTTTGCAATACGGTCACAGAGGGAAACATATCATTACGACAAAAATAGAGCATCCTTCCGTCCGGAGTGCCGTTAAGCAATTAGAAGAGCTGGGGTATTCTGCGACATATCTCGATGTTGATGACCAAGGCAGAATTCAACCTGAAAAAGTAAAAGAAGCGATTCAGGATGACACCATCCTTGTATCTGTCATGCAAGTGAACAACGAAATCGGAAGTGTCCAGCCTATCCGGGAAATAGGGAGGCTGCTAACGGACTATCCCAAGATCCTTTTTCACGTTGATGCTGTTCAAGCATGTGGGAAGGTCCCACTTATTCTCCACGAAAAGCTTATTGATTTATGCAGCATTTCCGCTCATAAAATTCATGGGATTAAAGGCACGGGAATGCTTTTCGTGAGGGAAGGACTTGAGCTTTCGCCGATCATATCGGGTGGGGAGCAGGAAGGTAATCTCAGAAGCGGTACGGAAAATACAGGTGGAATCGTCTCATTTGCAAAAGCATTAAGAATGCACCTGGCGGAAAGTAAACAGAAACTTCCTTTAATGGAAGAAAACAGACGGTATTTAAGAAGAGAATTGGAAAGCATGGAAGGTGTCTCTGTTCATACACCGGTGAGCGATCATGCCCCTCACATCCTTAACTTTTCTATAGAGGATTTCAAAGGTGAAGTGGTCGTTCATGCATTAGATCGACATGAGGTGTTTGTGTCGACAACAAGCGCCTGTTCATCAAAGCAAAGTAAGCCAAGTCAAACGCTTCTATCCATGGGTGTATCAGAGAATCTGGCGAATAGTTCCATTCGAATCAGCTTGTCTTTTCACAATACAATGGAAGAATGCCGACAATTCATACAGTTATTAAAGAAAGAAATAGCCCTATTACAAAAGACAATGAGGAGATCACGATGAATTATAATCGCATACTAGTAAGATACGGTGAAATTTCAACCAAAGGTAGAAACAGAAAGCAATTTACGGCTAAGTTACGGGAAAACATATTGGAAGCATTGAAGGATTTTCCGACGATCACGGTTTCGGCAAGCCGCGACCGACTGCATATTCAGTTAGGTGAAGAGAACGGGGAGGAGATTATTCCAAGATTGGAGAAAATCTTTGGGATTCAATCGTTTAGCCCGGTTGTAAAAGTAGCACAGGATATTGAAGAAATTATGAAAGCAGGATTAGCTCTCGTTCAGAAGAGCTTCGAACCTGGAAAAACGTTTAAGGTGTCTGCCCGCAGAGCGGATAAAAAGTTTTCAATGGATACAAATGAATTGAATTACGAAGTTGGTTCTTACATCCTCCGCAATATGGACGGTCTAAAGGTCGATGTGAAAAAACCCGATATCAACCTTAACGTAGAAGTAAGAAAGGAGGGTGTCTATCTTTCATCCGAAACCTATCAAGGCTCAACGGGGATGCCGGTCGGCGCAAGCGGGAAAGCGATGCTGATGCTTTCAGGAGGTATTGATAGTCCGGTTGCCGGTTATTTAACGATGAAAAGAGGCGTCGAAGTAGAGGCCGTTCATTTCCACAGCCCGCCATTTACGAGTGAACGTGCCAAGCAAAAAGTAATCGATCTTTCCAAGAAGCTGTCTGCATTCAGCGGGAAGGTAAAATTGCATATCGTTCCATTTACGAAAATACAGCAAACCATCCATGATCAGGTTCCTGAAAATTACACCATGACTTCAACGAGACGGATGATGCTCCGGATTGCAGATCAGATTCGCCATAAGAACGAAGGATTGGCACTTGTTACTGGGGAAAGCCTCGGTCAGGTAGCGAGTCAGACCTTGGAGAGCATGCAAGCCATCAATGATGTCACAAACACACCGGTGCTGCGACCTCTCATCGCCATGGACAAGTTGGAAATCATCGATATCGCTCAAAAAATCGATACACATGACATTTCAATTCTTCCTTACGAGGATTGCTGTACGATTTTCACTCCACCTGCACCAAAAACAAGACCTAAAAAAGAAAAAGTGGAGTATTATGAAAGCTTTGTTGATTTCGACACCCTGATTAAAGACGCAGTGGACGAAACAGAAACCATCACGATTGATGGATCAACAGGTTCAAATGTAGAAAAAACATTTGACGAACTACTCTAAAATTTAGGATTATTTACCAACTATTTTCATTGCATGAAGCCATGTGTTTTTACACAATCTATATTCAACAAGGAGGTGAAAACACATGGCAAACAGAAGTTCAAATCAATTAGTAGCTCCAGGAGCTCAACAAGCAATCGACCAAATGAAATACGAAATCGCTTCAGAATTCGGAGTTCAACTTGGTCCAGATGCAACAGCACGCGCTAACGGTTCTGTAGGTGGTGAAATCACTAAACGTTTAGTTCAAATGGCTGAACAACAAATCGGTGGCGGATACGCAAAATAATTAAATACAATGGCTACAAGGAGCGAGACTCTCTCGCTCCTTTTTATTTTTTTCTTTTTGGCTCTGTTAAAGTCTAATGTTGTTTTTTACTATGATGAAAGAGGATGGGATAAAAGTGTTTTAGTCTAAGTAAAACACGACAACAAACTTTACGAAAAGAGCCTTTTTCTTTGCAAGATGATGCTTTTTGATCGGATGTTGAAAATCATTCCCTGATTTATGGGTAGTTTGTCGAAAATCCTCACAATTTGACTATAAACGAAATATAAACAAATAATTTAAAAAATTTAAATTATTTTGTATAATAAAGAAGTAGTATCGACAAACAAGGGGGAGTCATAATGAAGAGGGAAGAACTCATTGCACCGGAAAAGTACAATTTAGTAGAAGAAGTAGAGAAGTTTGCAAGTGATCAGGAAAAGCTTGCGATCAAGTGGGAAAACGAAGAAGGAACAAAGGAAGAAATTACATACACACAATTATTGAAAAATGTAAATAAGATTGGAAACGTTTTCTCGGGGGAGAACCTTGAAAAGGGGGATGTCATCCTGGTCATGGTTCCACGCTTAATCGAAGCGTACGCCGTGTATCTTGCAGCCCTTAAGTTCGGACTCGTTGTGATACCAAGCTCGGAAATGCTTCGGACAAAAGATCTGGAATATCGTATCGATCACGGGGATGTGAAAGGGATTGTAGCGTATTCTCCATTTGTTGAGCAGTTTGAAAATGTAAGGGGAATGGAGAATCTCAAGAAGTTCGTCGTGGGAGAAAAGCAGGAAGGCTGGATTGCAATAGAAGAAGAAATGAAAGTAGCCTCTGAAGAGTTAGCATTCGCTGATACCAAAAGGGACGATATGGCATTCCTTTCATACACGTCAGGAACGACTGGAAATCCTAAAGGGGTTGTCCATACACACGGATGGGCATATGCTCACTTAAAGACAGCGGCCCGTGAATGGCTATGCATCGAAGAAGGAGATACGGTTTGGGCAACGGCAGGTCCGGGTTGGCAAAAATGGATTTGGAGTCCTTTCCTATCTGTGCTTGGGTCTGGAGCTACAGGACTCGTTTATCAAGGGAAATTCGATCCTAATAAATATCTCCAAATGCTTCAGGACAATCGGGTAAATGTTCTGTGCTGTACACCAACAGAGTATCGCTTGATGGCTAAAGTGGATAACCTCGGAACTTATAAACTGGATCAATTACATAGTGCGGTATCGGCAGGAGAGCCGTTAAACAGGGAAGTCATTGATGCCTTTAAGAGGCACTTTAATATAGAAGTACGTGATGGATATGGCCAAACAGAAAATACGCTCCTCGTCGGCATCATGAAAGGCATGGAGCTGAAACCGGGCTCAATGGGGAAACCGACTCCAGGCAACAGAGTCGAAATCATCAACGAGGAAGGGTATCCATGTGAAGTCGGAGAGGTTGGTGATATAGCGGTTCATGTAGAAACACCTGCACTCTTCAAGAATTATTATAAAGATCCAGAACGGACTGCGATGCAATTCAGAGGGGATTACTACATTACAGGTGATAAAGCGAAAAAGGATGAAGACGGCTACTTCTGGTTTGAGGGACGCGGTGACGATATTATCATCAGCTCCGGTTATACCATTGGACCTTTCGAAGTGGAAGATGCCCTGGTCAAGCACCCATCCGTTCAAGAATGTGCCGTTGTAGGAAGTCCAGATGAAGTAAGGGGCCTGATCGTGAAAGCCTTTGTCGTCCTGCGGGATGATGTGGATCACCAGGATCCGGAATTGATTCCGGCCCTACAGCAGCATGTTAAAGACTTAACAGCACCTTACAAGTATCCACGTAAGATTGAATTTGTGAAAGAATTGCCGAAAACAACTTCTGGCAAGATCAGGAGAATTGAGCTAAGACAAAAAGAAATGAGTTCAGTTAAAAACTAGACAGGAATAGGGAGCCAATAGGGCTCTCTATTTTTTATGGGGACTATACACCTTTCCCCTTTCAGAATCTTCCTATAATATGGTACATTTGAAAAATAGACTTTTTATGAAGAAAGGAAAAACATCATGGGCACTTTATGGAAAAACGGAATCATTTACACAATGGAAAACGAAGGACATCATGTTGAAGCAGTTTACACGGAAAATGGAGTCATCAAAGGGCTTGGCTCATCCGACGAACTGGAACAGAATGAACAATTCACGATTGAGTCCGTAGTAGATCTTGGGCAAAAAGTGATGTTCCCGGGGTTTGTCGATAGTCATATGCATCTGATCGGTCATGGAGAAACGTTAATGAGGCTGGACCTTTCCAGTATGAATAGTAAGCAGGAAGTGCTAGAGGCAATTAAAGAGAAAGCAAAGGGCCTTGAGAAAGGTCAATGGGTCATTGGCGAAGGCTGGAACGAAAACCTCTGGAGTGATGCAGAGGTTTTAACAAAGCAGGAAATCGATGAAGTCGTACCGGATCATCCCGTCCTTCTAAAACGTATTTGCCGTCATGCCATGGTGGTGAATTCACCCGCTTTAAAAAATGCAGGAATCGATGAAGGCACTCCAAATCCTTCTGGAGGATTAATTGAGAGAGACGACAGTGGTGCACTAAACGGTTTGTTAAAGGATAAGGCTCAGGATCTGATGATCGATTCATTACCCCCAATCTCATCCGAATATCTGGTAGAAGCCCTGACAAAGGGGATCGAAAGCTGCTGGGAAAACGGATTGGTCGGTGGTCATACAGAAGATTTAAGTTATTATGGAAACTTTAAGAAAACGTATGATGCATTTGTAAAAACGATCACCGAAGGCAAGAAAAAATTCAGGTCTCACCTACTGGTTCATCATGAAGTGATTGAAGATTGGAAGGAAGATGGACACCACTTCCAGAGCGGCAATCAATATATTGAATTCGGTGCCATGAAGATCTTTGCTGATGGCGCTTTAGGCGGAAGGACTGCCCTGTTAAGCTATCCATATGCCGATGATCCAAGTACGACCGGTGTCAGTATCCATACAAACGAAAAACTTCTTGAGCTTGTGAAGAAAGCTAGAAAGTACGATCTTCCGATTGCCGTTCATACAATTGGTGATCAGGCTTTTGAAAATGTAGTGGATGCCATCATGGAAGAGCCCTCTCACTTTGGAAGACGGGATCGACTCATCCATGCACAAATCCTGCGGAAAGAACTGATCGAGAAAATAAAGGATCTTCCGTTAATACTTGATATTCAACCCAGGTTTGTCGCGTCGGATTTCCCTTGGGTCATTGATAGATTAGGTAAAGAAAACATGAAATATAACTATGCGTGGAAAACCCTGCTTGAAGAAGGCATTCCATGTGCCGGTGGATCTGATGCGCCGATCGAACCGATTAATCCGCTGTGGGGAATTCATGCGGCGGTTACGAGAACGAATCCATTGGACCCTGACAAAACAGTATATCGCCCGGAAGAAAAACTGACAATGTATGAAGCTATTTCCCTGTTTACAAAAGGAAGTGCCTATGCCTGTCATCATGAACAGGACAGAGGCCTCATACTCGAAGGCTATACAGCGGACTTTACCGTTTTAGACATCGACCCCTTCAAAGTGGATGCCGATCAATTATTAAACAAAGTGGTAGATATGACGGTTGTAGACGAGACCATCGTTTATAAAAAAAATAAATAATCATTGCCCCCAAAACTTTTCATGGATATAATGGAGATATTTCGGAAATAGAAATAGTTTTGGGGGTGTTTTTATGAAGCACGATCAAGCTGGAATCGTCTATACAGCTTTTTCTTATTTTTTATGGGGAATTCTCCCGATCTATTGGAAATGGTTAAATCATGTATCGGCAGATGAAATCCTTGCTAACCGCATTTTTTGGTCCTTTTGGTTTATGCTCTTATTCTTAGTCGTCAGTAAACGTTGGAAGGACTTTCAGGCATATATAAAAACATCGCTCACGAAAAAGAAGCAGCTGTTTGCCCTGCTGCTGGCTTCTTTATTGATTAGTACAAATTGGTTCATTTATATCTGGGCCGTCAATACAAATCAAATGGTGGAAGCGAGCCTCGGGTATTATATCAATCCCCTAGTCAGTGTGCTATTAGGGGTATTCATCCTGAAGGAGAGCTTGTCGAGGGCTCAAATGGTCTCCTTTGGATTGGCGGCGATCGGGGTTCTGATCCTAACGATATCCTACGGTGACTTCCCATGGATCGCTATTGGTCTAGCATTCTCCTTCGGCTTATACGGATTAGCCAAAAAACTCATCCAAGTCGAATCATCCATCGGACTGACCCTGGAAACCATGACCATAGCGCCATTATCACTACTCTACCTCGGCTACATGTTCAATGAAGGATCCCTGTCCCTTTTCCATGTATCATTAGGGACGGACCTCTTATTAATGGGTGCCGGTGCGGCAACAGCCATCCCTTTATTATTCTTTTCAAAGGGTGCTCAACAAATCCCGCTCTACATGGTCGGATTCCTGCAATACATTGCCCCGACCATCACGTTGATACTCGGCATATGGGTCTATAATGAAACCTTCTCATTCACCCATCTCATTTCGTTTACGTTCATATGGCTCGCACTAACGATTTTCACCGCTTCCAGAGTGCAATACGCCAGAAAGCGAAGACGTGAAGCGAGATTGTCCGCTTGATAAAATGCGAAACGCTCCAGCATGTGCTGGAGCGTTTTTTATAGGGACGGACCTTGCACTTGTTCACAGGTAATAGGGACGGACCTTGCACTTGTTCACAGGTAATAGGGACGGGCCTTGCACTTGTTCACAATTTGGCACAACAAACTGCAAAAGTGGCACAACAACCGATCAAAGTGGCACAACACCCGGTCAAACTGCCGCAACAAGAAACTTATTACACAATAATAATGCTAACGACTATCTTAATCGTTAAGAAATCCCCAACTATACGCAGACTCCGTTAAAAAAGCTCGCATATGATCAAAAATAACCCCATTCTAATCTATCAAGTACATAAATTCGTTCATAACGTCATTCTAACCACTTAGTAATGGATTCTTATAAAAACGAACGCTTCACTTTCTCCCAGAAGGAATTATCTTTTAATTTTACCGTTTTAATGATTTTATCGCTTAACTTCGCTTCGACTTTTTCCACGTGTTGAATACTGAGAGCCTCATTATCCATCCCCATTGCAGGGTAGTCATTACCGTCCTGAACGATCTTAAGGACCAAGCGGCGCTTATCGCTGAGAATGAAGGAAGACCCGAGGGTACGGTAGCGGTTATTATTCAAGGATGCCATCTCACTTACTTGAATACAAGGCAGCATCGGATCCACCACTGCTCCGCTTACCGATTTATTGTAAGCAGTACTTCCCGTCGGAGTTGCAATGATCATGCCATCTCCCCGGAACGTTTCGAAATGATTATCATCGATGAATACGTCCATGACAAAGGTTTTGATGATGCCGGAGCGGATGCTGAATTCATTCAAGCAATGGAAGGAAGTTTGGTTATCGACGGTTACTTCGATGGTCGGATATTTGCGTACTTCGATTTGCTCCGTTGTCATCGCTTCAATCATTTTAGACGTATCGTCAATATGGAAATCGCAATACATACTCAAAGTGCCACCTGTTGAAATGCCTGCATACAAGCAATCCTGCCTGAAGCCGGTTTGGCGGACGGCTTGAAGAAACGTTCCGTCCCCTCCGATACTGACGATGATGTTCGCTGTCTTTGGAGAATCGACAATGTTGAAATCATAACGCTTGGCAAGCTCGTATAAATGGTCCAGCTTTGCCTGCATCCCTTCCTCATGTAAGGCATAGAAATAAATATTTCGACGGTTATTCATCGTATGTACCTCCCTGAAATAAAAAATAAGATAATTTTTCCCATTTCCATGAAATTTTGCTAGAATCTAACTTAGTGAATATTCTATCATGTTTTTACATGAGAATGATATTCATATCCTTACATAAGATAGGGTAAACAAGGGAGGAATATACAAAATGAATGCAAAAAGATGGACGGCGTTAGGTATTGCTGTTGGGCTATTCTTTGTTTCTGTCGTAGTCAATTTCGCTACATCTGCGGCGACCAGTGATTTTGATAAAGCATTTGAAGATATGTTTGGTGGGACGGAGAATGCTTTCGGTGAAGAAGTGATTGAAGAAGGAAATGCACAGAAACGAATCGCTGTTTTAGAAGTGGAGGGTGTGATTCAGGATACGGGAGGGGCTACATCCTTATTTGAAAGCCCTGGATACAATCATGAACTATTTATGAAAAAGCTTGATGCGGTTCAAGAAGATAAATCTGTTAAAGGAATTATTTTGAAAGTGAATTCCCCGGGTGGCGGAGTAGTGGAGAGTGCTCAAATCCATTCGAAGCTTGTAGAAATTATGGATAAAACCAAGAAGCCGATTTATGTTTCAATGGGAGGTACAGCGGCTTCCGGAGGTTATTACATATCGGCTCCAGCTACGAAGATTTTCGCCAGCAAAGAAACACTGACCGGTTCACTCGGTGTCATTATGCAAAGCATCAACTACTCAGAATTAGCAGAGAAATATGGGGTCGATTTCGTTACCATCAAAAGCGGACCATATAAAGACATCATGAGCCCGACCCGTGAAATGACGGATGAAGAAAGAAAAATAATACAGTCGATGATCGACAATTCCTATGAAGGCTTCGTGGATGTCATTGCGAGTGGACGCGATATGTCTGAAGCAGAGGTCAAGAAAATTGCAGACGGAAGAGTATATGATGGCATCCAGGCGAAAGAAGTCAATTTGATTGATGAATTCGGCTATGTAGAGGATACCATAGAAGCCATGAAAAAAGATCATAAGTTAAAAGGTGCTCAAGTATTTGAATACACTGCAGGCGATCCTTTCTCCGAATTCTTCAGTATGGGTGCAAAGAAAATGATCGGGCAGGACATGGAAGCAGCGGCATTGATGAAGCTGCTATCGAAACCAAATTCTCCACGATTAATGTACCTATACTCTGAATAAGGAAGGGTGAATGAAGTGAGTGACACACAAGATCGTTCTGTATTAAATGATGAGGAACGGGAGCGAATCGAAATTCATTCGCCATCTCCGCATCAATCAGGATCCATGAATCACGATGGATATTACTTAGCAGGATTCTGGATAAGGTTTTGGGCATATTTACTGGACCTTATCGTGATTGGAAGCATTACACGATTAGTCGTGAATCCAATCTTTAAATTAATGGATATTTCCCTTTCAGAGGGCTCGATGTTTGCTCCGATTTCGATCTTAACGAGTATCGTTTTTTATGGATATTTTATTTTAATGACGAAATACTTCAGCCAAACGATCGGCAAAATGGTGTTCGGCATTAAGGTGATCGATTTAAAAGGCCTGAAGCCTTCGTGGGGAACGATTCTATTTAGAGAATTGATCGGTCGTTTTATCTCTACCACGATTTTCATTCTCTATGTGGTTGTAGCCTTTACGAATAAAAAACAAGGGATACATGATCTGTTTGCCGATACGACGGTGGTTCAGGAAAAGAAGAAGCTGGAGTTTAAGCCAGCTCTGTAAATAATTGTTGTTTTGAAACCAAACCTGCTTATATGGGTTTGGTTTTTTGTTTCTAATTAATGTGAAAGGATGCATGGAATTAAAAAATCGATGCAATTAATTGGAAAGAGACGCAATTACGTAGGAGAACGACGCAATAAATCGGAAAAAGACGCAATTACGTAGGGGAACGACGCAATTAATCGGAAAAAGACGCAATTACGTAGGAGAACGACGCAATAAATTGGAAAACGACGCAATTAAGTAGAGGAACGACTCAATAAATCGGAAAAAGACGCAATTCCAAAGGGGAACGACGCAATAAATCGGAAAAAGACGCAATTACGTAGGGGAACGACGCAATAAATGGGAAAAAGACGCAATTAAGTAGAGGAACGACTCAATAAATCGGAAAAAGACGCAATTCCAAAGGGGAACGACGCAATAAATCGGAAAAAGACGCAATTACGTAAGGGAACGATGCAATAAATCGGAAAAAGACGCAATTACGTAAGGGAACGATGCAATAAATCGGAAAAAGACGCAATTACGTACAGGAACGACGCAATAAATGGGGAAAAGACGCAATTAAGTAGAGGAGCGACGCAATAAATCGGAAAGAGACGCAATTACGTAGGGAAACGACGCAATAAATCGAAAAAAGACGCAATTACGTAGGGGAACGACGCAATTAATCGGAAAAAGACGCAATTCCAAAGGGAAACGACGCAATTATTAAAAAGGGGATGTCCCAATTACCCTCGAGTGACCCCGTAATCATTCAATGACCGGAACAAATACAATATCAAAAGTGATTTCTGCAAATAAAGCTCTCTTTATCCCGTTAAACAAGCCCCTTCCCCACACAAAATCTCTCCCCCTTAGTTTATTTTTTCAGGCAAAGGCCATAATAAGAGGTTGAAGGGTGTGAAAATATGAGTTGGTGGATTTGGGCATTAATCATCGTTATGGCACTTATTATGTTTATTTTATTTGTTCTCATTATTACGAAGCTGACCGTTACTCTCTCTTTGTACCACGGGAATGACAATGACCATTTCAAAGTGAAGCTGAGGGCATGGTTTGGCTTGCTAAAATATACAATCGATATCCCGTTAGTCAAACTCGATGACGATGGTCCGAATATCGTGTTAGAAGAAGAACAGAAAAGAGGCAACGAAAGCAATCCATCAAAGACAAAAGCTTCTAAAAAGAAAATCACTCCACAAGATTTTATAGATAGTTTGTATGATACGAAGGAGATCATCATACATGTTCAGTCACTTCACAGAATCATCCGGTCATTTCTCAAAAAGGTCAAACTGGATCATGTGCAGTGGAAAACGTTATTCGGCACTGGCGATGCAGCTTCAACAGGGACGTTAACAGGGACGATATGGGGGATGAAAGGGAGTATCATCGGGATTCTGAGCGGTTATGTGCGCCTTCAATCCATGCCCGTCATAGAGGTGACTCCGATGTTCCAGCACGCTGTGATCCAAACGCAATTTTCATGTATTATCCAGTTTCGGATAGGGAATGCTATCCTAGTAGGTTTCAAGATACTTCGGTACTGGAGAGGCGGTATGGCTAAGTTCAAGACAAAGCCCCTTTCCACACTTTCTGGAGAAAAACATTCAGTTTAATAAGGAGGTCTTTATATGTCAGAACATCCTATTGAAGGTCTAATGACCACGGCAATGGAAAATTTAAAAGAAATGATCGATGTGAATACGATTATCGGTGATCCCGTTGAAACACCCGATGGAAGTGTCATCCTGACAGTATCAAAGGTTGGCTTTGGATTTGCTGCAGGTGGAAGTGAGTTTATCATTGATGGTAAAGGAAAAGAGGATGGTGGCGGAAAAGGCGGAGACGGCGGCAGTGACAAATCATCCCCTAAACAGCAGCCATTCGGTGGAGGTAGCGGGGGCGGTGTCTCGATCACTCCGATCGCATTCTTGATCGTCAGCTCAAAAGGAATCAAGATGCTTCACTTAGATGAAAGCACTCACCTGATCGATCGCCTGCTGGATCTCGCTCCCGGTGCCATCGAAAAGATTCAGGGTATGATGAAAAAGGACGATAACAAGCAGGACAATAATAGTCAGGGTAATCACAATCAAAAACTTGATCTGTAAAAGATGGAGAGCTTACTCGAGTATGAGTGAGCTCATCTTTTTTTTGAAAAGAACCCCTATGATTTGCTTTACCGTATCGTTTTTCTGTACTATAAACATGTACATATTATTATGGAGGAGGAACAAATAATGGCAAATATTACGTTTAAGAACAATCCTGTCACTCTATTAGGTAATGAGGTAAAAGTAGGGGACAAAGCTCCTAACTTCACAGTATTAGCTAATGATTTATCGGAAGTCACACTGAATGATTCCAAAGGCAAGGTGCGTTTGATCAGTGTCGTTCCTTCCATCGATACAGGTGTTTGTGATGCACAAACACGAAAATTCAATGAAGAAGCAACAAAGTTTGATAATGTAGAAGTATTGACGATTTCCGTGGATCTTCCGTTCGCTCAAAAGCGCTGGTGCGGGGCAAACGGTATCGAAAATGTTCAAACTCTATCCGACCACCGCGATCTTTCTTTCGGTGAAGCATTCGGCGTACACATCCAAGAACTACGTCTGCTTGCCCGTGCAGTATTCGTAATCGACAGCAACGATGAAGTGACATATGTGGAATATGTAAGTGAAGCAACAAACCACCCGGATTATGATGCTGCCGTTGAAGCAGTGAAGAACGCTAAATAATTTTGTATTAACTGCACATTTTTTAGACATGCTGACCTCATTATCGGAAGGTCAGCATTGTTTTTTTTACAAACTCCTGGGACAAAGGTAAAATAGATGAATGAAATTGTGATAAAGGAATGAATGCCGATGATTAATTCGCCAGTCGAATCATTATTTGGAATAATCGATGAAACTGCTACACTGCTGCAAGAGGAACTGGCATGCAGTTATTTAGAAGCTGTTGCAGAAACGGGAGAAAACCTTTTTCAGGGGGACGTCCTGCAAGAAGAAGTCAGTGAACTGACTAAGAAACGCCTGAACAAGAAGTATGATGAAGTGAGTCTTTCTCAGCTTGAGAATGAAAATATCCGTAAAGCCTTTCAATTCGCGATCTTAAAAGGAATGAAAGAAAACGTTCAGCCGAATCATCAAATGACCCCGGACTCTCTTGGTTTATTTATCAGCTATTTAGTCAATAAATTCACCCGAGGTATGGACAAACTTACCATCCTGGACCCGGCGATCGGAACAGGAAACCTCCTGACGACGGTTTTGAATCAAATGCCAGGAAAAGAAACACAATCCATCGGGGTGGAAATTGATGAAGTATTGATCAAGCTCGCATACGTGGGGGCCGATCTTCAAAAACACCCATTACAGCTCTTTAATCAGGATTCAATCGAACCTCTGTTCATCGATCCTGTAGACCTTGTGTTATGTGACCTGCCAATTGGCTATTACCCGAACGATTTACGTGCACAGGACTATGAACTGAAAGCAGAAGAAGGCCACTCGTATGCCCACCATCTGTTTATGGAACAAAGCCTGAAGCACACGAAAGACGGAGGATACCTTTTCTTCATCGTGCCAAATGGACTATTCGAATCTCCATACAGCACACAGCTGCAAACGTATTTGAAAGAAAAGGCTGATATCCAAGGCTTCTTACAGCTGCCACTTTCCCTATTCAAAAATAAAAACTCAGCGAAGAGCATCCTGGTCCTTCAAAAGAAAAAAGAAGGCCTACAGCCTCCTAAAGAAGTATTGCTTGCTCAGCTGCCAAGCTTATCGAATCAAAGAGCCCTGCAGGACATCATGTCTAAAATCGATCAGTGGCTTGCACAGAATAAACAATAATATTTTACAGGACTGCCTCTTGGCGGTCTTGTTTTTTTTGTGTGTTTTACTCTTCTTCTTTTACGGGTATGAAGGAAACGAGGCATTCGATTTTGGGTCATCGACCGATATACGGATTTATCAACCTTTATAGGGATATATCGATCGTTATGCACGATTCGACAAAATTTGCACAAGCCCCTATCATCCATCTCCCACCGTTACTTCAAATTCTAACTTTTGCGAAAATATTTAATTTAACATGAAAACGATGTCATTTCAAGCTTTTTCTTGAAATAGATGGTAGTCAGTGATTTAATGGGGAATTGAGAGATAAAAAATGATTCAATGAACAGAATAAATAAGAGTCAAGAGATCGAAAAACAAAAGGAGCGATACAACGTGGCAAAAAAAGTGATTGCAATTAATGCTGGAAGCTCTTCTTTAAAGTTTCAGCTTTTTGATATGCCTGAAGAAACGGTCATTACCAAAGGTCTGATTGAACGTATCGGGTTGAACGATGCGGTTTTCAATATAACAGTGAATGATGAGAAGCGTGAAGAAGTAACAGATATTCCGAACCATGAAGTAGCGGTTAAAATGCTGCTTGAAAAGCTGACAGGCTATGGCATCATCAACTCACTTGATGAAATCGATGGAATCGGTCACCGTGTCGTACACGGCGGAGAAGTCTTCAATGATTCTGTACTGATCACAGACGAAGTCATTACGAAGATCGAAGAACTATCTGATTTGGCGCCTCTTCATAACCCTGCAAACTTAACAGGTATCAAGGCATTCCAAAACGTGCTTCCGAATGTTCCTGCGGTTGCAGTATTTGATACGGCGTTCCATCAATCCATGCCGGAAAGCTCATTCTTATACAGCCTTCCTTATGAGTATTATGAAGATTTCGGAATCCGTAAATATGGTTTCCACGGTACGTCCCATAAGTATGTATCTCAGCGTGCAGCTGAAATGCTTGGCCGTCCGGAAGAGCAAGTGCGCCTGATTTCTTGTCACCTAGGTAATGGTGCAAGTATCGCGGCAATCGAAGGCGGTAAATCAATCGATACGTCAATGGGCTTCACTCCTTTAGCAGGGGTTGCCATGGGTACTCGTTCAGGTAATATCGACCCGGCCCTTATCCCGTTCATTATGGAAAAGACAGGATCAACGGCTGATGAAGTATTAAACATCCTGAACAAGAAATCCGGTATGCTTGGTGTATCCGGGTTCTCAAGTGACCTGCGTGACATCGAACAACAGGCATCTGAAGGGAACGAGCGTGCGGAATTGGCTCTGGAAGTGTTCGCAAACCGTATCCATAAATATATCGGTTCATATGCATCCCGCATGTATGGTGTAGATGCAATTGTCTTCACAGCAGGTATCGGTGAAAACAGTACCCTTATCCGTGAAAGAGTTCTTCAAGGACTGGAATTCATGGGCGTATACTGGGATCCTGCACGTAACAAGGTCCGCGGTAAAGAAGCATTCGTCAACTACCCGCATTCACCTGTAAAAGTCATGATCATTCCGACAAACGAAGAAGTCATGATTGCACGTGATGTAGTGGAAAAAGGGAATATCTAATGTAAGCAAACAGGGTTGCCTTGATGGTGACCCTGTTTTTTATATAGGGGAAACAAATAACAGAGTATTCAAAAGACTATCCTGGTGAGAAAAGAATTGTCGTCTATATATATGGTATACTATACGTAAATTACGGAATGTAAGGAGTGGGAGAAGTGAACTGGTCTGAACGAGATAAACAAGTATGGCAATCCATCAAAGCCTGGAAAGAAGAATTATATGAATACGAAGCGAATGATTTAGAACATACATATGTCAAATGGCTGGATTACGCATTTGAATCAATCCCTGAACATGTTCAGGACCAATTTTTTCAACGCCTTGATGGCTGGTTGTTTCACATGCATTCTCTTATTCAAGGCTCACAGATGCAAAACGACGCCCGTGAGCGCATCCTTGTCACGGCAAGAGCCTTTAATCAGGACGTTCAAACGGTTGAAGATCTTCATTTTTTAACGATTGATCAGCTTCACTACATAGCGGAACAGCATGCTGGCCGTCACCGGATCTATTCATTATTTCAAGGGGGGGTAACGGGAACCGGGGGGCTGGTGGCATTGGGCTCGGATTTGCCTGCCATGGCCGTCATCAATATCCGTTCGGTTCAGCTTATTGCCATCACCTATGGTTTTGATGTACAAACTCCTTTCGAGATGATGACGTCACTGAAGGTGTTTCATGCCTCGACACTTCCTTCCCGACTTCGTGCACTTGCCTGGGAAGATCTAATGGAAGATCTGAATAAAAAGGATTCTAATTACTTTTATGATGGATCAGAACAGCTGACAGACTACACGTGGCTGGAAGGGCCCATGAAACAAGCTCTGAAAGGGTTAGCCATCACAATGTTTAAAGGGAAGAAGTGGTCCGGGTTACCTCTTGTCAGCATCGCCATAGGGGCAGGGGTCAACTATCAGCTTTCGAGAAAGATCACTGATTTTGCGGAAAAATACTATCAATACCGTTATTTGCGTCAAAAGAAGAATCAATAAAAAGTAGAGGGGACGAGGTGGCCACATCGTCCCCTCTTCTTTTTTTAGCACTGGGTTTTTTCCGGGTTGGTTCGATACCAAATCCATAAGTCATTGATTTGTGATGCTCTTTCAGAGATCTCGCCATTAATTCTACATGATTTGTCAAAGTCCTCTTCCTGAGACAATTCTCCTTGAAGTTGTTCAATTTCAACTTCAATTTCATGAATTCTGTCAGGAATGGCTCCTCTCACACGCTCCCATTCCAGTAGAA
Source organism: Rossellomorea sp. y25 (assembly GCF_038049935.1). Taxonomy (NCBI): domain Bacteria; kingdom Bacillati; phylum Bacillota; class Bacilli; order Caryophanales; family Bacillaceae; genus Rossellomorea; species Rossellomorea sp. y25. Next base: position 3,549,388 of record NZ_CP145886.1, on the reverse strand, counting down.
CAGATTCTTGTTCCTGTGACGAATAGGCATGCCATTCATTCGTGAGATATGGAAGATGTATTCTTAACCTTGAATTATATACGAAAAAATCTTTCACCATAAATTGTGAACTCCTTATGATTCATTCTACATTCATCCTACAATATTTACCCTTATAAGCCCAGTACAAAGCGGATTGTGAAATCCTCTTATAAAATATTTATACAAATTCATGAATAAGTATTGATGATTCTCTGATAAACTGCTAATATAAATTCATCCTAAAGAATAATTATTCAATATATATAGATTAACAGGAGGAGATACGGATGAATAAAAAAGTGGTATTAGCCTACTCAGGTGGTTTAGATACGTCGGTTGCGGTTCAATGGTTAAAGGAAAAAGGATATGAAGTGATTGCATGTTGCCTGGATGTTGGAGAAGGAAAGGATCTGGATTTCGTTCAAGCAAAGGCGTTGAAGGTAGGAGCTTCAAAAAGCTATGTCATCGATGCGAAAGAAGAATTTGCGAATGAATATGCCCTTCTTGCATTACAAAGTCACGCTCTATACGAAGGGAAATATCCACTGGTATCTGCTCTTTCAAGACCTTTGATTGCGAAGAAACTTGTGGAAATCGCTGAACAGGAAAATGCTACAGCGGTCGCACATGGATGTACCGGAAAAGGGAATGACCAAGTGAGATTTGAAGTATCCATCGCTGCATTGAATCCTTCCTTAGAAGTGATTGCACCGGTTCGTGAATGGAAATGGTCACGTGAAGAGGAGATTGAATATGCGAAGGATAAAGGGATTCCTATTCCAATCAATCTTGATTCCCCTTATAGCATCGACCAGAATTTATGGGGAAGAAGCAATGAGTGTGGAGTTCTTGAAGATCCGTGGGCCGCTCCTCCAGAGGATGCCTATGATTTAACGTCCAGTATCGAACAATCACCAAACGAAGCGGATGTGGTCGAGATTACATTCTCGCATGGAGTACCTGTTGAATTAGATCACGTCGCATATCCACTTCATGAGATCATTTCCAAACTGAATGTCATCGCTGGTAAGCATGGGGTCGGACGTATCGACCATGTGGAGAATCGCCTGGTCGGGATCAAGTCCCGTGAAGTGTACGAATGTCCAGCAGCCGTCACGCTGTTAAAAGCTCATAAGGAGCTGGAAGATCTCACGCTTGTGAAAGAGCTTGCTCATTTTAAACCTGTGATCGAGAAGAAAATGACGGAATTGATTTATGAAGGATTATGGTTTTCCCCACTGAATAAAGCACTGAAAGCATTCCTTGATCAAACGCAGGTGTATGTGAATGGTGTCGCACGTGTGAAATTATTCAAGGGGCATGCGATCGTGGAAGGAAGAAAATCACCGAATTCTTTATATGATGAGAAACTTGCGACTTACACAAAAGCGGATGAATTCGACCATGATGCTGCCGTTGGATTCATTCAATTATGGGGTCTGCCGACAAAGGTTTCAGCAATGGTCAATGCTGAAAAGAAGGAGAAAGTGACTCTATGAGCAAGCTCTGGGGAGGACGTTTCACCAAGAAGCCGGAAGAGTGGGTGGATGAATTCAACGCATCCATCTCTTTCGATCAGGAGCTCGTTCTAGAAGATATTGAAGGCAGCATCGCCCATGTAAAAATGTTGAAAAAATGCGGGATCCTGACTGACAGTGAAGCAGATCAAATCCTGGACGGACTTCATGTACTCTACGAAAAGGCCGAAAAGAATGAACTTCAGTTTTCTGTCGAGTATGAAGATATTCACCTGAATTTGGAGAAGCAGCTGATTGATCTGATCGGAGAGGTCGGCGGTAAGCTTCATACAGGTAGAAGTCGTAATGACCAGATCGCGACCGACATGCACCTATTTCTAAAGAGACGCGTTGAGGAAATCGTTACACTAGTTGAGGATCTTCAGCAGGCAATCATTGTTCAGGCCGAAGAAAATGTTGAAACGATCATACCTGGGTATACTCATCTTCAGCGTGCCCAGCCGATTTCCTTCGCCCATCACCTTATGTGTTATTTCTGGATGATTAACCGGGATAAGGAACGACTTGTTGACTCTCTTAAAAGAATCGACATATCCCCATTAGGCGCAGGGGCACTGGCTGGGACGACATTCCCGATTGACCGGGAATTTTCAGCCGAGCTGCTTGGCTTTGGGGCATGCTATGAAAACAGTCTGGACGCCGTAAGTGATCGTGATTTCATCCTGGAATTCCTGAGCAACAGCTCGATTCTGATGACCCATCTATCCCGTCTGGCTGAAGAGATGATCCTTTGGTCCACAGAAGAATTTCGCTTCATCGAGCTAGATGACAGCTTTACGACTGGAAGCAGCATCATGCCTCAAAAGAAGAACCCTGATATGGCGGAGCTTGTCAGAGGGAAGACAGGAAGAGTGAATGGGAATCTTATTTCCCTTCTTACCGTTTTAAAAGGCTTGCCTCTTGCATACAACAAGGACATGCAGGAAGACAAAGAAGGTATGTTTGATACCGTTAAAACGGTGGTGGGATCCCTGAAGATTTTCACTGGAATGATCTCTACGATGAAAGTGAACACGAAACAAATGGAGAAAGCGGTAGGGAACGACTTTTCCAACGCGACGGAACTTGCCGATTACTTGGCGACGAAAGGGATTCCGTTCAGACAAGCCCACGAAATCGTCGGTAAGCTGGTTCTCTATTGTATTGAAAAAGGCTGCTATCTGAAGGATGTTTCTTTGGAGGAGTATGGTGAGTTTTCTTCATTGATTGAAGAAGATATTTATTCGATTTTGACTCCATATTCGGCGGTTGAAAGAAGAAAGTCTTATGGTGGTACCGGGTTTGAACAGGTGAAGGTTCAGATTGAGAAGGGGAAATCTCATGTGAAATCCTTCAGTACTCAATCTGTGTAAAAAAAGAGCTGTTGAATGTAGAGTCTATCTCCATTCAACGGCTCTTTTGGTTATGATAATAATTCCTCTTCTAATTCTTCTGTCCGAACTACGAGAACATCACAATGGGCAGCACGTGTGATATGCTCGGACACACTTCCGATAAGGAATCGTTCGACGGCGTTGAGTCCGGTTGCGCCGCATATGATAAGGTCTGCTTTGACGTTCTTCGTTGCTTCTCTGGGGATGATCACTTTCGGGGAACCGTACTCGACATAGGTTTTCACTTTTGTTAAGCCTGCTTCTGCAGCATCTGCTTTGTACTCATCTAACAATTCTTCAGCATACTTGATAGCTCTTTCTCCTACTGTGCGATCATAGGATTCGATCGCCGCAAAGGAACGGGTATCGATGACATGAATCAATGATAATGTTGCATCATTACGTTTAGCGATGGCAATCCCTTTTTTGAACGCCCATTCTGCTTCTTTGGATCCATCAACGGCTATTAATATGTTCTGATATTTTAAACTCATTGTTATCCCCTCCTTACCCTTATCATACTATATTTTTCCACTCATATCTGTAGCTAATTTTCGAACAATAAAAGGGAAACGACTACTTATTTATAAGGGGGAATCGACATGAAGAAGAGGGATCCGAAAGAGCAGTTTTCATATGACGAGCAGGCAAATGAACAGGTGAGCCAGCAGATCATGGATTCTTATACGAGCGGGGTCATTGATACGGAGAATGGTCAATATAGTACGTATGAGAATGAAGAGAATGAGAAGTAGGTAGTAAAGATACCTATTTTCTACAAGCTTTCATGCTTAGTTTAAAATATGTGGAGCTGAATAAAGGCAGTCGAGAGCAAGCAGGATATTTTCCTGCTTGCTTTTTAATGGATGTCATGGACTGATTTTTCTTATATCAATAAGAGAATGTTATGATTGTCCTTTCAGTTTTAATATTATTCGAAAACCCCTTTTTACAGTAAAATGAAAGTGATGGGAAAATATGTTATACAGGAGATTCTACTTTGTTGTATAAGGGAGCTACAATAATGAAAGCAGTTATTCAAAATGAGTTCGGAAAATCAGATGTACTTGTATTCGCTGATGTGAAATGCCCGGAAATAACGGATGATGAAGTGTTGATAAAAACCGCATTTACCAGTGTGAATTATGCAGATATCAAGTCACGGAAAGGTACTAAAGTAGAGGGGAACTTCCCCTTCACTCTTGGATTGGATGTTACGGGAACCATTGTGAGGGCGGCAAAATCGTCTACCTTTTCCGTCGGTGACCGTGTCATCGCCTTTCCCATAGGTGGCTCATACGCAGAATATGTGAAGGCAAATCAACAATTGGTGTTCAAAATCCCTGACAGTCTTCCTCTTGAACAGGCTGCTGCCATGCCGACCGTATCAATCTTGTCTTACCTTCTCTTACATGAAGTCGGTCAAGTGAAAAAGAGCGATACGATCGTCATCCATAGTGCTGCCGGTGGCGTAGGTTCTATGCTTGTACAACTAGCAAAACTTGCTGGGGTAGAAACGATCATTGCAACAGTGGGGAACATTCGGAAAGAAAACTATGTGAAGAACTTAGGTGCAGATTTCGTTTGTACATACGACTCTTTTAAAGAGGAAGTCCTTACGAGCACATGTGATCAAGGAGCAAATGTCATTTTCGATTCAGTAGCAGGTGAAGTCACTTCCAGGAGTCTCGAGTGTTTGGGTCTATATGGAACCCTTGTTCAATTCGGCAACAGCAGTGGAAAAGCCGGTACCTTTAAAACAAGCGATGTTCATAGTTCCTGCAGAAATGTAAAAGGCTTCAGCTTAGGAACGACCAGGAAACATCGACCGGGACTTTTGGCTCCTGTTGCTGATCAGGTAATAAAGTTATTTGCCTCCAAGAAAGTCATCCTGCCCGTCGCACAGATCTTTGAATTGAGAGATGCAGCAAAAGCGCATGAATTGATAGAGAGTCGTGATTATGAGGGGAAAGTGCTGATTAAGGTATAAATCCTTGCTGAGAAAGATGTCTCAGGTTAAAAGATCCGTTACCCTTGAAATTTCTTAGTAGGGAGTTAGAATGATGATGATTAAAGTGATTACGTGTAAAGTGAGCGAGGAAAGGAAGGAAGATTTTTTCGAAGAACAGAAAATTTGGAAAGCGCTGAGTCCGCTGAACGGATTTTTGGGTCAGGTTGGTGGGTGGAGTGATCAGGACCCTTCTACAGCCTGTATTTTTGCTTTTTGGGAAAATGAAGAAGCCTATCAGTATTTTATGGATAATGTACATGACGAAATCCTTCTCCATTCAAATCAATCGAGTACCTATAAGTCTATAGATGTATCATTATATGAGGAGAGTTTTACGGTCCCTGGTTCGGAAAAAAAGATAACTCATGTTTTAGAGAAAGCTAAATATGTTCGAGTGGCCAGGGCACTAGTGAAACCTGGACATGCAGATCATTTTATTGACATGCAAAAGACGATTTGGAATCCAGGAATGAGCGCAGCTGAAGGGTTTCTTGGGGGATCGTTTGCTATTTCTAAAAAGAGAGTGAGAGATTTTCTGGTGTTTACCTGTTGGGGAAATGAGAGATTCCATCAAAAATATGTGGAAAAGCATTTTCCAGCTTTAGTTAAGGAAACCAAAATGCAAACCGATGTGCAGGAGATTATGGGGGAAGAAGTTGTACTTGAAGAAGCGTGGCGAGTACTTCCCTTCAATAATGGTGGTTAATCTATCATAGTGATAAACTCGCCAACCTTTAGTGTGATGTATAGTACAATCTACCAATTTATAAGTAAAGGAATAACTAAAGAGTCTACCCGAAGACGTTATCTAATATTGTCTTCGAGTAGGCTTTTTTGTGAACAATGTCCCTACCTCACCCCCGACAACCCCCGATTAATAAACCGGTGCAAGATCCCCGCCATCTCTTCAGGCGTCTTATCCATGCCATTCTCCACCCAGTTTTTAATGACGTGAATGCTTCCGCTCACCATGAACATATTGATGTATTCATAGGTTTCTTGATCGATCCTGCTGTCGGTGATCCAGTTTTTGAAGATGAATTCATGGGTGATGATCATGCCTTTTTTGAGAAAGTACATATCGCTGTTCTCGCTGAGAAGTGCCTCGCAGATGTCGCTTTTGTCGGCGATGTATTCGAATAGTTTTTCGGTCATTTGGAGGGCTTCTTCTTCTTTTGAAAAGTTGTATTGGCTCAGTGTGACGGTCAGGTCCTCGATGAATTCTTCTTCGATTGCTTCGAGCAGTTCGTATTGATTTGAGTAGTGGGCATAATAGGTGGATCGGTTGATGTCTGCTGTTTCGCAGATTTCTTTGATGGTGATGCTTGAGATTGATTTATCCTGCAGTAGTTTCAAGAGGCTGTCCTTTAAAACCATGCGTGTATATTTTTTTCGTCGGTCCATTTTTGAGTTCAAAGATCAACGTTCCTTTCATGCTTTTTGTGAGATATCCAACACACAAGAATGATGTGTTGAGTATTGAACATTCCTTATGCAACTGTCCGTTGAATATCCAACACGGTGTTTATTATAATGATAAGGTGAAAATGTGAGAGATACAAGTGAGGTTGAGAAATGATAAATTTAGCAGCATGGATCATAAAGCATAAGAAAGCTGTGTTGATTGCGTTTATGCTGGTGACGATCCTGTCAACGGTTGCGCAGTTTTTTGTGAAGGTCAATTATAATATGGTCGATTATTTGCCCGATGATGCCCAGTCGACACAGGCCATGGACATCATGGAAAAGGAGTTCACGGGTGACGTTCCTGATACGCGGGTCATGGTTACGGGTGTGACGATACAGGAGGCACTCGAATTTAAAGAAAAGCTGGAGAACATTGACGGAGTATCGGATGTGATCTGGCTGGATGATATGGTCGATCTGAAGACGCCTTTGGAAGTGGCGGACAAGGAGACGGTCGAGAATTACTATAATGATCAGAATGCGCTGTTTTCCATCAGTGTCGCTACCGGCGATGAGGTCCGGATCACCGATGAAATCTATGAGCTAATCGGTAGTGATGGTGCGATTGCCGGTGAAGCGGCCAATACGGCAAGTTCTCAGAAAATGGCCGGAAGTGAATCGATGTACGCAGGGATGTTACTGGTTCCCCTCATTATTTTGATTCTGGTCGTCTCAACGACTTCGTGGATCGAACCGCTGTTCTTCCTGACTGCGATCGGGGTGTCGGTCCTCATCAACCTGGGAACGAATATCTTCCTTGGGGAGGTTTCCTTCGTCACCCAGTCGGTTGCTCCGATCCTGCAGCTGGCGGTGTCCCTGGATTATGCGGTATTCCTGCTTCACAGCTTCTCCGATTACCGGAAAGTGACGGATGATCCTGAAGAAGCGATGAAGCTTGCCATGAAGAAGTCGTTCCCGGCGATCACGGCAAGTGCGGCAACGACGTTCTTCGGATTTATCGCCCTTACATTCATGGAGTTTCAAATCGGATCGGATCTCGGGGTGAACCTCGTGAAGGGGATCGTCCTGAGCTTCATCAGTGTGATGGTGTTCCTGCCAGCACTGACGTTAGTTTTCTATAAATGGATGGATAAGACGAAACATAAGAGTTTTGTTCCAAGCTTCGCGGGTATCGGGAATAAGGTGCTGAAACTGAAGGTACCGAGCCTGATCTTTGTATTTGCCATTTTGGTTCCTGCCTTCCTGGGGCAAACGAATACGTCATTCATTTACGGGTCAGGTGAGCAGCCGGAAAACACCCGTGTCGGGAGTGACTTCAAGAAGGTGGAGGAGACATTTGGTGAGACGACACCGATCGTTCTTTTAGTTCCAAAAGGAGATACGGCCAAAGAAAAGGAGCTCGTGGAGGACATCGAATCCCTTGATTATGTGACTGGAGTCATGGCGTATGTTAACCAGGTTGGCTCTGAGATCCCTCCTGAGTACCTGGATAAATCGATCACCGATGAATTCTACTCTGAAAATTACAGCCGGATCGTCATTAATACGAATCAGGGTACGGAAGGAGAGGTTCCTTTTTCAATCGTAGAGAAGGTGGAAGAAGCGGCGGCGGATTATTACGGGGATAAAGCTCTGGCGCTTGGGGAGAGCGTGACGCTTTATGACATCAAGAATACCGTCAAAAAGGATAATGTGGTCGTGAATGTGCTGACAGTCGTGACGATTGCCCTTGTGCTTCTGTTCAGCTTTAAATCGATTACGATTCCGGTGGTGCTGCTCATCACGATTGAAGCGGCCGTATGGATCAATCTGTCGATTCCATATTTCACGAATACACCACTCGTATTTGTAGGCTACTTGATCATCAGTACCGTACAGCTTGCCGCGACGGTCGATTATGGGATTTTATTCACAGAGGCTTATACCCATTATCGAAAGGAAATGCCTGCTAAAGAAGCAATGGTGAGAACCCTGGATGAGAAGACATTCTCGATTTCGATTTCGGCAGCGATCCTTTCGAGTGTCGGCTTTATTTTGTGGATCACCTCCTCCAATCCGATCGTTGGATCCATCGGTCTATTGATGGGCAGGGGGGCGCTGCTAGCCTTTATCATGGTCCTCTTTGTCCTGCCGGCGATGCTGTTGGTATTCGATAAAGTCATTAAGAAAACAACGTATAAAGCAAATTATTATGAGGAGAAATGATGATGAGAAAAAAACAATTACGCTATTCTGCACTCGCATTGATGCTATTCTTGCCTTCATTTCTTAGTGTACCCGCCCAAGCGGCAATGGAAGGAAAGGTCACTTCGAAGGATGAAGTCGTGTACGCGACATTGGACGCAGCTGGAGACCTGGATTCGATCTATGTCGTGAATACCTTCGAGGTAGCTCGTGCCGGAAAGATCCTCGATTACGGGGAATTCAGCAGCGTCAAGAATCTGACGGATCTGAAGAAGCTTGAGCTGGAGGGGCAGAAGGTTGAAGTGGATGCCCCTGAAGGAAAGTTCACGTATCAAGGAAACATGAAAGAAGATACAAAGTTACCATGGGATGTGAAGGTATCATATAGCTTGGATGGGAAGAAAATGGATCCATCACAACTTGCAGGAAAAAGCGGACATCTAGAAATCAATATCGATACTGCTGAAAATAAGAATGCAGGTACCGTATTTTATGAAAATTATTTATTGCAGGTTTCCCTGAACCTGCCGAATACGTATGAGAACATCGAAGCGGCAGACGGAATGGTGGCGAATGCTGGGAAGAATAAGCAAATCACCTTTACCGTCATGCCTGGAAAAGAGAAAAAGCTAAGCGTGGAAGCGGATGTAGTGGACTTTGAGTTCGAAGGAGTTCAAATTGCGGCTGTCCCTTCCACACTCCCAATCGATACGACGGGAACAGAAAATATGACCGATGACATGTCGGAGCTATCTGGTGCCATCGGGAAGCTAAATACCGGGGTGGCCGACCTGAAAAATGGTGTGTCCCAATTGAACGATGGGGCATCGAGCCTGCGTGATGGTTCGGCTCAATATAAAAATGGCATCAGTGAATTGAACGGTTCTTCGTCTCAAATTGTCGGAGCCTCGAATTCTATCGGCGATGCACTGCGAACCATCAATCAGTCACTGGCTGCGAATCCTGCCGAAATGGATTTATCAGCTTTGAATGAGCTGCCGGCTGGTTTGGCACAATTGGCAGATGGCCTGACACAAGCCGCGAATGGGTTATCGACCCTGCAGAAGAACTATTCTTCAGCCTACGCTGCATTGGACGGTGCGATGGCGGGAATCCCTTCTTCCGAGCTCTCGGAAGAAGAGATTGCCGCATTATATGAAAGCGGAGCGGAGCCGCAGGTAGTGGATAAACTGGTGGAGTCCCATCAAGCTGCGCAAAAAGTGAAGGGGACCTATGCAAGCGTCAAGGAAGCCTTCGCTGCCGTGGAACCAACCTTGAATCAGGTGAGTGGTTCCGTCAACGAGATGAGCGGACAGCTGACGTCTATCTCGAATAATCTGTCTGCATCCTTGAAAGAAACGGATATGAGCGGGTTTGCTCAGCTGCAAAAAGGACTGGGTGAACTGTCCGCCAACTACGGCGACTTCCACTCCGGACTGGTCCGCTATACAAAAGGCGTGGGTCAGTTATCCACTTCTTACGGGAAGCTTCACTCCGGCATTGCTGAACTGGCTGGAGGAACAAACGAATTAGAAGATGGAGTCGCAGATCTTCACAGTGGAACGAGCAAATTGCATCAGGAAACGAAAAACCTTCCTGACAAAATGCAAGAGGAAATCAATAAGATGATGGCTGAATACGATAAATCGGACTTCAAGCCTGTATCCTTCGTTTCCTCCAAGAACGAAAAAGTATCTTCCGTGCAATTTGTGATCAAGACAGAAAGCATTGAAAAAGAAGAAAGAGAAACAAAGAAGGCAGTGCCTAAGAAAGAAAAAGGGTTTTGGGATCTGCTGATGGATTTGTTTAAATAACCTGAGAGTATTTGCTGATTGACACAAAGGTGGTTGGTTTTAGTAACTACCTTTGTGTCATTTTTTTATTTATTTTCAAGGGCACACTCTCGTTAAACGCTGTTCTCATACTACGCGTGGAATGAATCTAAGCTTCAAACAGGTGATTCATACATAACAAAATCTCCTTTGACATACCTGCTAAAGAAAATTCGACAAGGAGGATCAATTATTCAAAAAGAGGATTAATAAATCCAATCTAGGATTAATAAATCTGGAACAGGATCAATAATCCCAAATTAGGATTGAAATCGGCCAGTCAGGATCAATTCTGCGGCAAAGGGACGCCTCATCTGAATGAACTGCCCCAAATCCGTCCCCATTCATCCGTTAAAGAGCATATTCCAGCTGAAAAAAAGACAATCTACATCATAGGTCTCCAGACTGATATATTTTTATGTAACAGGTCAGAGGAAATCGAAGGCCATCATATGGTACATTCATATCTGCATTCAAAAGAATAAACGATGAAATGGAGTTGAATGGGATTGCGAAAGAAAATTCAAATAATGATAGGCATCCTCCTTATATTGGGAGCATTGATAGCATGGTTCAGTCGTGGAGGAAGTGATACAGTGTATAAAGAAGTCCCTGAAGCAAAACAGTCAAAGGATTATAAACCTGAAATTCTTTGGCCGCGGACAGAGGCAGATAAAGAAATGGCAGGGGAAGCCAGTGGAGTAGCAGTCGATAGTAAAGGAGATATCTATTATTTACATCGGGGAAGTTCAGAATATGGTGGAGAAAGCTTAATACAAGAACCTGCCCTCATTGTGATTGACGGGGAAACAAAAGAGGTGAAAGACCGTTGGGGAAAGAATATGTTTGCATCCCCTCATGGCTTGGAAATCGATGATGAAGATAATGTTTGGATCACAGATATAACGCTGAACAAGGTGTACAAGTTTACACCTGATGGTCACTTACTGGCCACATTTGGAGATGACTATCCATTTTATATGGAGGCTGCTCTGCGGATAAGGAATGTACTTCCAAATCTTCCAACCGGGATGACTAAGTACACATTTGCCCGTCCTACAGATGTCACCGTTATGGAAGATGGTTCATTCGCCGTAAGCGATGGTTATCGTAATAGAAGGATTGTAAAATTTGATTCTGATGGAAATTTCCTTTGGGAGAAGAATGACCTGGGGAACGGTACGGGTGAATTCAACCTTCCTCATGGAATTTCTCATGATCAGAAAGGGAACTTGTTTGTGGCAGATAGAAACAATGCAAGAGTTCAGGTGTTGAACCAGGACGGGGAATTCCTGGATGCGTGGGAACAGAAGGAAATAGGTCGTCCTTTCGGTGTGGAAGTAGGGAATGATGGAAACGTGTATCTCGTAGATGGCGGTGATGCACTTTATCCAAACACAGGAAGAGGATCACATCAAGTAGTGATAGTAAATAAGAATGGTGAAATCATCAACCGATTTGGAAAGTGGGGTTCAAAAGCCGGGGAAATGAAGGTTCCCCACGATGTCGCGGTGAATCAAAATGGGGATATCTTTGTGGCAGAACTTCAGAATAACCGGCTGCAAGTATTCAGGGTCAAGGAATGATGGTAGAAAAGGGCACAGACGTGTGCTCTTTTTTTATTGCTTTGAAAGGGCTTGCGAAATTTCTGAAATCTATTATACTATTAATTAATTAAATGAATTAATTAATTAATTAGGGGGTTATATTAAATGAATATGGTAAAAGCTTTATTGCTTATAGGGGCATTAATAGGTTTAGGTGGATGTGGACCAGAAGAGTCCTCCTCAACTGTAGACGAAAAAAAGATCAATTCAAAACCTGAAAATCTTATTGTTTGGGAGGATATTGGGAAATCAGATGCCTTGGCACCAGCTATTAAGAGCTTCGAAGAAAAGACGGGAATAAACGTAGAAGTTAAAGAAGTAGAAATGTCTTCTCAAATGAAGGAGAGAATCAGGTTGGACGGACCCGCAGGCACAGGACCAGATGTATTTACCCTTCCTCATGATCAGATCGGACAGCTGGCCATCGAAGGAATTTTGAATCCGATTGATGTGAACGAGAAAATACTTAATCAGTTTACTGATTCTTCTATCGATTCCCAGACCTATGACGGGAAGGTGTATGGACTGCCAAAGGCTGCTGAGACACCGGTGCTGATTTATAATAAGAAACTTATGGGTCAGGCACCGGCATCCATGGAAGAATTATATGCCTTATCTAAAAACACAGAACCAGGCCAGTATGGATTTCTAGCAGTTTGGAATAACCTTTACTTTGGCTTTGGAGTCATGGGAGGCATGGACGGTTATATCTTTGACGACGAGGGTGGAAGTCTCAATCGGAAGGATATCGGGTTAAATAATGATGGTTCCGTTAAGGGAGCGGAATATATCAAGAAGTGGTATCAAGAAGGAATATTCCCTAAAGGATTATTCGGTGAAAATGGTGGAGCCACGATGGAAAGCTTGTTTATAGAGGGAAAAGCATCTGCCGTAATGGCGGGTCCCTGGGCGTTTAATAGTTTCAGAGAAGCCGGTGTAAATATTGGTGTGGCTCCTCTCCCGAAACTGCCAAATGGCGAACCGATGAAGACGTTGATTGGTGTCAAGGGTTGGCATGTCAGCAGCTATTCATCTCATGCCAAATGGGCACAAATGCTGGTCGAACATTTGAGTAGTGAAGAAAATGCCAGAATCCGTTTTGAAACGACAGGAGAAATCCCACCTGTCAAAAGCCTCCTGAATGATCCGCTTATCCAAGATAACCAAGAAGCTAATGCTGTTGCGATTCAATCCACATATGGTGTCCCAATGCCGAATATTCCGGAAATGGGAGAGGTTTGGGGACCGATGGGGACAGCGCTTGAGTTGATCACGTTAGATAAGAAGCCAACGGAAGAAGCTCTTGATGAAGCCGTTAAGACGATTCAATCTTCCATAGAAGCAAATCATCAGTAAGGAGGGAGGCGAATCGATGAATAGTGTCAGAAAAGAAGAACTTGAGACCTGTGATCTTACTGAAAAGCCCTCACATTCTCAGAAACAGTCACCGGGCACAAAACATCGAAGGCTTGCTGCGGTGTTATCGATGATACCGGGGCTTGGACAATTTTATAACCGGCAATTTGTAAAAGGCTTGATATTCCTCTTGATGGCTGGCTCGTTCTTTATTGCTTTTCATGATTTATTAGATATCGGGCTTTGGGGATTAGTGACACTTGGATCTGAACTGCCCCGTGATCATTCCATATTCTTGTTGATACAGGGAATCATTGCTTTGGTTGTTACGCTGTTGGGACTGGCGGTATATGGCTTCAACCTATATGATGCGTATCAAACAGGTAAAAAAAGGGACGAACGCCGTTCAATAAGCTCAGTAAAGGAGCAATACCGGAATCTGATTGACTCGGGGTTTCCATATATGATGTTAACCCCCGGTTTTCTCCTTTTGTTGTTTGTTGTTGTGTTTCCAATCATCTTCATGGTGCTCCTGTCATTCACGAATTATGACCTTTATCATTCCCCACCTGCCAAATTGGTAGACTGGACAGGATTTCAGAATTTCATTGATTTAGTAAAAGTAGATATTTGGAGGGAAACATTTCTCAGTGTATTTGCCTGGACCATTATCTGGACCTTTGCAGCGACAACTGGGCAAGTTGTGATTGGGATTCTGTTAGCAATCGTGATACAGCAAAAGGAAATATGGGGGAAGAGAGTATTTCGGACCATCTTTATATTACCTTGGGCGATCCCGGCTTTCGTTTCTGTCTTAATCTTCTCAGGTATGTTCAATGAGAGTTTTGGTGCCATTAATCAGAACATCCTTCATTTCTTTGGAGTTGATGCGGTTCCTTGGCTGACTGAACCATTCTGGACGAAGATTGCGTTAATCTTCGTTCAATGGTGGCTTGGCTTCCCATTCATCTTTGTGATGGTGACAGGGGTTATCCAGTCAATACCCGGAGAGTTGTATGAAGCTGCCGCAATGGACGGGGCTTCACGCTTTAGTCAATTTAAGAACATTACCCTGCCTATGATTCTATTTGCGACCGCTCCCATCTTGATTACACAATATACGTATAACTTTAATAACTTCAATGTAATCTATTTGTTTAATGGAGGAGGTCCTGCTGTTTCCGGTCAGAATGCAGGGGGAACGGATATCCTGATATCGTGGGTGTACGATCTGACTATGGCTTCTGCTCAATATGGTAAAGCCGCGGCCATTACAATGATTCTATCAATCATCGTCATTGTGATAGCTTTATGGCAATTCAGGAGAACAAAATCATTCAATGAAGAGGATATGATGTAATATGAAAGCAGCATGGTGGAATGGAATACGAATAACAATGTCATACGCATTTCTCTTTACAGCAAGCATCATCGTGCTTTATCCGGTCCTATGGGTCATTGGAGCTTCACTGAATCCCGGAGACAGTTTAACAAGCTCTTCCATCATTCCGGACAATTTCACGTTTGCTCACTATCAAACGCTGTTTGACCTTGAGAGTACCCCCTATCTTCTATGGTACTGGAACACCATTAAGATCTGTTTCATCACCATGATACTGGCCGTCATTTCTATTGGGCTGACTGCCTATTCGTTTTCACGTTATCGATTTAAAGGGAGAAAAAACGGCCTCCTTTTATTCCTGATTTTACAAATGGTGCCGAACTTCTCTGCTTTGATCGCGATCTATGTCTTTGCAAATATGACGGGTTTGATCGATACCCACCTTATCTTGATCTTGATATATGTCGGTGGATTGATTCCTATGAATACGTGGCTTGCGAAGGGGTACTTTGACACCATTCCCCAATCATTGGACGAATCGGCCACCATGGATGGAGCCGGTCATCTTCGCATCTTCTGGCAGATCATCATGCCATTGGCTAAACCGATACTTGCGGTGGTGGCTTTATTCAGTTTCATTACGCCTTTCACGGATTTCATATTGGCGACGATCCTGCTTAGATCCGAGGAGAAATATACCCTTGCTGTTGGACTTTATCAATTAATCAGTTCACAGTTTGGTAATTCATATACTCAATTTGCTGCAGGAGCTGTACTGATTGCTATTCCAATCAGTATTCTATTCTTCTCGTTGCAACGTTATTTCACTACCGGATTGACAGCTGGAGGAACCAAAGGATAACGGGATTCCATTGGTGATCAATGAGGAAGTCTGATATATTAGTCATATTAACGTTGGAAAAGGAATGGAATCATGGGATTAAAAGGGCAGAATACGCAAAGAACTAAACAATTTAACCGCTCCCTCGTCTTGAAGACGATGTTGAGAAACGGACCGATCTCAAGGCATCAGATTGCTGAGCTGACCAATTTGACCAGGGGGACCATTACGTATATAACCTCGGATCTTTTAGAAGAGGGCCTGATTCAGGAACAAGGGAGTCTCCCGGTTGAGAAGCAGGGGGCTGGCCGGAAATCCGTAGCCCTTACTCTACGGGATGAAGCCGCATGGGTGATTGGGATGCATATTGGGATGAAAGAAATCTCCATCGGGTTAGTCAGTCTGAACGGAAGGGTGAAGGATGTAGTCAGAAGCACACCTTCCAAAGAGTTTACGGTCGATGCCTACCTCCATTTTATAGTGGAAGAGTTAAAGACTTTCATTCATCGGCATTCAGATAATGTGATTACCGGATTAGGAATCGGGGTCAATGGGCCCGTGGATATTAAGAAGGGGACAGTTCTGGGAAACGAAGAGGAAGGCTGGCCGGAAATTCCCCTTTACGACTATTTACAGAACCACTTTTCGTTCCCGGTTTACGTAGACCGTGATGTCAGCTCCATGACGCTTGCAGAGAAGTTGTTTGGTGAAAGTAAGCATTTCGATCAGTTTATGTTTCTCTATGTGGGCCGCAGCCTTGGATCTGGGCTGGTATTAAATGACACACATTTCCGTAGTGGTATATCAGGTGGGGGAGAATTCGCTCACATGACATACCAACCCGACGGACGGCCATGCTGGTGCGGAAACAAGGGGTGTATCAATGAATATGCATCCTTGCAAGCTCTTGCCGAGGAACGGAAGAGTGACTCCATTGAGGAGTTAACACATTCTATCCTAGAAGGAAACGCAGAATCCATCGCTGCCCTGGAGGCTGCAGGAGAGAAGATTTCAGTTCCGTTATCCTCCTTCATCAATATCATTCATGTTCAGAGAGTGGTGATTGGAGGGCCACTGGAACGATATAATAAGGTTCTTGCCGATTTGATCAGCAGGGAAGTCAACAATCAGGCATACGTAGCTTCCTTACAGAAGGTCGATTTCCAGGCATCCAGTCTCGGCGAATATATTGAAGTCATTGGTGCAGGAAGCCTTGCCCTGCTGAATGGCATCTATCAATACAAAAGTTGAACATGCCATGCACGTGTTCAACTTTTTTTACCACTAATAGTTAATTCATTGAATCAATAAAAGGAGAACGAATTATGAACTCATCTATTCAAACAATTGAAAACGTTTCATCCGTTTATCTAGGCAATACCCGCAATGTCCATATCTACCTGCCCCCAAGTTATAAGGAGGGGAGTAAGCATTATCCAGTATTGTACATGCAAGACGGTCAGAATATCTTCCACACTGCATTTAATGGACAATCCTGGAGGATGCATGAGATAGCGGATGAGTTAATTAAACAAGGGGAAATGGAAGAAATCATTATTGTTGGAATAGAGAATCACCCGACTGAACGTTCCAATGAATACAACTTTTATTTTCATGGAGAGGGGGAAGTAGATGTGCCGTTCTCAACCACGCCTTTTTCTGCAAAGGGAAATCAGTATGAAACATTCCTGATTCATGAAATCAAACCTCTTATCGATCAGACGTACCGGACCAAGAAAACCGCTGAATGTACGGCATTGATGGGTTCATCCATGGGAGGAGCGGTCAGTTATCATATCGGCTTTCGTAACCCGGAAGTATTCAGTATGGTTGGCATCATGTCGCCTTATTTCTATTATCATCATAAGGAATTGAAACGAGAGATAAGCCTGGTGAATAAATTTTCAGAGAAAGTCCCATTAAAGAAAATCTGGATGGATATTGGGGCAGAAGAAGGTCCATTAATTGAAGTTGCTCAAGTGGAAGATATGGCAGCACACCTTCTACGATTGGGATACGAGCATGAAAAAGAATTCCTGTTTCAGATTGATCACTCTGGAAAACATACAGAAGATGACTGGGCGAAAAGGGTTCATGCCCCACTGCTCTATTTCTTTGGAACAGAAAAAGGAAAGGCTGTACTGATTGATGTATTAGAAAAGAAGGAGGAAGTAGGATGCTGAGAGAAGCTGTTTACCACCGTCCAAAAGGAAACTATGCCTATCCGTTGGATCACGACACTCTTCAATTCAGGATCCGAACGAAAAGAAACGATGTAGATTCCGTTTACTTGATATGGGATGATCCTTTCCGTGGTGAAGTTGTCGATCACGTGTGGAGCTGGATTCCTAAACAGATCGAAGAAATGAATAAGTGCGGCTCGACAGAATTATATGATTATTGGACAGTGAGTATCAGGCCCCGGGACAAAAGGGTGAAATATTCCTTCGAGCTTCGGGATTCAAAGGAAGTGCTTTATTTCACTGAGAAGGGCTTCTATCCATCACTGGACGAAGCCATTTCTTCGTTCTTCCTGTATCCTTATTTATTGGAAGAAGACGTATTTGCCGCCCCAGATTGGGTGAAAGATACAATATGGTATCAGATTTTTCCGGAGAGATTTGCCAATGGAGACAAAGGGAATGATATTCAGGGAACACTCCCTTGGGGAAGTGAGGAACCAAGTGAACACACTTTCTTCGGCGGGGATTTCCAGGGAGTCATCAATCATCTCGACTATTTGGATGAGCTCGGTATCACAGGCATCTATTTCACCCCCATCTTCAAAGCTCCTTCCAATCATAAATACGATACGGAGGATTACTTAACGATTGATCCCCAGTTCGGTGATAAAGAGACATTTAAGCGATTGGTGAATGAGTGTCATAAGCGAGGAATCAAGGTTATGCTGGACGCGGTGTTTAATCACTGCGGCTTCACTTTTCCTCCCTTTCAGGATGTTTTAGAAAACGGTGAGAATTCCCGGTTCAAGGACTGGTTCCATATTGACGATTTCCCGCTACAGACAACACCGGTCCCGACATATATGACGTTTGGATACACCCATACAATGCCAAAGTTAAATACGGCGAATGAAGAAGTGCGCAGTTACCTGCTGGAAGTCGGGAGATACTGGGTGAAAGAGTTTGACATTGACGGCTGGAGGCTGGATGTTGCGAATGAGGTTTCCCATGATTTTTGGAGGGGATTCAGGAAAGAGGTCAAAAAGGTCAAACCGGATCTTTATATCCTTGGGGAGATCTGGCACGATGCCTTACCGTGGCTTCAGGGAGATCAATTCGATGCCGTCATGAATTATCCATATACGTCTCCGGCATTAGACTTCTTTGCGAAAGGTTCCATCACAGCCATTCAATTTGCCAATCAGACAACGGATGCTTATTTGATGTATCCGAAACCTGTCATGGATGCTTCTTTCAATCTGCTTGGAAGTCATGATACCCCGCGAATTGCCACTTTATGTGGCAACGATTCGAGAAAGGTTAGGGCATTGTTTACCTTCTTGCTCACTTCTCCTGGTACTCCGTGTTTTTATTACGGTGATGAAATCGGTATGACTGGAGCGATGGATCCGGGGTGCAGAAAGTGTATGGAATGGGATACAGAAAAGCAGGACCGGGAGCTGCTTACCTTTATCACCGAGCTTATTGATTTAAGGAAAAAGCACCGGGCATTAAGCAGTGAAGCAAGTATAGAATTCATTCAAAGCCCTATTGAGGAGGACGTGATTGGCTACAAGCGAAGCTGTGGGGATGAGACTGTCTTATGTTTTCTCAGCCGTTCAGACAGTAGCAAGTCCCTCACAATGCCTGATGACCTGATTGGAAAAACAGTGGAGGATTTACTGACTGGAGAAAATCCATTAACAGTGGCGTCCAAGATGGAGGTGGAGGCTTTCAGTATTAAAATTTTGAGAATCGTAGATGACAGTAAAAGGAGAAATAACTGATGACTGAAAAAGAAAAAATGTTAAATGGAGAGTACTATAATGCAAGAGATCCCGAGTTGATGGAAATGGCCAGGAAAGCAAGGGTTCTGATGGATCAATTCAACTTCTCCCCTCCAGACCAGGCAGAAAGAAAACAGGAGATTCTGGCCGGGCTTCTTGAAGCAATGGGAGAAAATGTGTGGGTGGAAAAGCCGTTCTACTGTGATTATGGACAAAACATTTCAATTGGAAAAAACACGTTTATCAATTTTAACTGTACTATTTTGGATACAAATAAAGTGACGATAGGGGAGAACGTTCTAATTGCACCGAATGTCCAGATTTATTCGGCCACTCATCCTCTCCGGGCATCTGAAAGAATCAATCTCCATCATGGTCCGGATGAAGCCCCTTACCGCACATTGACTAAGCCAATCTCTATTGGAGATAACGTGTGGATAGGCGGTAATTCAGTCATTTTGCCAGGAGTCACAATAGGAAACAATGCAGTTATCGGAGCCGGAAGTGTTGTGACGAAATCAATACCTGAAAACAGTCTAGCAGTGGGAAATCCTTGCAGAGTCGTAAGGGATATTTAGAAAATGAATAAAGAAACACCATAGTAAATCGGAAAAAGGCTGGGACCAGAGTGTTTTGGTCTAAGGAAAACCCGAACAAATCTGTTTAAAAGTAGCCAGGTTTGTTCGGGTTTTATATTTATTTTCGGGACAAGTAATTCCAGCTGTTTAAGAGGTTGGCTGGAGTGCAAGACGAAGACTCCCCCCAAATAGTGCTGTTTTAAATGCAACCACTCCTTTAGTCCCATTAAAAACCCCTATAGCAAATTGGAAAAACAAGTTATAAACTTTTTTCTATAGAATCTCTTGAACTAAATTCAATATACGTGACCTAAAGGAGTGCCAGCACAATGATTGAAGGCAAAATCATCAGCTTCTACCGTGAAAAGAGACAAATGACCCAGCGTGATCTTGGTATTGGGATTTGTTCAAGTACTCATGTCAGTAAGATTGAGAGAGGATTGACAGAGTATTCGATTGAAGTCCTGAACCTATTAGCAAACCGGTTACAGGTGGATCTAAAGAAAGAAATAGAGACTTATTATTCTATTAAATCAATGCTCCATGATTGGATGAATGCCATTATAATGAGGCAGAAAAAAAAGGCTGAGCGCATTAAGCTGCAGTTGGAGGAAATCGAGTTGTTGGAACTCTCTGACTTTCAACAATCCTTCAAGCTTATACATATACGGTACAGCATGCTCATCGGTCATTTTTCTGATGTCCCCTTGATGTTAAGGGAGATGGAGAAGGAAATGAATTTGTCTTCCCTTGATGCTAATTTACTGCTCCATAGTAAGGCGATCTACTTGATGCAATTCAAAAGGGATTATCAACTTGCCATGGTGCTTCTTAGACAAATTGATGAGTCCTCTTATCCTTACCATGAATATTATTATCACCTGGCCCTTAATCATCATTTTCTTAGGCAGCATATTTATGCCTATAAATACGCAAGCAGGAGTCTCGAATATTTTATGAAAACGAATAATTTCGTGCGGATCATCGATGCAAAAATGCTCATTCTGGTATTATTGGAGTATGATCATTTGAATGAGGATAAGGGAGAGGTATATCGATCCATGCTTGAAATGACAGAAACGTTAGGACTGCATGATCAACATTCCTTCATCCTCCATAACTATGCCTATCATCAGCTTGCACATCATCGTTATGGGGAGGCAATGGAATTATATAAACGGTCCATGAGATTGAAAGATCCTCAGAGCTCCGTCTATCTTGAGTCATTGGAAGGCTATGTCCATGCCGCATCCAAGTCAGGAAAGAAATCTGTGAGAATCCTGCTGGAACAGGTGGAGGCAGGATTGGGGTTGGCTGAAGAACTTCAGGATGAACGGCATGTGCACTTATTCAAGCTTCATAGATTCAGGATTTTAGATCAACCTGACGATTACTATGGCTATTTGGAAAACTATGCCTATCCCTATTTCTCAACCAATGGAATGCATCGTCTTAAAGAGTATTACCACATTCAGCTCTACCATCACTTTATGAAGACAGGTCAAATAGAAAAAGCCAATTCCTTTTCACGGTCGTACATAGAACCTGTAAAGCAGTATGATGTGTTTGCTTAAGAGTTCCTCCCCTCATAGTGATGGGAGGTTTTTTACTTCAGTGAGCCATTCATTTTGATAAAAAAACCCAATTTAGAATCACGATGTTAATCAAATAGTCCCAAAATTTCTTCCTTCTTAAGTGATTGACGTAAGAATTTGAGCCGGTAAACGGGAAAAAAGTACAAGAAAAACCCCGATAGGCAATTGTCAGCGCACTGCCTACAATAAACGTAACGTATACATCCGGTGAGCGCATTGAATCTAGTAATCTATCATTACAGGAGGAAATGAGATGAAGAAAAGAAGAATTCCAAAATCGGTAGCGATAGCTCTATCAGCTGCGATGCTTGTCTCCCCGGCTTTCGGTGATGTATGTGCGGAGATACCGGAAAATGTGTTAAATGGACAAGAAGAAGCATTGAGCGCACTTATGAAAGGTGAAGGGGACAACGTTGTATCTTCTGTACAGGGGACGCATCAGATTACACTTATTACCGGCGATGTCGTGACGGTAACGGAAATAGGGGAAGGGAAAAGTGTGATTGAAGTCAAACCCGCTAACGGGATCGAAGACAAGGCACGCATCATCACGGTAGATGATGAAACATTCGTCATCCCGGAAGAGGCTATGCCTTTTGTTGCAGCTGATAAGCTCGATCAGGACCTGTTCAACATCACGGAACTGGTGAAAAACGGGTATACCGACGGGAACGAAGCAACCGTTCCGATGATCGTTCAGTATAAAGAGTCCAAAGTTCGTGCCATTACAAGTACAAGCACACCTAAGGCACCTGAAGGCTCTAAACGGACGCGCGTTCTGGAAAGTATCCGGGGTGCCGCTGTATCGGCTGAGAAATCACAAGCCAAGAAATTCTGGGACGCGGTGACAGATGAAGTGGATCCAGAAGAAGCAACGGGAAATGCACATGCAGAAATTGAATTGGAACAAGGAATCGAGAAGATCTGGCTGGATGGAAAAGTGGAAGCAGCACTTGAGCAAAGCGTTCCACAGGTCGGCGCTCCGATTGCATGGGATCTTGGGCTTGATGGGACAGGGACCACCGTCGCCGTTCTTGATACGGGAATCGACCCCGAGCATCCGGACGTATCCGGAAAGATTAAGGAAAGTAAGAGCTTCGTTCCGGGAGAGGATATCCTTGATTATCATTCCCATGGTACACATGTCGCTTCAATTGTATTGGGAACAGGGGCAGCTTCCGATGGTAAAAAGAAAGGTGTCGCCCCGGGAGCTGATCTGATCGTGGGGAAAGTGTTGAGTAACAGTGGCTCCGGACTGAACTCCTGGATCATTGACGGAATGGAATGGGCAGCTGAAAACGCAGATGTTGTCAATATGAGTTTGGGAAGTAATGAACCAAGTGATGGAAAGGACCCAATGGCCCAAGCATTGAACGAAATCACAGAAGCAACCGGTACTTTATTCGTAGTTGCGGCAGGCAATACAGGAGGTGCGGCCACTATCGGATCTCCGGGGGCAGCCGATAAAGCGCTTACGATCGGGGCAGTATCCAAAACAGATCGACTTGCCAGTTTTTCTTCAAAAGGGCCACGTATTGGAGATCAGGGGTTAAAACCAGATTTATCCGCTCCAGGTGTAGGGATTATTGCGGCGCGATCCCATTATTCAAGTGGCCAAGGCTACTATTCAACGAAGAACGGAACTTCCATGGCAACCCCTCACGTAGCCGGAGCAGCGGCCATTCTTAAGCAGAAGCACCCTGACTGGACAGGGGAAGACATAAAAGAAGCGCTTATGAGCACAACCAAGAAATTGAATTATCTGCCTTATGAGATAGGGACGGGGCGTCTCGACATACCGGCTTCATTAGGAGGAGTCCGTGCGACAGGTTCTATCCACTTCGGATTCTTCGATTGGCCTCACGAAGAGGAAGAAAGCGTCGAACGGATCGTTACGTATACGAATGATGGAGATGAACCGATCACATTAGATCTTACCACTGATTTCAGGGATAAAGAGGGCAACGCTGCACCTGATGGGTTGATCCAGCTATCTCAGGGTCAGGTGACTGTCCCGGCTAACGGAACAGCTTCAATTAGTGTGACAGCTGACGTGGACCTGGCTGCAGCAGGGGCTACCCTACAAGGTCATATCAATGCAGAATCCGAGGGTTCATCTGTTGTCCATACCTCCATGAGTTTAGTGAAAGAAAGGGAACTTTATTCGATGAAGATCCGGGCGATCGATCGGGATGGTTCACCGAATCTGGCTTATGTCACGGTATATTCGCCGACCCTGGGAATCAACTTTGTCAGAGTAGATGGTGAAAAAGAACTTCGTCTTCCGCCGGATACCTATTCCGTCACATCGATGATGGATGTAGATGTAGAAACGGATCACTCAGGTGTTGCATTTGTAGGAAATCCGGAATTAGAGTTGGAACAAGACTCGATTGTTGAACTGGATGCCCGGGAAGCGAATGAGGTAATCGTTAAAACACCTAAAAAAGCTGAAGAAATCTATAAGAGAATGGACTACATCCGTCAGTTTGAAAAAGGGATTGTCGGAGAACAATGGACACTCCCTGTGACGGACGATAAAATATATGCCGTTCCAATCGAAGGGGTGAAGGAAGGCACATTTGAGTATTCCACACGTTGGCGTTTATTCAAACCAACTCTGGATATGAACTTCCGTGGCCGTATACTGGAAGATCTGCCTCAAGCAGGGGTAATCCATCTGGAAGGCAAACACAACCTGAAAGTGGTATATGCAGGAAAAGGGGCAGCTTCTGATTACGAAGGAGTCGACGCTGGTGGGAAAGCCGTGGTTATTGAGCGAAGTGATGACGTCACTCCTTTCGAAAGGGCTAAAGCAGCGATTGCAGCGGGGGCGAAACTACTCATCGTGGTGAATGATACGCCTAAAGAGTTGATAGAGATGTATTTAGATACGAAGGAATCCAAAGAGCACATCCCGCTTGCCGTTACATCCGTCACAAGTGTGGATGGAGAAGAGTTGATCGAAGCAGCGAAAAAAGGGAACCTGGTCCTTCCGTTAGAAGGTTCACCGATATCTCCCTATTCATACGATTTGATTTCAGTCTACACCGATTCCATACCGGATGAAACGTTGGTATATGCACCTACACCTGATGAAATGGCCAAAGTGGAGACTCATTATCATGCAGACCGGGAAGTATGGGGCGAGGAGCACCGTTTTGATTTCCGTCCGGTGCGTAAGGTTGACCGCGTACTCGGAAGGGCTGCCGTGAAACTCCCTCACGACAGGGAAGAATGGGTTTCTACAACTGAAGGAAGCACGTGGTATCAAAAGACAGGCATGTACAATGGTGATTCCTATTGGGAGGTGAGGGACAAGCAGATGGACTACGATGCAGGCGACCGCTTAGAACATAACTGGTTTGGCTCGGTAGTCCGTCCGGCATTTGGACCGGGCATCTTCTATCCTTATCGTCAGGGGAATATCTTCTACTTGAATATTCCCGGCTGGGGAGATTCAGGACCGGGGCATTCAGGCTTCATGGAATCGGATACGATGAAGGATACCAAACTGACGCTCTATCAGGAAGATAAGTTGGTTAAGGAACAATACGGGCAGGCATTGCTCTCTTGGATGCATAACCATCCGACTGAACGAACGAAGTACCGTCTCATTTCTGAGAATGTACGTGATCCGGAACTGTGGAGCACGTCAATAAAAGCCCAAACCGAGTGGACGTTCTGGTCAGAGTACCAAGGACCCGGCAAATCGACTGTACCACTTATAGAGCTTGGATATGACATAAAGACAGACATCGCCAATCGTGTCGAAGCGAACAGATCAATAGAAATGGTCTTATCGGCAGAGCATATTGAAGATGCAGTGGGGATAGGCAATATCGAGGGGGCAACTCTGGAAGTTTCTTTTAATGAGGGACAAACATGGAAAGACGTGGACCTCTCTGTAGAAGGTGCCCAATGGAAAGCTAAAGTCAAGCACCCGAATGATCCGGATGGCTCTGTTTCTCTGCGTGCAAGCGCGTGGGATGATGCCGGTAACTCGGTTAAACAAGAGATCATCAAGGCTTATGAATTGAAATAGCATATGAAACGTGCAGATAGGTTGATGTCTGCACGTTATTTTTATGTTTAAGAGCTCAGATCAAGATGCAATTGGAATAGGGTATGATATGGAATGGTTCTCTCAAAGGCTGCTGACGTCTCCTCGCTATTAAACTCACCCATTTATTCATCGTCTCCTAATCTTCAAACTTCCAAAACCCCCTGGAATTTTATTACTTATAGGAAAAAGGGCCTGATTCCCTGTGTGGATTTCATACGATATTCGATTCTAAAGCTTGATGTTTCGGGACAGATCCACCTCAAAAACCCCGATAGTCAATCATCTGAATATTACCTAAAATAATAATAGTGCCAAACAAAGTAGAATTCTACTAATCTCGTAAGGAGGAAAGAATATGAATACGAAAAGTAAGTTGCCAAAGCCGATCGGACTCGCTTTATCGGCGCTTTTACTTGTATCTCCCGGAATAGGAGCGGGGGCACAGTCTCCGATAAACGTTATGAATGATAGAGAAGACGCGTTAAACTCCCTTATCAAGTCGGAGGAGCATAGTGTTGTTTCCAATTCCATACAAGGAACCCATAAGATCACACTGATTACAGGTGATGTGGTTACGGTAACGGAAATCGGAGAAGGGAAAAGCATAATCGAGGTGGAACCGGCAGATGGGGTGGAGGACCGCACCCGTATCATTACGGTGGATGATGAAACGTTCGTTATTCCGGAAGACGCCATGCCATTTCTAGCAGCGGACAAGCTCGATCAGGATCTATTCAACATCACGGAATTGATTGATAACGGGTATGCAGATGGAGAAAACGCGACCGTTCCGATGATTGTTCAATACAAAGAGTCCATGGCCCGTGCTGTTTCAAGCACACCAAAAGCCCCGGAAGGTTCAAAGGTCACCCATGTCCTGGAAAGTATCCGTGGTGCAGCTGTTTCGGCTGAAAAGTCACAGGCAAAGAAATTCTGGGACTCGGTGACAGATGAAGTAGACGAGCAAGAAATGAAAGAAAGTACAGTAGAGATTGAATTGGAACAAGGGATCGAGAAGATCTGGCTCGATGGAAAAGTGGAAGCGACACTTGATCAGAGTGTTTCCCAAATCGGGGCTCCCAAAGCCTGGGATTCAGGCTTGGATGGGAGCGGGACGACCGTCGCAGTACTTGATTCAGGAATCGATCCAGATCACCCGGACTTTGAAGGAAAGTTAAAGGAGAGTAAAAGCTTCGTTCAGGGTGAAGATATTCTGGATTACAACTCCCATGGAACCCATGTGGCTTCAACCGTTTTGGGGACAGGTGCCGCTTCTGACGGAAAGATGAAAGGCGTGGCTCCGGGAGCAGATTTGATTGTCGGGAAAGTCTTGGCGAATAATGGAACCGGTCTCAACTCCTGGATCATTGATGGGATGGAATGGGCATCAGAAAGAGCCGATGTTGTCAACATGAGCCTTGGCAGCCGTGAACCGAGCGATGGAAGCGACCCGATGTCACAAGCGTTGAATGAATTAAGTGAAGAAAAGGGTACGTTGTTTGTTGTAGCAGCAGGTAACCGCGGCGGTGAAAGCACCATCGGTTCGCCGGGGGCAGCCGAGCACGCACTGACAGTGGGAGCTGTTACCAAAACAGATCAACTGGCGGGATTTTCCTCAAGAGGCCCTCGAATCGGTGACAAAGGTCTAAAGCCTGATGTATCAGCACCAGGGGTCGGGATTGTTGCGGCTCGCTCACAATACATGAGTAATGGAGAAGGTTTTTACACTTCCAAGAACGGTACATCGATGGCAACCCCTCACGTAGCGGGAGCCGCGGCAATCCTTAAACAACAGAATCCTGATTGGAAAGGAACTCAGTTGAAGGAAGCTCTGATGAGTACCACGGAAAAATTGAATTACAAGCCTTACGAAGTAGGAACCGGTCAACTTGATATTCCGGCAGCATTGGGTGATGTAACCGCAACAGGTTCCATTCATTTCGGATTTCTCGACTGGCCACATGATGAAACCGAAAGCATTGAGCGGGTAGTGACGTACACAAATGATGGAGATGGGCCGGTTTCATTGGACCTGTCAACAACGTTCACTGATACAGAAGGAAATGCAGCCGCTGATGGGATGGTGACATTATCCGAAGATCAAGTGACAGTACCCGCTAACGGTGAAGCATCCGTCACAGTGTCAATGGATGTAGAAAAGGCTCCGCCGGGATCAACTTTCCAAGGTCATCTCACGGCAAGTTCACAGGGTGAAAAGGTTGTACATACAAGTATGAGTCTTGTGAAAGAAGAAGAACGTTATAACCTGACGATCCGGGCAATCGATCGGGACGGCTCACCGAATGAAGCGTACGTTCAAATTTATTCACCTCAAAAGGGATTGAAGTTGGTAAGAATCAATGGTGAAGAAGATTTAAGACTTTCTCCAGACACCTATTCCATCACCTCCCTCATGGATGTCGATGCTGATACGGACCACTCAGGTGTGGCTTTTGTCGGGGATCCAGAATTTGAATTAAAGGAAGACGCGGTGATTGAACTTGATGGCAGAAAAGCGAATGAACTTGTCGCCAAAGCACCGAAAGAAACAGAAGAAGTATACAGAAGAATGGATTACATACGTGAATTTGAAAACGGTAGGATCGGCCAGCAGTTCACCCTTCCTTCAACCGATGACAACGTTTACGCAGTACCTGTTGAGAAAGTGGAAGACGGCATAATGGAATTCACTACGCGCTGGCGCCTGGTGAAACCTGTGATCGAGATGAATTTCCGTGGCCAAGTTCTCGATGATCTTCCTCAAATCGGCGTGACACATTTAGAAGGAAATCACAGCCTTCAAGTGGTATATGCTGGTAAGGGGGCTGCATCGGATTACGAAGGTATTGATGCCAAAGGAAAAGCCGTCGTCATTGAGCGTAGTGATGAAGTGGAGTCCTATGATCGAGGGAAGGCAGCCATGGCAGCGGGAGCAAAGCTTCTCATCGTAGTCAACGATGCACCTCAAGAGTTGGTTGAGCCATACAGGAATGTAAATGAGAGTTATGATCCAATTCCCCTTGCCGTTACATCTGTAACGAGTGTGGATGGGAAAGAACTGATTGAAGCTTCACGTACTGGAAATCTGGTCCTGCCTGTTAAAGGGGCTCCAAACTCTCCTTATTCATATGACTTGATTTCAGTCTACACTGATTCTATCCCTGATGGACCACTGGTTTATGCCCCGAAACCGGAGGAACTGGCTAAAGTGGACACTTCCTATCATTCAGATCGGGAGGCTGCAGGAGAAGAATGGCGCTTTGATTTCCGTCCAAACCGTACGGTAGACCGCAAATTCAGGTGGGAACCAATTGAGTTTCCTCATCAAAGGGAAGAATGGATCTCTACGACTGAAGGAAGTTCATGGTATCAAAAAGCTGCCATGACAGGTTCTGATGAAGACTTTTGGGAAATGAGGGATGGGCTAACGGCATATGAAGCAGGTGACCGTTTAGATAAAACCTGGTTTGGTGCAGTGATAAGCCCATCTTTCGGAGAGGGATATTTCTCCCCTTTCCGTGAAAGGAACCGATTCTACTTTAACGTACCAGGTTGGGGCGATTCCGAGGCAGGGCATGCTGGCTCGAACCCCTATACACTTGATGATCAGAATTTAAAATTTTATCAGGGAGATACCCTTATCAAGGAAGCAATAGGACAAGGGCTCTCCACAAGTCATAATAATCCGAGCGAACGTACCCAATATCGACTCGTTTCAGATAACACTCGTAACCCTGAACGTTATGACACATCTGTAAGAACCCATACGGAGTGGACATTCTGGTCAGAGTATCAGGGGTTAGAGGAAACAACAGTACCGCTCATGGAACTTAACTTCAACGTAAAAACAGACATGGCAAATCAAGTAGAAGCCAACAGTACGACACAAATGACCCTATCAGCCGATCATATTGAAGACGCTGTGGGTGCCGGAAACGTGGAGGGAGCTACACTGGAAATCTCCTTTGATGAAGGCCAAACGTGGAAAGCGGTTGATTTGTCAGCTGAAGGTTCACAGTGGAAAGCCAATATCAAACATCCGAATAACCCGGGCGGATCCGTCTCCCTACGAGCAAGTGCATGGGACGATGCGGGCAATACGATCAAGCAGGAAGTCATTAAGGCGTACAGATTAAAGTAGTTGTTAGCTCATTTTATGGTGTTAATCAAATAGACAAAGAAAGGCGGGTAAGGTTGATCCTATGCTCGCCTTTTTGTCATGGAATGGCCAACATATTTAAAGGAAAACAGTAGACAATCAGAGAAAATAATACATGACGGATTCTCTGTGAGAAGGTAATATCTTAGTGTAGCAGACATGATTGCCAGAGGGTGTAGCTATATATCCTCTGACTCAACGAAAAAAAGGGGGGATTTGACGATGAATCTATTATATGAAGTGATTCCGGAAGAAAAGGCAGAATACTGTCGGGACCTGTGCAATGAACTGATGGACTTTCAACAATTAAAGGCTATTATTACTCCAGAACGGTTTGACAGCATGAATTTTGATACCAGGATGCTGCCATCGATCCAAAGTGCGTTACACAATTACATAGTGGTGGTGAAGGATTCTCATAAACATGACGAAATTGTCGCCTATGTGTATTCCAACATATCACCTAAAGAATCGTATTCAAATGACTTTGCCACGTTTTTCGATCTTTCATCGGTTAAGAAAGAGAATGTAGGATGTTTATCCCAATTTTATATTAAAGAGGGGTATCGGCAATTCGGTGTGGGATCCAGGCTTTTTACCATGTCTATGGATTGGTTGAAAACATTCGAGGATGTGGAAGATTATTTTGTGTTTACATCGAATGGGAATCAAGAGGCGTTGGAATTCTATCAGCGGAAAGGGTTCTCGGTTTCTCATGATATCCTGGATGGCTTTATCACGGTTTTACGAAGTCATAGGCGAAGATAGGGCCAATTTTGACTATCCAGTATGTAAAATATATAGTTGAAATCAGATAAGGTTAATCCTGAACGGCATCATTTTAAAGTAGGAGGGAACAAGATGGATGTATTTGCACCATATTTAGCAGGTATCGATAATCCCGACCATCGCAATCGAATGGAGGAAATCCTGAAGTGGATCATGGAGAAATTCCCGCAAATGGAACCAGTGATGAAATGGAATACCCCTATGTTTACTGATCACGGGACATACATCATAGGTATCTCCACTGCGAAGCAACATGTAAGCGTTGCACCCGAGGAAGTAACCATGACGCGTTTTGCCGATGGAATTGAACGAGCCGGCTACAGTGCCACCAAGGGCTTATTTCGAATTAAATGGAAAGACCCTGTGGATTATAAATTGCTTGAGGATATGATTACATATAATATTCAGGATAAAGCAGAATACACGGGATTTTGGCGGAAATAGACAACACTTAGAGTTCAAATAAGAAGGAGTGTTCCATGATGATAAAGCCGAATCGTAAGGTTGATGGATTTATAAAAAAAACCAAGACCTGGAAGGAAGAATTTGAGAGGTTGAGAAGCATCCTTCTTGGCTTTGAGGAGCTGGACGAAGAAATCAAGTGGATGCATCCTTGTTACACGCTAGAGGGTAAAAACATCGTGTTAATGCATGGATTTAAAGACTATTGTGCGCTTCTGTTTCACAAAGGGGCCTTATTAAAGGACCCTGACGGGATTCTCATCCAACAAACGGAGAATGTGCAGGCAGCGCGCCAGATCCGGTTCACGAATGTTCAAGAAATCATAGAAATGAAGCCAATCTTGAAAGCGTATATCCAGGAAGCCATTGAAGTGGAAAAGGCCGGTTTGCAAGTGGAATTAAAAAAGACAGAAGAATACACCATCCCGGAAGAACTTCAAACCAAGTTCGATGAAGTCCCTGCCTTGAAGACGGCTTTTGAAGAATTGACCCCGGGAAGGCAACGAGCCTACATTCTTTATTTCTCTAAAGCCAAACAATCCAAAACCCGCGAATCAAGGATTGAAAAATATATGGAGCATATTCTTGATGGTAAGGGATTGAATGATTAATAGGGACCTGTCCCCTCGTCCCACATGAATAATTAGGACGAAAGCAAAATAGGTATATAGAAAGACTGATGGTACAAGTTCCATCTTGTACTGAGCTCTGGATTGGGGCTGATTCTATGTATCGAAACAGAAATAGAGATAGGCTTGTGAACATCGTCATTTTATCGCTCGTTTGCATCCTTATGTTTCATATCATTCGGATTATCCTTCACGTTAAGGTTTACTTCGTGTATAGCATGGGGATGGGCTATCTTTTATTTATTGGACTAATCATCTTCCTGATTATGTTCCTATATTTGAAAAGATGACGGTCCTCAAGGAAAACGCAATTAATAAGATTGCGTTTTTTTTATTGGCATTTAAAGGGTTTTCACAGGAGTTTAGTAGAATATGAAAAGTGAGGATACAATTTCTGAGAGTGGAGGGATTTCACATGAGGAAACTGCTCGTGTTCGGCGCAAGTGGATTAGTGGGGAAGGCGTTGGTGGAAGAGTGCAAAGATTCCTTTGATGTATTTGGGACCTATGCAACCAGGCCGGTAGATCTTCCAGAAGAAAAACAATTTCAATTAGAAATCAGCGATATGGATAAGATGAAAGAAATCGTTCAGTCCATCAAACCCGATAGCATCATTTCATGTCTAAGAGGTGATTTCGATCAACAGCTTGAATTTCATAGGGAGCTGGCATTGGAAATCGAAAACACAGAAAGAGTACTCTATTATTTTTCAACGGCAAATGTGTTTGATGGGGATTCCACGAAGCATCATTCAGAAGAAGACACTCCTAACGCTGAATCACCTTATGGACAGTTCAAAATGGAGTGTGAAAATATGTTGCAGGAAGTTTTAAAGGAACGTGCGGTTATGATACGAATTCCGCAAATATGGGGGAAAAAGTCTCCGAGGTTGGATCAAGTCAGAAGTGGAATTGAGAATAACTCGATCGATGTATACAGCAATCTGGAGTGCAATCATCTAACGGATGAATTCCTTGCAAAACAGTTGAAATACATCATCCTCCATAAACTTTCAGGAGTTTTTCACCTTGGTGCAGTCGATATGATGTCTCAAGATCGCTTTATTAAAGAATTAGTCAGCACTCTTACAGACAAAGAAATAAAATTTCATTATCGTTTGCTTCAAGATATACCAGATACATATCATTTTGGATTGAAGAGCATTCGAAACGATCTTCCAAGAAGTTTGTTGAAGACGAATAGGGAAATGATAAACGATATAGTTAGTCCAGATGGTTCACGATGAATTATCAGAATGGATAAGAATTTTGTGACCTGAGAATAAAATATAATCATAAATTAAATGGAGCAATGGAACATGAAAGTAGAACGATTACTGGCGATTATCATCAAGTTATTAAATACCAATAGAATAACGGCAAAAAAGCTTGCCGAAGAGTTCGAGGTCTCTGTACGGACGATTCAAAAGGGATATCGAATCAATTAACCTCGCGGGTATTCCGATTGTTTCATATAAAGGTTCTAACGGCGGCTATGGAATTCTTGAGGAATACAAAATCAGTACAGGATTATTTAACGATATAGAATATGAATTGCTGCTCACTGCATTAAATGGTGTCTATAAAACCTATGATGATAGACAATTAAAACAAATTATTGAAAAGCTGACATCCATAAAGTCAAATGGGAACGTTCATCAAACTTCACCCGTTTGGTTAGATTTGGTGGCTGGGGACCGACTGAAAAAAGGAAAGAAAAAATAAATATGATCAAACAATCGATTGAATCCAATAAAGTCATTGCTTTTCAATATATTGATATTAATGGAAGCTATACAGAAAGAGAAATTGAACCTGTTACGTTGATTCTAAAGATCAATAAATGGTATGTGTATGCTTTTTGTAAACTAAGAAATGAATATCGGTTGTTTAAATTAGGAAGAATGCAAAACATGAAACGTACATCTAAACCTATTGAGCAAAGAGAACGAAGCGAACATGAAAGCTTTTACCGGCACAATCGTGAAATGGTTACAATCACACTAAAGTTCACTCAACATGCTTTAAATGAGTTGGAGGATTATTTCGATTTAGATTCTGTAGAATTCGGTGATGACGGGTGGGTTTATCTGACTGAATCATTCCCGGAAGATGAATGGGTCTATCGTATGATCTTAAGTCTCGGCTCCGAAATAGAAGTTCTTGAGCCAGTACATATTAGGGAGATTATGAAAGAAAGAGCAAAGAAAATATATGATAAATATTAAGAAATACGACATAATGGTGTCGGCTTATGTGTGATACGGTATCAATATGAATCAATTCTAATAAATAGGAGGGATCAACATGTCAGTAGTGAATCAATTAGCTTCCCAGCTTAATAGAAATGACGAAGAGCCAAATATTGAGCTGGCACACACGTTAGCTAATGAAGAAAATCATGCAGGTATAGAAGAGGTTATTGAAGGTCTGTCTAGCAAAGATAAAAAGGTTCAACATGACTGTATCAAAGTAATGTATGAAATCGGACAGGTTAAACCAGAACTGATAAGTAAGTATGCCCTGACCTTTATAGAGTTGATGAAAAGCCGTAATAATCGTTTAGTATGGGGTGCGATGACAGCATTATCAACAATTACTGAGGAATCTTCAGAAACGATCATGGCTCACCTTCACACAATAAAGAGTGCCATGAAAATGGGTTCGGTCATTACCATTGATAAAGGTGTTCTAACTCTTGCGAAGCTCGCGGCGGTTAGTAAGGAAAATAATGATGCGATTTTTCCATTCTTACTCCAGCACCTTGAGAATTGTAGAACAAAAGAAGTGCCTCAGCACTCTGAAAGCACAATGGTAGCTGTTACAGGTGAAAATAGAGAGGGATTTCTGAATGTGTTACGAAAAAGAGAACCCTATTTAACGGCCCCTCAACTAAAAAGAGTAAAAAAAATCTATAAAACCTTGGAAGCGTAATGAGGTTAAATAGTGAGGTGATAAAATGAAAGAATATAAGAAATGTCAGAGTTGTGCCATGCCCTTAAAGAAAATGGAAGACCGCGGTACTGAGAAGAATTCAGAAAGAAGTTCGATGTACTGTAAGCATTGTTATCAAGAAGGGGAATTCACCCAAAAAGACATCACAGTAGAAGAAATGAAGCAATTTGTAAAGAAAAAGTGTATTGAAATGGGTTTACCGATGTTTATGGCAGGGATGTATGTAAAAAACCTTCATAAATTGTACAGGTGGCAATAGTCATTATACACTCATGTAAAGAGGATGTTAGAGGGTGCAGCGTCTCTGATGAGTTTAAATATAACCGGCTGTCTTTTTAGTTGGAGTAACTAAACGAGGTGAAAGAGATGGTGAGAAGAATATAGATTGCCTCCTCAATTTGATTTGTATTAAATTTTGGAGGCTAACTAATTAAGCAGGAGTTGGAAATAGTATGAAGCAAAATAAGTATGATGATGTGAATTTTTTTTCTGAATATAAAAATATGGAACGTTCCGTTAAAGGTCTTGAAAGTGCGGGAGAATGGCACGTATTAAAAGAGCTTTTACCCGAACTCCGAAATAAGAGTGTACTTGATTTGGGATGCGGTTTTGGCTGGCATTGTCGCTATGCTCGGGAACAGCAAGCAAAATCTGTTATCGGAGTGGATATATCTGAAAACATGCTTCAGCAAGCCCGCGAAATGACCAATGATCCTTTCATTTCTTACATTAAGATGCCAATCGAAGACATTGATTTTTCTGATTCCCAATTTGATGTTGTGATCAGTTCATTGGCTTTTCACTATATTGAGTCCTTTGCAGCAATCTGTAAAAAGATCTATGATAGTTTACAGCCGGGAGGTTCTTTTATATTTTCAGTTGAACATCCAATGTTCACTTCCCGAAAGGAACAAGATTGGTATTGTGATGACCAAGGGAATCGTTTACATTGGCCGGTTGACCGTTACCAATTAGAAGGCATACGTGAAACAACGTTCCTGACCGAAAATGTTGTAAAATATCACCGGACATTTTCTACTTATGTCAATGACTTACTAAATGCAGGCTTTAATATAAGGAAAATGAAAGAACCAGTTCCCTCTAACGAAATGTTAGAAACTGTGCCTGAAATGAAAGATGAACTCCGCAGACCTATGTTCTTGATCATCTCAGCAGAAAAGTAATGCGTATCATCACTCTTACAAAATGTAGGGGCAATTTTCGCCTTCCCCTAAAGGATCTTCTAGCGGAAGGGTATGCAAGCTTTCTTCCCTTTAAGCAAAGAAGACTCGTCAATTGACGAGTCTTCTTTGCTTATATTTGCTGTCAAACTCTATAAGTATATCATTATAGCTTTGGAGATCGGTTTAAGCACCTCAAAAAGGACCCCCATACCACTTCTTTCTATGAAGTCTTGACAGATTCACTTGATACCATCTTTGAAGGGACTCTGATCCCGGTTTCTTTGATCAGAATGTCAGGCTTGGACTTGAGAAGAGAGAACAATACACATCCTGCTATAACAATGACACTGCCGACAGCTTGTAGCCCATTCATCTTTTCCCCGAGAAAAACAAAGGCCAATAAGGCTGTGAACACAGGGTTGAAGTTCAAGAACAATCCTGAAGTACTCGGCCCCAGGTTATTCACCCCGATATTCCATAAGACCATGCATACAACCGTGGAAATCACGCCGGTATATAAGATGGACTGCACGAAAGAGGCATCAACATTTGTCACCAGGAAAGTAGAAAGGTTAAAAGGAAGAAGGATGAGAAGGCCAAATAGTCCTGAGTATAAAATGGACATCATGGGAGTGACGGTCTTCATTGCCCACTTACTGCAAACGGAATAGATTCCCCACATCACAACCGCAGCCAGCATATAGAGATCCCCTTCATTAAATTGCAAGGAATAGACCATCTCCACTTTCCCTTTGGACAGGACGAGCAACACGCCAAAGAGTGAGATGAACATGGATGACAGTTGAAATGCGTTCATCTTTTCCTTCAGAAAAATAAAAGAGATCCCGGCAATGGAGAACATATTTAACGTAGAGATCAGGCCCACATTGGTGGCAGATGTCTTTTCCAAAGCCATGAATTGCAGTGCCTGAAAAAGGGCTACCCCCGTCAGGCCCATGAAAAATAAGGGCAGGATCGATTGAATGGGTGGAACCAGCTTCTTTTCTTTCCACCAGACAATCGGGAACAGACAGACGATGGCGATTGCCCACCTTAATATGGTCAACGTTCCCGGGGATGCATGTTCCACAAGGGTTTTCCCCACGATGAAATTGCCTCCCCAGAGAAGACTTG
The DNA here is from genome assembly GCF_038049935.1 of Rossellomorea sp. y25. NCBI lineage: Bacteria > Bacillati > Bacillota > Bacilli > Caryophanales > Bacillaceae > Rossellomorea > Rossellomorea sp. y25. The sequence goes on along the minus strand of NZ_CP145886.1, from coordinate 3,512,335 downwards.
TCAGTAACAACAGATAATAATATTTCACGTCATTCAGCCCCTTTTCGAAGAGCCATTGTGCACAATGACATTGTCTATAAGAATAATTTTAACATTTTCCTGATAATACAAAAGAACTTATTGTATAATGATTATTAATCGAAATATATGAAAGTGTAATAGGGTTTTAGGTTATAAAAATTCATATATACATAGTTTTATCAGTGGTTTTTGGAACAATTGAAAAGGGTGGATGGAGCATGGAGACGATTGTAAGCAGGGTTTTGGACCAAATGGATCTCAAGCTGTTGGATTTGCTTCAAAAGGATGGGCAACTCAGTAATCTGGAACTGTCGAAGCGGGTCAATTTATCAGCACCCGCCGTACACGCAAGGATCAAACGGTTGGAAATGGAAGGATATATCAAAAAGCAGGTAGCCATTCTCAACCATGAAAAACTGGGATTTGACTTGTTATGCTTCGTATTTATGAGCACGAATGAACATCGTACAGAAAAACTGGAAGCTGTTGAGGGGACATTGGAATCAATGGAAGAAGTCCTTGAATGTCATTGCTTGACCGGGGAATATGATTACCTCTTAAAAGTGGCATGCAAGGATCGCAAGGGATTGGAACTCTTTATCAGAAGGCTGAATGAAATGGGGATCACCAAGATTCAGACGAGCTTGGCGTTGAGGGAAATCAAGGATTCTACGGTGTTGCCGATACAGGGATAATGAGGGTGACCCTCAGATCTTACGGATTAGTGATGACCATCTCACCTTCGCCATTTACAATCACTTGAGTTGTTAGTGTAGAAGAGCGAATAAATGAATGATGTATTGCCATATAATAATAGTAAGGATTGACAAATTTAACCTGTATCATTTACATTTGTTCTAACATATATTAGATCACTTACATTCCATGACGAGAACGAGTAGATATGGAATCTGTTCTACAGAGAGTTGACGATTTGGTGGAAGTCAACGTTCAGATCATATTGAATATCCTCTCCGAGAAGCAAAGCTGAAGGTACTTTAAGCTTTGACGGGTTTCCGCCGTTAAAAGGAACGCGTATGATTGTACGTTGCATGAGTGCTGTCACGTAAACTTGAAATCGAGTTTATGGATAGAATCAGGGTGGTATCGCGGGTTATAACTCGTCCCTAACATTGGTTAGGGGCGGGTTTTTTTATTTACAAAAAAATAGAGGGTGATGACATGAAAAAGGTGAATGTAAACGAAAAGTCGGTCGAAAGAGAGCAGCGGATCCAGGATTTCTGGAATTCGAATCATATTTTTGAAAAGTCAGTGACAAACCGTGAAGGGCATAAGTCGTTCGTCTTCTATGAAGGACCTCCGACTGCCAATGGGCTTCCACATGCCGGTCACGTCCTGGGGCGTGTGATCAAAGATTTTGTCGCAAGGTATCAGACCATGCGTGGATATCAAGTCAAACGTAAGGCAGGCTGGGACACACACGGTCTCCCGGTGGAATTGGGCGTCGAAAAGAAAATCGGCGTGTCCGGTAAACAAGAAATCGAGGAATACGGTGTTGAGAAATTCATTGAAGAATGTAAAAAGAGTGTTTTCGATTATGAGAGGCAGTGGCGCACCTTTACGGAGGCAATCGGATACTGGGTGGATATGGATGATCCCTATGTAACCCTTCAAAATGATTATATCGAAAGTGTCTGGCACATCCTTTCGAAGATCCATGAGAAAGGTTTGCTCTATCAAGGGCATCGGGTAACCCCATATTGCCCGAGCTGTCAAACGTCCCTCAGTTCCCATGAGGTAGCTCAAGGATATAAGGATGTAAAAGATTTATCCGCGACAGCTAAATTCAAGGTGGAAGGGAAAGAGCATGAATACTTTCTGGGCTGGACGACAACACCTTGGACGCTACCTGCCAATGTGGCGCTCGCCGTCCATGAAGACGTGGATTACGTGAAAGCCAAACGGGGTGAAGAGACGTATATCCTGGCAAAGTACCTTGTGAACGATGTGTTGGGAGACGACTTCGAGTTGGTCAGTGAGCATAAAGGGTGCGAATTTGTAGGGGTTTCGTATCAGCCGCCGTTCAACAATCTCACGCTCGACCGCGGGCATGAAGTGATTTCGGCATCGTTTGTGACCGATGACAGCGGAACCGGGATTGTTCACCTGGCTCCCGCTCACGGTGAAGATGATTACAATGCCATCAAAGAAAGTGGATTGGATTTTGTCAATATCGTGGATGAGAAGGGTTGTTACACCAGAGATTTCAAGCCTCTAGAAGGAGAATTCACAAAGGACAGCGACGTGAAGATCATCAAAATGCTCGCGGATAGCCACCTTCTCTTTTCCAAGGAGAAGTATGAACACAGCTATCCACACTGCTGGCGCTGTGACTCACCACTTCTCTATTACGCAATGGAAGGCTGGTTCATCAAGACAACGGCCGTAAAAGAGACCATCTTAAAGAACAACCAATCCGTCGAGTGGTATCCGGATCATATGAAAGAAGGAAGGTTTGGGAAATTCCTTGAAAATATGGTGGATTGGAACCTGGGGAGGAACCGTTACTGGGGGACTCCGCTGAACGTCTGGGTTTGCGGGGGCTGTGACTATCAGTTCGTCCCTGGAAGCGTTCAGGAGCTGAAAGAACATGCGAAAAGGGGTTGGAGGGACAATCTTGAACTTCATAAACCATATGTCGATGAAGTCATCGTGGAGTGTCCGTCCTGTTCTCATGAAATGAACAGGACGAAAGAAGTCATCGATGTCTGGTTTGACAGTGGTTCGATGCCGTTTGCACAGTATCATTATCCATTTGAAAACAAAGAGTTATTTCATCAGCAATTTCCTGCAGATGTGATTGCCGAAGGGGTGGACCAGACGAGGGGCTGGTTCTACAGCTTGTTGACGGTTTCCTCCCTCTTCACAGGGAAAGCCCCATATAAGCGCGTATTGTCACTCGGACACATACTGGATGAAGACGGACGTAAAATGTCTAAAAGTAAAGGAAATGTCATCAATCCAATGGATCTCGTTGAGAAATTTGGGGCAGATGCTCTCAGATGGGCATTGCTTGCAGATAGTGCCCCGTGGAACAACAAACGCTTTTCAGAAAACGTCGTCGGCCAGGCTAAATCGAAGCTGGTCGACACGCTGAATAACGTTCATTCCTTTTACACCCTGTATGCAGTGATTGATGGTTTCGAACCTCATAAACACGAGGCTGGAACTCCTTCTCTACTCGATCAGTGGATGTTATCACGACTGAATTCGGTTATCAGAAACGTAACGGACCATTTAGATCAATATGACTTTACCGCAGGAGCAAGAGAATTATCCATCCTGGTTGATCAGGTGAGTAATTGGTATATCCGCAGATCACGTGAACGCTTTTGGAGCGAAGGGTTGAATGAAGATAAACTGGCTGCGTTTCATACATTGAATCGAGTATTAGTCAGTGTAAGCCGATTGCTGGCACCATTCACTCCGTTCATTGCAGAGGATATCCATATAAACTTGACCAATGAAAGCGTCCATCTGGCTGATTTTCCTAAAGTAAATCAGGAAGACATCAATCCAGCATTGGAAACGGAAATGGATCGCGTCTTACAAGTAGTCGAACTTGCCCGATCTGCCCGTAATACGACGAATATTAAAACAAAGCAGCCTCTATCCAGGCTTACGATAGTGGGAGCAAAAAATGATACAGAATTACTTAGGAAGTATGAATACATCATTCAAGATGAAATCAATGTAAAGAATGTACAATTGCAGGACCAGGCAGGAGATTCCGTGCAATATGAATTAAAGCTGAACTTCCCGACTGCAGGTCCGAAACTCGGTAAGCTCGTGGGCCTTGTGCAGAAACATTTACAATCGTTAGATCATGAAGAAGCAAGCAAGGTTGTAGAACAAGGCTATCTTGACTTTGAGTCTCCAACTGGAGAAAAGGTTTCAGTGGAGAAAGATGATCTCATCGTTCATCAAAAGACACATCAAGGGTTGGAAATGGTTTCAAACTCAACTTTCAGTGTTTTCCTGGATACGACCATCACAGAAGATCTGCGTAAAGAAGGGAAGGCCCGTGAGCTTGTTCGAGCCGTTCAGCAATATAGAAAAGAATTGAACCTGTCTGTAGAACAGCGTGTGCACCTTGTGCTGGATGTCAATGATTCAATGAAAGAGGTAGTGGAGAAATTTGAAGATTTACTGCAGGGCAGTCTCTTGATCAAGAGCATGACGTTTGAGAAATTAGAAAGCATGAAGACAGTCGAGATTGATGGTGACAGCATAGGGATATTTGTAGGAGTGTAATTATTCACATAACCGTTTTAGGGCTTATCCGAATTTGGGTAAGCCCTTATTTTGTCTTGAGATGTGAATGCTCAGAGATAAATAAGTCTGAGGTATTGTATGGTGATCGCCTTATCTACTTCTGATTATACCCTCGTTCTCCATACGGCTGCAGTTTCTCCAACCACTTTTCCTCCAACTCCTCCAGAGCTTCTTTTTCAGTCACAAATGGATCATCATTCTTTTTCAGTTTTTCCAACAGCTCGAATGCAAAAGCGTCTTTCCCGTACTGGTTCCATTCGGTTTGTAACCCTTTGCTGGTGGTGAATCCATTGTTTTCAAGCATGAACTTGATTCCGTTCAGGGTCTTCAAGTTTTTTGTGCTTCCGATATAGATTTTATTGTTTTGCTGATTTACGATTTGAAAGACACCTGCTTCAATCGGTGTTTCTTTATATTGTTGTTTTAACTCTCTTTTACGATCCATGTTAGGACCTCCTGTTCGTTCTTTACTTCTTTAACCAGTACTTGCTTCCGTCGGATTTACGGTCTATAAACCCATATTCAATGAGATATCTTCTGATGAGCACATAATCGTCATAAATGTCTTTTAATACATGATTTAATTCCTTTTCATCGTACATATCGTTTTTCTTCAACTGTTTCGAAATCTCACGAAGAATGACCAGCCTTTGCTTTTCCTTTGGGGGGAATTTCGTCAATGCCCCGTCAGAGAAGTACTTTTTCACGATCTGCTCCTGTTCGGTCTGTGTAATATTGTACCGTTCGTCCACCATGGTGGCTGTCTTATGAACAGGGACAAACGTCGGGGCATTATCGTCTTTTTCTTTCAGCAATTCCATCATCGCCAGGAAAGTCTTGGCCTGACGCTCCTTTTCTTTTAATGCAAACCGGTGATGGCGGATAGTGGACGCACTTCCGATATCCAATTCTTCCTTGATTTCTTTGTCATTTTTCCCTTGATAAAAGAGGGTCAATAAACGTTTTTGGTGATCGGTAAGACCCGTGAGCTTTTTATCCATTCCAATTAAATAATCGAATACAGATAGGTGCGTACGTTCAATATGAACGCCCATATATTTTTCAGCGAGGTAAAATTTATCTTCGTAAGGATAGACCATGCCTTTTTCAATGATCTCTCCGCACATAAGACAAATAAAGGAATCTTCTTCTTCTATAAAACCTCTTTTCATTTCTTCCAAAGAGGCACTCCAAAACAAGTTGGAAAGCTCCATTCCTTAACACGCCCCTTTCTTTTTATCTTCAACGAAATTATTACACAAACAAATTTTAAACATGTTTGTTATTTTATAAACATAATATAAAATTGTTTGTTATTTGTCAAATGAAATGGTGATGTTCATCCATTTGAGTATTAGGTGATCACAGTCTCCAAATAGATCAATCAGCAGACTTACCCAAAAATCCAATCACAGTGTGGACCTGATGCAAAGGGCGTGGTATCTTCAGATTATCAAGGTATGAAAATCTCTAAATTGAATGGAACGGAGGCCGAAATGGATGAACGACGTGACGAACATTCAATGTGAAAACATAACAGATGATATCATTCAGGAATACCAACAAAAGGGCTATAAGATGGTATTCCAAGAATATGTGATGGAACACTCCTTAACTGATTTCCCCAAAATCGAAGCACCTTTTCCTTTGATTTTCAAAAGTTGGTCACCATCATTGAAAGAACGATTTTATGAAGTTTACGAGGCTTCATTTAAGCACCGACCCGGTTTTCCCGGATGGCCGAGGGAGAAGTGGGTGGAGTGGATATCGTCCGGTTCTGATTTTCTAGCGGAACGGTCCTATATCGCGACTGTCAATGACCAGGCGGTAGGGTTCATTGCGACCGATCAGGAGACTGATACAACCGGGTATATCATTCAAGTGGGTGTAATTCCGGAGTGGCGGGGAAAAGGGGTCGCTGCTGTATTGATTTGCAAATGCTTAGAAGACCTCCGTCATGATGGAATGAAATCCGCCGCCCTTCACGTGAATCAAAACAATCCCGGAGCCATAAAGCTTTATGAACGTATAGGATTCAAGACTGTGCGGAAAAGAGGCACGTTTGGATTGATATCTTAGGGTATCCAGAATGGAAGGATACGCTTATTTTTGCTGTAGTTTAAGGAGAGAATAATGAGAGTAGAATCTAAGTCTTTCAATTGTGTTAGAAATAAGATTGAAATCAAGAAATAAGTGGTGTACGATAAAAAGAATATTTTAAGGATTGCCACTCGGTAGAAAGAAAAAATGAGATACCCATGCAGCGAACTATATGATTTTTCCACAATAGGTGAAGAAATCCTGCATTCGTTTTGTGGAGAGGTCTTTTTTTCATTTAAGGAGGAGGCCGACATGCTACATTACATAAATGGACTAGCGGACTTTTTCTGGCAGCATGATATTTATTTCCGGATCGTAGTGAGTGCGGTATTGGGATTCGTCATCGGATGGGACCGATCAGCGAAGAACAAGCCCGCTGGATTAAAAACATATACGTATGTGTCAGTGGCATGTACGTTGATCACGATCGTATCGATTGAAGGCGCAGAGATGCTCAGTCAGCCGGATAGCGGAAAAATGATGGATCCCTTCCGTCTGGCTGCCCAGATCGTATCAGGGCTCGGGTTTCTAGGTGCAGGCGTGATCCTGAAAGATGGACTGCGGGTGAAGGGACTCACTTCCGCTGCGATGATCTTCTACGTGGGGGGTGTCGGAATCGGAATTGGAGCAGGGTTTTATTCGATTGTCATCTTCGCCACCCTCGTCACTTTCATCATGACGAGGGTTGGAAATTTCTTTGAAGAACGGGAGATCAAAGCCATGAGCCTGCCGAAGATGCGGAAGAAAAACGAGGAAAAAGATGAGAGATGAAGCTTGCAACTCGAGTGATGAGGTTTCTACTTGATGGGGGCACGAAAATGGGGTAAGACCCTCAGCGAGGTGAAGTAGATTACTATGATCCAAACGAGCTTTGCGTTAAGGGAGATCAAGGTTTCTACTGTGTTACCAATACAGGGGTAAAACTAAAATCGTGCGGAAAAAAACTACTATGTTATTGAACGAATAAGGCAATAGCCAGGTGTCTCTGGCCATTGCCTTATTTAGCTTGTTATTTTAGGTATTCTCCTTAAAGTATAGTATTTCGACAAATCCTCATACTACCTTTAGGGAGGATGAAGGATGCCTAAAATAGAAATGTGCCTAAAAGAAAATATAGAACATATAAGGAATACCTTTCACGACACATCTGACCTTATCGTAAGAAATTTAAAGTCTGGCTGCGAAGGTTCCCTTGAAATGAATATTGTCTATTTGGACGGAATTATCGATACGGATGTTATTCAGGATTATGTGGTCAAGCCGTTATTAGAACCATTTGAGACTGAAGGTTTGAATGAATCACTCATCGATCAAATCATGGAAAGAATAGTTGAATCGGCAGATGTGAAAACGACTACTCAGTATCAAGAATTGACCAATGGCATCGTACAAGGAAGTACTGTCTTATTAATTGACGGGTTTCCAGAAGGCATCATAATACCATCTCCTAAGTGGGCAGAAAGAAGCGTCGAAGCGTCAATTGGAGAACGTTCAGTAAGAGGTCCACAAATTGGATTAACAGAAAAGATAAAAACAAATATCAATTTGATAAGAGGTTCATTAAAAACGCCGGATTTGTGTGTGGAAACAGTAGAAATTGGCACCAATTCACCAACATCTGTTTCCATCTTATATATAGATGGTACTGTCGATAACGGGATATTAAAAGAAGTCAAAAAGAGGATACATAGCCTTACCGTAAAGTACGTCCTGAGTGAAAGAGTAGTAGAGGAAGTACTAGAAGGAAAGCCAAAAACATTTTTTTCCCGGCTAAGACATTCAGAACGAATTGACGGGGCAGTTTCATCCTTATTTGAAGGAAGAGTGGTAGTGATGGTGGACGGGTACCCTTTCGCCATCATTGCTCCTGCTTTATTTATTGATTTTATTCAGGCACCCGATGATTACCACATATCAATGGGCAGATTCACCAGCCGAATCATCCGTTTTATCGCCTTTCTATTAGGAATATACCTGCCAGCGGTTTACATAGCATTAGCAAATTTTCATAAAGATGACATACCCACCAAGATTTCAAAAGCTATCATTTCTGACGATGAGATATTGCCAACCTTTTGGGAAATCGCCATTCTTTTATTCTTGGTCAGAATATTAGTAGACGTTTCGTTTCGTCTTCCGCAAAGTGCAGTCATATTGGTGTCTTTAATCGGGACCATCGTCATTGGCGAAACGGCGGTCACCGCCAAATTAATCCACCCCGTCAGTCTGATCGTCATAGGGATAACCGCTCTTTCCAGTTTCTTGGGAGCAAACAGAGGACTGGTGGGACCTGATGCCACCTTAAGGATAGTATTTTTATTAACGGCTAACTTTTTTGGTTTTAATGGAATCATCATTGGGACAACCATTCTAATGTTGTATATGGTGAGTCTGAAATCGCTCGGTGTTCCTTATCTTTCTCCTATCATTCCTTTTAAGATGCAGGAATTAAAGGATACGTTTTATCGAGAAGATTTACAGAGGCTTACTAATAGCAAGCATACTTATACTAAGGATGGTGATTGATCAATAGCAATAACCCTTTAATGTGCAAATTGCAATGGAAGGATAGGATCAAGACCATCCTGCGGTCAGTAGAATATCAAGGGTTTTTAAGAGGTACTATTAGGATACGTCCATTCTCAATACAGCTGTCGCAGCTGTATTTTTTTGTAGGGAATTCAATCGTCAAAGGGATATTGGATATGATTGTTTTGTAAAAAAAATGAAATCCCATTGCCATCTTTTAGTTAATATTGTACTATTGTGAATAATCAGACATATATATTAGACAGGTTATCGTCTAAGGGTAGAGATGCGGAGAATCCCTGTGACCAATGAATTGCATGACACTTATTTGTGATGCAGTTTATTGTTCATGGGTTTTTTTATGAAAAAAAAGGGGAGGAATTGGCATGAAGTTCAAGGTTTTATCATTCGTTTTAGTGTTGATGGTTGTTCTTGCCGGGTGCAGCAGCAGTGATACCGCCGGGGGTGAAACGACGGAAATCGATTTCTGGTTCCCGGTAGCGGTTGGCGGGGATGTTGCGAAGATCGTTGATGGGTTTGTGGCGGATTTTGAAAAAGAGAATCCTGACATCAAGGTGAATGCGAAATATGGCGGCAGTTATGCTGAAACGATGACCCAAGTCATGGCATCTGCTCAAGCTGGAAATTCACCTGAGCTTGCCGTCTTATTCTCCATCGATTTGTTCACATTGCTTGAGAATGATCTGATTGAAGAATTGACTCCGATGTTTGATCAAGGGTATTTGAATGATTTCTATGATGGATTCATGGCGAACTCTTCCATCGATGATAAGGTGTACAGTTTGCCATTCCAGCGCAGTACCATCGTCCTTTATTATAACAAGGACGCCTTCAAAGAAGCAGGGCTGGATCCGGAAGCTCCACCTGAAAACTGGGATCAGCTGGTGGAATACGGGAAGAAGCTGACGAAAAATGGAGGAAAGGACCAGTGGGGACTTGAAATTCCAAGTACCGGTTACCAGTACTGGATGTTCCAGGCTTTAGCGCTTCAGACTGGAGACAACATCATGTCTCAAGATGGTAAGGAAGTACATTTCAATGCACCATACTCAAAAGAAGCGATGGAATTCTGGTTATCCCTTGGAAAGGAACATAAAATCATGCCGGAGGGTGTCATTGAATGGGCGACGGTTCCTTCTGACTTCCTGAGTGGAAAAACGGCGATGATGTATCATACGACAGGTAACCTGACGAATGTGAAGAACAATGCGGACTTTGATTTCGGTGTGTCCTTCCTGCCGGCGAACAATGAGTATGGTTCCCCTACTGGAGGAGGAAACATCTACTTGTTCAAAGATCTTCCAAAAGAGAATAAGGAAGCTGCAATCAAGTTCATGAAGTTTCTTACAGAGCCTGAGCGTGTTGCTCAGTGGTCGATCGATACAGGATATGTAGCCACAACCGAATCAGCTTATGAAACTGATTTATTGAAAAAGTATGTAGAGGAATTCCCTCCTGCACTGGTTGCCCGCGAGCAGCTTGAGTATGCAGAAAGTGAACTCGCAACCTATCAAAATGGTGAAGTGCAGAAAATCTTCAATGACCATATTCAATCGATCCTGACGGGTCAAAGCCCGGTTGAAGAAGGGTTGGAAAACGCACAAGAGAAAGCAGAAAAAGTGTTGGAGCCTTTCCAGGAATAAGAATGCAGCAGAATAATGAAGTGAGTGAAGCTCAAGTGAGGATTGTGCTGACTTGAGCTCCTGCTTCACAAGAAAGGTGGGTCCGATTCATGACAACAAAGCAAAGAAAACTCAGTTCCCGAACGAGAAATAATCTGTTTGCCTACGGGCTGCTGTTTCCTTCTTTCATATTTTTGAGTTTGTTTACGTTTTACCCGACGATCAAATCAATCCAGTTAAGCTTCTACAGTGGCCCGATGACCAGGCTGCAATTTTCGGGACTTGAACAATATAAAGGAGTTTTGGAGGATGAGATATTCCGGAAGGTCATTCTGAATAACATCCTCTTCATGATCGGTACAGTGCCGACAAGTTTGTTCCTGGCGATGTATCTTGCCATCTGGCTGAATAAAAAAATGGCCGGAAGCTCTTTGCTTCGTACGTCATTTTTCTACCCGACGATCGTTCCGTTGATTGCGGTGGCAAATATTTGGCTTTTCATCTACACCCCGCAGTATGGATTGCTCGATAACTTTCTGCATATGTTCGGACGGGATGACACGAACTGGCTGGGGGATCCAAACACCGTCATGATCGCGATGATTGTCATGATCATCTGGAAAGATGCCGGTTTCTTCATGATCTTTTATCTGGCAGGTTTGCAAAATCTACCGAGGGACGTGTATGAAGCGGCTGAGATGGAAGGGGCGAAACCGTTCCAGATGTTCCGTCATATCACCTTCCCACTGCTGATGCCTACGACGCTGTTCGTCATGATCGTGGCGATTACGAATTCATTTAAAAACGTCGACCACCTGTACATCATGACCAAGGGTGGACCGGATAATGCCAGCAATCTATTACTCTACCATATCTATGAAGTGGCATTCACGAACTGGGATTTAGGTAAAGCAGCGGTGCTGACCGTGATTTTGATCGTCATCATGCTCGGAATCACAGCATTCAATTATTTGTACCTTGATCGGAAAATCCATTATTAAGGAGGGGAAGATTCGATGAAAAAATTGAACTATGGCATCATCATTTTTTTAGGGATACTTTCATTCATCCCCCTCCTTTGGGTCATCATCACCTCTTTCTCTCCCGGGAATCAAGTGATCAACGGAGGCTTTCCGTTCTGGGTCTCGAATCCAACGGTTGAAAACTATGTCAACGCGTGGAAGACTGCACCATTTTTGCAGTATTACTTCAATACATTCGTCATCGTTTTTGGGGTGTTGATTGTCCAGTTAGTCACCGTTACGCTTGCGGCATATGCGTTTGCACGGGTGAATTTCAGAGGGAAGAATGTACTGTTCATCCTGTTCCTGCTGCAACTGATGATTCAGCCCGAAATCCTGTTATTCCCGAACTATCAGGTAATCAGCCAGCTTGGGCTTGTCAATACAAAACTCGCCGTCATGATGCCATATTGGGCTTCTGCATTTGGGGTATTCCTCATGCGCCAAACGTTCAAGCAAGTCCCGTTCGATCTTGATGAAGCGGCAAGAATGGACGGATGTAAATGGTATCAAACACTGTGGCATGTATATATCCCATCGGCGAAACCGACCTATATCGCATTTGCCCTGGTATCGGTCAGCCACCATTGGAGCAACTTCATGTGGCCGTTGATCATCACGGATTCTGTCGAGTCCCGGCCGTTGACCGTCGGACTTGCCCTCTTTGCACAATCATATGAAACGGGAGCGCAGTGGGGAATGGTCGCAGCCGGTACGGTAATGGTCATCATGCCTTTAGTGCTCGCCTTCTTCCTTTTTCAAAAACAATTCGTATCAAGCTTTATGCACTCAGGAATTAAATAGGAGGGGATCTGATGGACATTCATTTCTTAGGAACGGGGAGTGCCTATCCTGGCTCCGAACGCGACAATACATCAATCTGCTTTTCGAATGATGACTATCATGTGCTGGTAGATGTCAGCGGCAATCCTTGCCGGAAGCTGAAGCAGCTGCGGGTGGATTTAGGGGAGCTCGATGCAGTGGTGTTCACCCATTTTCATATTGACCATATTTATGGATTGCCGTCCTTGCTGTGGGGGATGTGGCTGGAAGATAGGAAAAAGCCATTAAGGATTCTTTGTGATGATCGGAATGAGAAAAAACTGCAGGAATGGCTGTCAACGATGGAAGCAGATCAGTGGCCGATTGCTTTTACCATTAAGGTTGAAACCTTTGACGGTGATCGTGAAGATGATCTTCTGTCTGGTGGTGGGATGACGTTTTCCTGCTTTAAGGCCCTTCATTCTGTTCCTACTGTGGGGCTTGAAGTGCGATGTGCCGGCCGGGTCGTCGTATATTCGAGCGATACGGAAATCAACGCACGAATCCGACAGTATGACCATATTGATATGTTAATCCATGAAGCGACTTCTGCCCGGAATATGGCAGGGAACCACAGCAGTCTCGTTGAAGTTGCAGAGAACTATGATATGGATAAGATCGGGAAAGTCGTTCTCGTCCACTTATCCGACCAAGAACCTTATGAAGAAGAGGTGGCAAAGCTTGACACTCCAAAGGTCATCATCGGTGAAGATCTGATGACACAACGGGTATAAATGAATAGATACAAGGATAAAGATCAGGAGATTCCTTGAGTATGGCGAAAATCCAATTGTTCAATTGGAGAAATCGTCATGCTCAAGGAATTTTTTTAATTTGAAGGAGGGGGACAGATGAAAAATCTGAAAGGATATATTTTTGACTTGGATGGCACCGTATATCTTGGCAAGCAATTAATAGAAGGAGCAGACACCATCATCAATTCTCTTCTCGATGAAGGGAAGAAGGTACTGTTCCTCACAAATAAGACGATTGAATCCCGACAGCGTTATGTGGAGAAGTTGAACGGCTTCAATGTCAAGGCTACCCTTGAGAACATTTTGAATCCGACACTTACGTTGATTGACTATTTACGTGAACATCATCCAGATGCCACATTGTATGTGATTGGTGAGCAGCCGATTAAGGATGAGCTGACACTTGCCGGATTCAGGGAAGGAATGGCGCCATCAGAGGTGGATGTCGTCGTGCTCTCATGGGACCGGGATTTTCATTACGACCATTTGAATTTTGCTTATCAGGCGATCAAGCTTGGTGCGAAGATGATCGCGACCAATCCGGACAGAACCTGTCCAGTAGAGGTTGGTGATGTTCCGGATTGTGCCGGGATGATTGGTGCAGTGGAAGCCGTTGTGGGGAGAAAGATTGATGTCCAGATTGGAAAGCCTTCTAAGCTGACCATTCAGGCAGCTCTAAAATTATTGGAACTAAAGCCGGAAGAGTGCGTGATGATCGGCGACCGTCTTGAGACGGATATCCGGATGGGCATCGAAGCCGGGATGAAAACGGTCCTCGTTCTCAGCGGGGTCACGACCGAGGGGGATTTGAGGGGAACGGTTTGGACGCCGGATTATGTGCTGCCTTCAGTCAAGGGGCTGTTATCGGATAAAATCATATAAGGAAAAGAGAAGCTGTTATGCCGGGCACCCAAGCAAAACAACGAGCTTGAACGTCAAACCCGTTGTTTTTTTATGTAATCAACACCTTTTTGTGTTTCCACCATAAATCAACCCACAAATATTTGTGGCTCGAGCACGTTGTTTCCCAGCTGTTATTCCCGGTATAATTTTCTTAAGATTTACATTTCTTCGTTTAATCACCTCGCACTTGAGGTAACAGTCACTATAAGGAGGTGTTGTAATCATGGAAGCAATCAGTAAGCGTTTTTTCTTGTTTCTTTCTCACAATAAGGCGATGGATAAGATGGCCAAACGGTGGGGGTCAAGATTTGGGGCTAATAAGCTTGTAGGGGGAGAAACCTTTGCACAAGCGATTCCATTGATTACGCAATTGAACGAGGAGGGATTCCAGGTAACGGTCGATCATCTTGGTGAGTTCGTCGATTCCACATCGGTGGTCCGGGAGAATGTCCAAGGATGTATCCAGAGTATCAGTGCGATTGCCTATCATGGGCTGGAAACTGAGATCTCTGTGAAATTGACTTCCCTGGGATTGGATATCAGTCAAGATCTTGTCATGGAAAACATGGAGTTGATTCTCTCGAAAGCGAAAGAAAGCGGAATCACGGTCACCCTCGATATGGAGGATTCCTCGAGGTGCCATGCGATCCTTGACGTTTACAAGAAGCTCCGTCAAAAGTACGACAATGTGGGGACGGTGATCCAATCCTATCTATATGTCTCAGAGCAGGATGTGGATGATCTCAATCAGTTCTCCCCTTATTTGAGGCTTGTGAAGGGTGCATATAATGAATCGGGTAAAGTGGCGTTCCAGGAGAAGAAGAAGGTGGATGAGAATCTGAAGCATCTCATCAAGAAGCAGCTCTTGAACGGCCATTATACTGCGATCGCAAGCCATGATGAAGCGATCATCGATTACACCATCGGATTAGTAAAAGAACACAATATCCCGAATGACAGATTCGAGTTCCAAATGCTTTACGGCATGCGGAATCAACTGCAGTCCGACTTACTGAAAAAAGGATATACCGTCCGCATTTACCTGCCATATGGCGAGGACTGGTTCGGGTATTTCATGCGACGCCTGGCGGAAAGGCCGGCAAACATCGCATTTGCATTAAAGGGAATCTTCAGCAAGTAACATCCAGACAGAATGAAATCAGAAAGGAATGTGAAGAGAATGAGTAACGGAATTTACAACATCCCAAAACCAACAAATGAGCCTGGCAATACATATGCCCCAGGTACGAAAGAAAGAGAAACGTTAAAAGCTGAATTAGAACGCCAAGCTGGTATCGAGGTTGAAATCCCGGTCATCATCAATGGCGAGAAAATAAAGACCGATACAGTGAAACAAGTGGTTATGCCGCACGATCACAAACATGTATTGGCTACTTATTCACAAGCAGGTGAAAAAGAGCTTCGCGATGCAGTGGAAGCGGCAATGGCTGCGAAAGATTCTTGGTCCAATATGCCATGGCAGCACAGAGCATCGATCTTCTTGAAAGCTGCGGATTTGATCTCTGGTCCATACCGCGACGTCATCAATGCGGCCACAATGTTAGGACAATCCAAAACAGCGTACCAAACGGAAATTGATGCTGCACAAGAATTAGCGGATTTCTTACGCTTTGGCGTTGATTATGCAAACCAAATCTATCAAATGCAGCCAGATAGCATGAAAAACATCTGGAATCGTTTAGAATACCGTGCGTTAGATGGTTTCGTATTAGCTATCTCTCCGTTTAACTTCACAGCAATCGGTGGAAACCTGCCGTCAGCTCCTGCCATCATGGGGAACGTAGTTGTGTGGAAACCGGCAACAACGGCTGTACTATCAAACTACTACTTCATGCGAATCCTGGAAGAAGCTGGACTGCCTAAGGGCGTTATCAACTTCGTCCCATCACGTGGTTCACAAGTATCAGATGTGGTGTTAACAGACCCACGCATGTCCGGATTCCACTTCACTGGATCAACAAGCGTGTTCCAGACGATTTGGAAGACAGTCGGGGAAAACATCACAAACTACAAATCGTATCCTCGTTTAGTTGGGGAAACAGGCGGTAAAGACTTTGTCTTCGCTCACGAAACAGCTCAAGCAGACAAAGTTGTCGCTGCACTTGTTCGTGGTGCATTCGAATACCAAGGTCAAAAATGTTCAGCAGCTTCTCGTGCTTACATCCCTGCAAGCATGTGGGAAGAAGTGAAAAATGGTGTCGTGGAAGAAACGGCGAAGCTTAAAGTAGGGGATGTAAGAGACTTCAGGAACTTCATGGGTGCGGTCATTGACAAAGCTGCCTTTGATTCGATCACAAGCTACATCGACTATGCGGCTGATTCTGAAGAAGCTGAAATCATTGCCGGTGGTACGTATGATGATTCAGTTGGATACTTCGTTCAACCGACTGTCATCGTAACAACGAATCCAAACTTCAAAACGATGACCGAAGAAATTTTCGGACCAGTATTAACGATTTATGTATACGAAAATGAACAATTAGAAGAAACACTGACTTCAGTGGATACAGCTTCCATGTATGCATTAACGGGCGCAATCTTTGCGCAAGATCGTGAAGCGATCATGCACTTGGAACGACGTCTTTCCGGTGCAGCTGGTAACTTCTACATCAACGATAAACCAACTGGTGCCGTGATCAACCAACAACCATTCGGTGGTTCACGCGGTTCTGGTACAAACGATAAAGCAGGCTCTATTTTCAACATGATTCGTTGGACCAGCCCTCGTATCATCAAAGAAAACTTTGCTCCAACAACAGATATTGTCTATCCGTTTATGGATGAAGAATAAATCGAACACGATAAGCTCTCCCGATCAGGGGGAGCTTTTCTTTTTTTATTCGGGGATTTAACGCTATAATAGGAATCATAAACACTCGTGGAAAGGTAAGATTCCTATGGAAGCAATTGATGTAATCCTCCAAACCGAAGATATTCATAAAGCGACGGAATTGATCAGCTCAAAACTGGGCAATCCCGTCATCATTGAAAATAAAAATTTCGAACTGATTTCATACAGTTCCTCTTCTAATAAGTTCGATCAAACACAGCTAAAGACGATCCTTACAAAAAAATGTCCGGTCTTCATCATCGATCGACTGAAAAAAGAGGGAATCGTACACCAGCTCGAGAAACATACGGATCCGATCCGGGTGCAGGCGATGGAAGAGTTAGGATTTCACCAGCGCGTCGTCATTGCCGCAAAATACCTTGGAAACACGATGGGGTATATTTGGGTTCAGGAATCCAACCGTCTTCTGGAAAATGAAGAGCTCGCATTCATTGAAGAAATCTCTTCACATCTTGGAAACCTGATTAACGATATGTTCGCAAAGGTCAATATCAAACAGGATAGAAAAGAAGAAGTACTGTGGCATCTCCTGCAGCACGAATACGGAAGTGAAAGCCAGCTGCGCCATGATGCTTCCCTCGTCAAGCTGACCCTGCCGGAACGGTTCACGGTAGCGGTGTACTCGATCGCATCGTCGCAATATAAGTCCATGCTCGATCAACTGGAGAAGTTGGTCCAGGAATCCAGCTTCACCACAAATATTTATTCACTGCGTACGGAATATCAGGTGATCCTCGTTCTCTACGGAAAGGCAGACACACCGTTATCTTCCCTGGAACTAGCCAGAGATCTCGTCGAAAAGGTGAAAGAACAAACAGGCGAGGAAGATTTCTACAACTTCCTCATCGGGATCGGGAAGGAATACACCACGCTATATCAAATGCGAAAGAGCTTCTTGGAAGCGTCAGAAGTCATTGAGACGGCTAACTTCATCAGCCCGCGCCCCGAATCGATGCCCCGGGAATTTGCTCAATTGGGCATTTACCGGTACTTGCCAACGCTCTATGAGAAAAACACTTCAAAGGACTATTACAGTGATGACCTGTTGTCATTGATCAAGAATGATGTCAAAAAACAGACAGACCTTCTTAAGACACTCGAAGTATACCTGGCGAATGACGGAAAGGGAAAACAGACTGCTAATGAATTGTTCATTCATCCGAACACGTTGAATTATCGGATCAAAAAAATACAGGAACTGACTACGATTGATTTTAATGATTTTAATATGAAGGTATATCTATATACTGAATTACTTCTACTGAATAATGTTGAAGCGTATTATCAGCGGTATAAGGATGCTTTGAAGGGGATTTGATTCTGGTATGTGACAATTCCCGTGCAAGATTTCGCTTTCCTCGGGCGGATGGCAAGTCTCCTCGTCGCTGCGTGAGTTGCGCTCCTGCAGGGGCTCACCTATTCCGCCTTCCCCTTAGGAGTCTTCGTCTTGCACTCCAATCAACAGCGAGAACCTGCAAAGTGCATTTTATGTGCTTTTGAAAAACAATAAAAAATCCGAGCGAATTCGATTTTCATTAAAGAATTTCGAATCATCGTTCGGATTTTTTGGGGTTATAACTCTTTTGTGCTAGTGGGAGGCACAGTTCAGTCTCTACTATTTCCTTTCGACCATCACCCGGATTCATCCATGAAAGTATAGTAAGAAATGTCCCGGTTTTGACAAGTGAGTTGTCAATTCGCAACGTTCTTGAAGAGATTAGCCACTTGTTTGAAATTGTGTGATAAACTTGTAAATATTGGATATTGCATTTTCGGGCAAGATAATTGAAAAAATAGGATTGAAAGTAAAAAGAAAGTGAGTGAGGTATAAAATATGGACTTATTAATCTGGATAACTATTGGTTTTATAATAGTCGGATTTACTGCGCTCAATTCTATAAAAACAAGTATGGAAAACCAGCTCGCTTACATAATATCAAATTTGGAAGACGAGGAGAGTTCAATTAAAGCTAAGTCCATAATTTGGTGGATCGTGAGTGCCGCAGCTTGGGGAATTGTTAGTATGATTCTTATTGTTTGGTGTTTTCATAATTACATTGGATAATTGTTGGTTGTAGATGTATTTAAAAAATTATATTTGTAGGATGATAAGTCAATGATGGGAATAAGTATAGCGACGAAGTGGGAATATGATGCGACATTGGAGTACTTTAGCGTAAAAGAAAACGAACGTTTCGGTTATCCTTATGGCGAGTATTTCATGAGAACAATAAATGATGCTGAACTTGTTTTTTATAGTACCGGTGTAAGAAAAGTAAATGGTGTTGGTGGTAATCAGTATATGATTTCTAAATTTAATTTAACGAAAGTAATCGTTGCTGGAACATGTGCAGGAATAGATGATACGTTCAGTAATTTGGATATTTTTGTACCCGATAAAGCCGTTCAATATGATTGCACTGTAAAAGAAATTGAGCCTTTTATTAAACAATCTTTCATAGTCGATATTGATCTATCAAACTATGGAAATGATTTTTATACCGGAACTATTGCCACCGCTGATAAAGCAGTAGTGATGTGGAAGGACTATTTAGAACTGAAAGAAAACGAAATAACAATAGCCGATACAGAAGCGGGTGCAATTGCTTATATCTGTAAGAAGAATGATGTTGAATGCATTATCATTAAAGGAATATCTGATTTTCCAACAGATGAAAGAACCTCCGATAAGTTCGAATCGAACATTGAACAAATGAATGTTTATTTAGAAAACACACCAAAGGTGATGAACAAAATATTTGGCGAATATCTAAAAATATTTATTTAAATAAATTTAATAAAGGCAGGAAAGTTGCGGCGGAATACTTTACTTACAGATAAAAATGGTGAATGGACAAAAAAGACAAAGTGGTGTGTTAGTGCAATAAGAAAAAGGGCTTAGAGGTGGATATTCTCTAAGCCCTTTTCTGATGTGAAATTGCTACTCCATCCCCTTATCATCCTTCATCAACTTCTTCATATCGATCATAAGCATCCGGTCCATCGGATAGGTGGTCGTATAACGATATTTATCAGCACCGGATTCAAACACGACGTAGAGCTCTTTTTGTACTTCCACGATTCCCTCAGGCATCGGAATGGCTTCTATGCTCTGACGCGGTTTTGCCGTGTGGCCATCAAGGAACCAGAGAGGTACTTGCTTTCCATCAATGGTTACATGGGCATGAGGGTCTTCTTTTAACGGGTATTCATATCGGTACAGCACGCTATCGTTTGCTCTTCCATAGGAGGTACTGAGAGTGACGCCATTCCTTGCAGCCTTCTGCATGATGGCTCCCTGGACTTTTCCTGTCGTAGAAAGAACGTAATCCGGCACCGCGTCATGGTCAGGAGATCCATTCCAATGCTCTTCACTAAGCATGTCGTTGTTCCGTTCCAAATCAAAGCCGATCATCCAGGCGTAATGCATTTCCCCATCCCGGTTCTCAATATGATGAGATGGATCGGTCGGGTAGGCGTTTGCCTCATAGAATTCCCCGACCCAGAGGATGCCTTCATCATATACGGTATAAGCGGCTTCGACCGGTAATGGAATCTGTCTTGTGAACTGGATTTCCCCGTTATTTTCTGCCTGTACCATGTCGCTTAAATTAAAACTGAATAAGTGATTCTCGGATGCCACCCAGCCGTGATCACGACTAACGGTCACACCGCCTGCATGACCGGTATACGGTGTGCCGTCCGTATTGTAAAGGACAACGGACTTCACCAACTCTCCCGTCTTTCGGTCTGTTACGGTAATGGTACCAGGCCGAATCCCATCATCGACGTAGCTGACGGTAAGCAGCCAGTCTTTTTTTGCATAATAGGTCAATCCTTGAGGCACGAGCCCTTGGGAAAGTCCAGCGATCACCGGACCGTCCGAACTGATATCCCACAAACCTTGGTAGGCAGGATCTTTTTCATGTTCCCACCGTTCCAGCTGGGTGATGATCTGGTGTTCAGGAGTGACTAGTACAGGATCTGATTTTTCCGATACATTTCCTGATGTATCCTCCGCGCTCACTTGTAACGTGTATGTTTGATTACCAACTAACGTATAGAGCGTAAATGATGTCTGGGATGGATCTATGGAGAATTCAAGTTCCCCATCTTTGTAAATGTGATAACGGTATAGATCTGATTCAGTTGAAGCGTCCCAGGTCAAAACGGCATCACCGTTCCCCGCTGATGCCTCAAGGTTGGTCGGTGTTTCCGGTGCTTCTTCATCTGACACGGGGCGATCCGGTGCTTGATCTTCCACAACCCATCCCGGTGTCGGATATTGGCCGGCTGCCAATTTTTCCATTGTCCGGGTATTATCCTTTGGATAGGAATAGGTGACGGTTTGTTTTAGAGAAACGTCCTCTCCAGAGTATTCGGCTCTGACGACTTCGAGTCCATCAGGGTCATAAACGGTCAGTGTATTGCCGCCGTTGACCAGGCCGGCGATATCCCCGAGGACGATCGTATCCTCTTCTTGAAGATATTTGCTACTGTACGAATAGAAATAGTTATAATTGAATGCTTCCTGGGAAATAGGGTTGATGGCTGTATTTCTAGTCCAAATCACCACTGTATCCCAAGGCTTTAGTATGTGAGTGTCCCCGATTTCTTCATCCCAGTTATAGGAAGCGAATCGGTACCCTTTCAGGTCGATTGGGTCCGGGCTGTTGTTATAAAGCTCAAAATATTCGAAGGCATCATAGCCTGCATAGTTATCGGTGTTCGGAATCAATTCGGTGATCAGTAGGTTGGGTGTCGGTACGTTTTCTGTCGGTCCTGTGACGAGTGGTGCTGTAGCTTCCGATTCGTTTCCGACTTGATCGAGTGCCGTTACCTCGAAAGAGTACTCCCTGTTCAATTCCAGAGGGGAGATAATCAAGCTCTTCATGTCAGGGGCGACTGTACCGTAAAATGTTCCATTAATGTAGACGCGGTAACCTGCAAGATCACGTTCTGTATTGGCGTTCCACAATAACTTGACATGATCACTGCCTGGAGTTGCTTTCAGTCCGGTTGGGGTAGCAGGGGCTTCACTGTCCACGACCTCCTGTGGGACAGCCCGGACTTCTTTTGTGGCCGGGGATTCGTTTCCTTCCGGGTCGACAGCCGTCACCCGGAATGTGTATGCCTGACCATTTTCCAATCCATCCATGATTGAAGTGGTCGTGTCCGTTGAAGTGGTCGTTCCATCAGGGTGGTAGATCGTATAGGAGACTGCACCTTCTGAAGCTTCCCACTCAAGGGTGATTGATTGGTTGGCGGGTGTTGCAGTCAGGTTGGTTGGTGTCGCAGGACCAGTCACTTGTTCACTCAACAGGCTGGCAGGAGTCGGTTCTTCATCGTTTCCGAGCTTCTCCATTGCAGCTGAGATAGTGGCCTTGTAAATGATACTTCGGTTAGTGATGCCATCAACTACCCCATCATTAATGAGCGCTGTACTGAGAATATTGTCCTCCGCATCCGCAATCCCTACCTGGCGAAGGCTGCTGTCATGCAAACCCTGACCGGATGTCGTCAGCTTGATTTCGTATACGTCATCGGGAGTGAGATACATGTCATAGTTGGAGTTGAAGTCCCACAGCGGTACATCAGGATAAGCGAATTTCTTTAACCAGAGGACCAGGGATTCTTTCGGCTGGATGATTTTGTCGTCGATGGGCCATCGGTTAGCGGGGCTTGAGAAGTTACTAGTGAAGTATTGGAGCTCATAATCTTGTAGATTGATTGCTTCTGAGGTGGTGTTATAGATTTCGACGTACTCAAAGGGCTGACCGGTGCCTGCGGATTTGGTGACGATTTCCGTGATGACAAGAGGCGGATTGGTTTCTTTCGCGTTTGCGCTGTGAGCATGAAGCAATAAGAGTCCTGCGATTCCTAAAGCAAGAAGGACGGCTATACGGGTGATAGATCTGTTTTTCAACTTCATTTCCTCCTTTTAAATGGTATTTATGTATAAATGAAAAGAACCCCATGGCAATGGAGTGCACGATTATCGTACACACGAATTGACACAGGGTTCTCCTCATCTCTACCCGCTATATAATCTTACTAACTCCATCATACAATGGGGGATTCAGAGTGGCAATGCACATTCTGTAAAATTTAGAATTTTTAGATATATCATTGAAATGGTTGGCTGATTGGTGTATGATAAAAGGAATATTAAGAGGAATGAAGCTTGGTAGGAAGAGGAGAAGAGATCACCTATGAAGCGAACTGTATGGTTTTTTCACTATGGAGTGGAGAAATCAGGCATTCGTTTTGTGGCGCGATCTCTTTTTCATTTAAGGAGGATGGCGGCATGGCGCATTACATGAATGAGGCAACGGAATTTTTCTGGCAGCATGATATCTATTTCCGGATTTTGGTGAGTGCTGTATTAGGGTTCATCATCGGATGGGACAGGACATCGAAAAATAAACCAGCCGGGTTAAAAACATATACGTATGTATCGGTGGCCTGTACATTGATCACGATCGTCTCCATCGAAGGGGCGAATATGCTCAGTCAACCGGACAGCGGAAAAGTGATGGACCCGTTTCGTCTGGCGGCGCAGATCGTATCGGGACTCGGTTTCCTTGGAGCGGGCGTGATCCTGAAAGATGGATTGCGGGTGAAAGGACTGACGTCAGCTGCGATGATTTTCTACGTTGGGGGAATCGGGATTGGTATCGGAGCCGGGTTTTATTCCATTGTCATCTTCGCAACATTTGTAACCTTCATCATTACGAAAATAGGAAACTTCTTTGAAGAGCATGAAATCACGTCATTTCCTCTTCCATGGACACGGAAAAAAAGTAAGACAGAGGAGGAAGAAGAAAAGGTTGGCACGTAAATAAAGAGTGAGCTCAACTCCCAGTGGTTGAGCTCTTTTTTTGGTTAAAAATCCAGATTCCAGAGCTTCGGATCACCTGAAGAAATGGCGAGGGCACCGGCTCTTAGTCCATTCAGAATATCTTCCTTATTACTGATCAGGCCACCAGCGATGATGGGCAGCGTAGTCATGGCCGTCAGTTTGTCAATGATGGACGGCATGAGACCAGGAAGGACTTCAATCGCATCCGGCTTGCAGTTCTGTGCGATATCAATTCCTTTGTCAAGGGCATTGCGGTCGATAAGAAAAAGGCGCTGGATCGTCATCAATCCTTCTTCCTTTGCATATTTGATCAGGTTGCTCCTCGTTGTGATGATGCCAGCGGGCTTCCAGATTTCTGCTATGTATTTAATGGCACTTTTCGTGTTGGACAGCCCATCGATGAAATCAATATGTATGAACGTGGTTTTACCGGCTTCCTTCAGCTTTTTTAAATACCCTTCCATTGTAATCAAACTGCCGGTTAGGATGAACACGATGTTGGCGTTTGACTGTATGGCTTTGTCGAGGTCCTTTTCTTCCTTGATGGAAGCGATGACCTGGGATTGGACGATGTCGATAATGTTAGGTTTCATGGAATTGGCCCCTTTTAATAATCTGAATATTGTTTTTTCTTTTAGTATAGCATAGTTGTTTGGGGATTCTTCTTTAATGGAGGCGATGATCTGAGAATTGACGATATATTGGTCGCTCCTTTAGAGAGTGTGGGTCGTACCTTTATAGGTGAATATATTAGACTGCCTGTTAAAAGATGACTAGCACAATTATCGGTAGTGAGATCCGGTTAAGCATCAGAGCTAATCAATAGACGGAAATATTCCGCTTAAATTCGCCATGACGATTAAAAAAGGTTGAAATAAGGGGACATATTCCGATTCTATCTTCTTCTTTCGACTAATCTCAATTTCTCTTAAAGCCAAAAAGTAGAGTAAGGACCGTCCCCGGTTTGTCCAAAATAATACAATTAATTCAAAAACCGGATTGACAAACCAATTATAATCATTTACCATTACCCTAATGCTAAAACGCATCATAACTTTAACTTAATAAAGCATATCTTCTTATCCAGAGAGGTGGAGGGACTGGCCCTGTGATACCTCGGCAACGGGTTCTTATGAATACCGTGCCAATTCCATCAAGTCATGTGACTTGAAAGATGAGAAGAGCGGGACATATACATATTTTTGTGCCTCTCTTCTTATGAAGGGGGGCACTTTTTTATTTGAGCCATGATCGTCAACAAGAAGTATACATAGCGAAAGGAGCAAGTCTTATATGATCAGAGTTCAGAATGTTACGAAAGTATTCGAGACGAAGAATGGCCCATTCACCGCTTTAAAAAATGTTTCCTTCGAAGTGAAGAAGGGAGAGATTTATGGTGTGATCGGATTCAGCGGGGCGGGAAAAAGCACGCTTGTCCGCTGTCTCAATTTTTTAGAGAAACCATCATTGGGTGATATTTTCATAGAGAGGCGCAGCCTGAAAGATCAGTCGGCAGTCGATCTGAGGAAGGAGCGGCACCGCATCGGGATGATCTTTCAGCATTTCAATCTGTTTCAATCCCGGACGGTGGCAGGGAATATCGCCTATCCTCTGAAACTTGCAAAATGGCCAAAAGAAAAGATCAGCGAGAGAGTAAAGGAATTGCTCGCGTTTGTCGGACTTGAAGATAAAGCGAAGCATTATCCGGATCAACTGTCAGGAGGGCAGAAGCAAAGGGTGGGAATAGCAAGGGCCCTGGCGACATCGCCTTCGATTCTGCTCTGCGATGAAGCCACATCCGCACTTGATCCTCAGACGACGGAATCGATTCTGAACTTATTAAAGAGAATCAACGCGGAGTATGGCATTACGATTGTGATGATCACCCACGAAATGGGGGTCATCCGGAAATCTGTGATAAGGTCGCTGTCATGGAAAATGGAGAAATCGTTGAAGAGGGAAGCGTCTTCGATATCTTCTCCAACCCGCAGACCCCGACGACGAAAAACTTTGTGAAGAGTGTCATGAATGATCAGCTGCCGGCATCGGTTCTCGACAAATTGAATGACAGCAAAGAAGGGCGCATCTGCCGCCTCATTTTCAAGGGTGATTCGACGGGCACGCCGATCCTTTCCGAAACGGCAAAGAAATTCGATGCCCACATCAATGTGTTATTCGGCCAGATCACGGAACTCCAAGGTAAGCCGTTCGGGAATCTCATCGTACAGATCATTGGCAGCAAGAAAGAGACGGAAGAGATCCTGGATTATTGGAAGAACAGATTATTCGTAAGCGAGGTGGAGAAGCGTGCAAGTTAACTGGGAATTATTCTGGCCAAGAATTATTGAAGCGACATGGGATACCGTGGCGATGGTGTCATTCTCCCTCCTGTTTGCCACGTTGATCGGGCTTCCCCTCGGCATCATCGTTGTGGTCACGAGGAAGGGGCACTTACTTGAAAATAAAATCGTCTTTTCCATATTGAGCAGCATCATCAACGTGTTCCGTTCGATTCCGTTCATCATCTTGATGGTGGCCATCATCCCCTTTACAAGATTGGTAGTGGGCACATCGATCGGAACGGCGGCAGCCGTGGTACCTCTTGTCGTATTTGCAGCACCGTATATTGCAAGACTGGTAGAGAGCTCGCTCCTTGAAGTGGAACCGGGTGTCATTGAAGCGGCGGAGTCCATGGGGGCAGGGCCGTGGCAGATCATCTTCGGGATCCTCATTCCGGAAGCACTGAGTACACTGGTCCTGAATATTACGATCGCGACCATCGGACTCGTCGGAGCATCGGCCATGGCCGGGGCAGTCGGAGGCGGTGGACTCGGGGACCTCGCCATTGCTTACGGATATCAGCGATTTGAAACATCCGTCATGATCGTGACCGTCATCATTTTAATCGTGATGGTGCAGGGACTGCAGACAGCAGGGAATACATTATCAAAAATCATCAGGAGACGTTAGGAGAGAGGAATATGAAAAAATCAATCAGCCTGGCAAGTATCGCCATTCTATTAATCACCCTTATATTGAGCGGCTGCTCGGGAGACAGTGCATCCGGCTCAGGTGAAAAAGAAGTCGTTAAAGTCGGAGTGAATGGATCTGGGGTGCCGATTTGGGAGTATATGAAGGAGAAAGCAGCGAAGGAAGGGATTGAAATCGAGATTGTGGAGTTTGCCGATTACGTGAGACCGAACCAGGCGCTGGCCGATGGGGATATCGACCTGAACGCCTTCCAGACGATTTCGTATTTTGATTCATTCGTTGAAGAACATAATCTGGACCTTGTACCGATCGGCTCGACGATCATCGCGCCGATGGGAATCTATTCGGAAAAATATAAATCGGTAGAAGACTTACCGAAAGGCAGTAAAGTAGCCGTTCCTCAAGAGGCGACTAACTTAGGCCGTGCCCTTCTCCTATTGGAGGAAGCAGGTTTGATACAACTGAAAGAAGGTTTTGATCAGTCACAGGGTCTCGAAGCGATTAAAGAAAACCCGAAAAACCTTGAATTCACACCGGTCGTCGCTGCCCAGACACCGAGGGTACTGCCGGATGTGGCGGCATCGATCATCAATAATGGTGTGGCTGTTGAAGCAGGGTTCGTACCGGTTGATGACAGCATCTATATCGAAGGGGCGGAGTCTAAGCCGTTCATCAATATCATCGCAGCGCAGGAAAAAGATAAAGACAATAAGACCTATAAAAAGATTGTTGATCTCTACCAGGAAGATGACGTAGCGGAACATATCAAGAAAACATATAAAGATTCCCTGATCCCGACATTCGTGCCGGTCAGTGAATTGCATTAGGAGGGAAAAGAGATGAGTCAACCAGCAGCGATTGCCCATCGTAAGAACAACATCCTCTCGGCAGTGGATCAACTGGCTGTGAAACTCGTGTCGACCAGCCATCAGATCCACGACAATCCTGAAATCGGTAACGAAGAGTTCTTTGCTTCAGAGACCTTGACCACCCTCCTTGCAGCCAACGGATTCTCCATTGAACGGGGAGTGGCGGGCCATGAGACTTCCTTTGTGGCACGCAAACATTCAGGAAAAGAAGGGCCGGTCATCGGCTACCTGGCTGAATATGACGCCCTGCCTGGACTCGGTCACGCCTGTGGTCACAATATCATCGGGACGGCAAGCTGCGGGGCGGCCATCGCCCTGTCGTCCGTACTCGATGAAACAGGAGGGGAAGTGGTCGTGTTCGGGACTCCTGCCGAGGAAGGCGGTCCGAATGGAAGTGCGAAGGGCAGTTTTGTTAAGGCGGGCTTGTTCGAAGGAGTGGATGCCTGCATGATGGTCCATCCGTTCAACAGGACAACACAGACAGGGAAAACCCTTGCGGTGGATCCACTTGATTTCGAATTCAAAGGAAGATCTGCCCATGCGGCAGCTTCCCCTGAAGACGGCATCAATGCCCTTGATGGTGTGATCCAGCTGTTCAACGGCATTAACGCCCTTCGCCAGCACGTGACCGATGATGTCAGGATCCACGGCATCATCACCCACGGCGGGGACGCACCCAATATCGTCCCTGACTATGCAAAGGCCCGATTCTATATACGGGCTGCCACCAGGGAAGCGTGCAATGAAGTCACGCAGAAGGTGAAAGCGATCGCTGAGGGATCGGCACTTGCCACGGGGACAGAACTGAATGTCATCAAAATCCAAAATGAAGTCGATCACTTTCAGCTCAACCGCCGTTTCGATCAAGTATTCCAGCGCTCCATCGAGTCACTGGGGGAATCCTTCGACGATACAGAACGAAAGGGACTCGGTTCCTCCGATGCCGGTAACGTCAGCCGGGTGGTCCCGACCATCCACCCCTACATCAAAATCGGCCCCGAATCCCTCGTCGTCCACACGAACGAATTCAGGGAAGCGGCTAAATCCACCGAGGGTGACCGTGCGCTTGTGATCGGAGCAAAGGCACTTGCGCTGACAGGGTATGAACTGCTGACGGATAAGGGGCTTTTAGAGGAAATATGGGAAGAGTTCGGTACAAGTCAATAAGGATGAGAAGACAGCCAGATGAGGGCTGTCTTTTTTGTGAGAGAGCTTGCCCTTTATAGGAGAATCGGTGACGGTAAAATAAGCGGAGTTATTCCGGTTATATTGTGAATGGAACTTATTTTCGGGGGAAATAAGCGGAGGTTTTCCGCTTATGAATAGAAAAATCACCTATTTTTGTACTTTTTGAGTAAATAGGCGGAATTTTTCCGTCTATTTCAGCCATTTTTCTATTAAATTACTAATTAACGGGAATTTTTCCGTCTATTTAACAGAACTAAAAAATCTGATACATAAGTAACCAAACGCTTGGTTTATAATTTCAAAAATATAGATAAAATGCTTATTCCTCCAAAGGGGGATTGCTCAATAGTATCATATTTGAAATAATTGGTATTCTAAGATGATTATGAATATAGAGGTGGAATCATATGCCTAAAATTGACAATATGTTAGCCATTCTATGGATGCTTCGTTCAGGTGAAAAAATGACAGCACAACAAATTTCAGAAAAGCTAGAGATGAATATAAGGACTGTGTATCGTTATATTGATACCATTTCAACAAGTGGCGTACCGATCGTTTCAGAACCAGGACATAACGGTGGATACTCTTTATTGAACCATTTTGTTGAGGCTCCTCTGTTTTTTGATTTTGAGGAGCAAACTTCACTCTTTCATGCGGCTGTTTTTGCAGAAGAAGCCGGGTATTATGGAGGGGAAGCACTCGGTAGGGCCATTTCTAAACTAAGCCACCACTCCAATCAAGAGCAGGAAGCAAAGATCAACCAACATGTAACCAGTCTTGAAGTCATAAGTCGATTACGTCCACCCTCTATGGAACTTTTACTGAAGGAGTTGGAGCAGGCCGTAGCTGACGGGTACTCAGTCAACATTCTTTATCAAAAGAGTGGCGAAAAGCCATTAAGTGAAAGATTGGTTGATCCGTACAAAATGATCTATTGGAATAATAGGTGGTATGTGATTGGATTTTGTCATCTCCGAAATGATATTCGCAGTTTTAGAGTCGATCGAATGGAAAGTCTATTGGTAACTTAAAATACGTTATAATTACTAAATGCAATCCTGATTGACCTCTCTATAAGTAACAGCGTTAGAAACGTACTATATTTTACACGAAAGGATCGTTACAATTGACTCTAAACAAAAAGTCGTTTCTCGTAATAGCTTTCATTCTTGTGGGGGTTACCATTCTGATTTTTGTTTTTAATATAGTAAATCAATCACCAAAAAAAGTAGTAACCAATATCATGGAGGATGTCCAGGAAAACAAGGAAGTCGAAGAAATCTCAAATGAGAATCAAAAAAAACTTCAATACTTTTTTGAGTATTCCCAAGAGCGAAATTTAGAGAATCCAAATTTAATTGTAAGTGATTTTCCTAGTAGACCCAATATTGTTACAGTAACGATCGAAATCATTCAAAACGATAAAAAAAAGGGTATAGAAGCAATTTATGAAGGTCGTGCTGATTTTTATTTAAAGAAACAAGGTCTTAAATGGGAGGTAGAGAAGATACAAGTTACTCCCTACAAAAAAGAAAGGTAACTTTAGAACTGGATCTTTAAAATCTGAACGGAACAGTCATTTCGCCGACCATCTTTATGTATCTTAGTCCATATTCAGTATAGAGGACTTCAAAGGATAATAGTTCACTCACATGTTTACTAATCCTATGACAAAGAAAAAGACTCGTCACTTGAAGAGTCTTTTTTTTCTACTGGCTACCATTTATGAATTCAAATAGTATATCATTATAGACTGATATATAGCTATTGCTCTTTATAGATTCCAAAACTTTGGATCGCCTGCTGAAATACCAAGGACACTAGCTCTTAGTTCATGAATTCAAAATTTATCCTTTGAACTGGTCAATAAGTTTTAGGATTAAACTATTGCAAACGATTACAAACCTATGTTATTTTATGTGTAACCGGTTACACAATAACCAACCAAACGAACAGGAAGTGACAAGCGTGGCAACAATCAAGGATGTGGCGAGTGAAGCGGGGGTGTCGGTGGCGACGGTCTCCCGGGTGCTGAATGATAACGGCTATGTAGGAGCCGAGACGAGGAAGAAAGTGATGTGGGCGATCGAGAAGCTGAATTACAGCCCGAATGAGGTCGCACGCTCCCTATATAAACGAGAGTCGAGGCTGATCGGACTGCTGCTTCCGGATATCACGAACCCGTACTTTCCGCAGCTGGCGAGAGGGGTCGAGGATGAAGTGAGTGAGGCTGGTTTCAGGCTACTCCTAGGAAACAGCGACGAGAACATTCAGAAGGAGCTGGATTATATCCAGACTTTCGTTCAGAACAATGTCGTCGGCATGATCTCAGCGACCAATCATGTGGAGCATGATCAGCTGTATAGTGAATTGAATCTCCCACTCGTCCTCCTTGACCGGACCACGGATAACTATCCGGCGGTCTATGCGGACGGCCGCAAAGGGGGGCGCCTGGCGGCAAAGACCTTAGTTGAAAAAGGGGCGAAGCGGATCACCGTCATGAAGGGACCGGGCCACGTCAAGCCGGCTCAGGACCGATTCCGTGGAGCCGTGGAGTACTTAAGCGGGACCGACGTCGATTTCACGGTGATGTCCACGACCTCGTTCTCCTTTGAAGATGCAAAGGGCTGGGCGGAGGAACTGTTCGCCACGTATCCTGATACGGACGGGGTGATCGCAAGTAATGATATCGTCGGGATTGCGATTCTCCATGAGGCCTTGAGACTCGGGAAGAAGATACCTGAAGACGTACAGATCATCGGCTACGATGACATCCCACAGAGCAGCCTTTCCTATCCGGCGCTCTCCACAATCAGGCAGCCGGCTTACGAAATGGGCAGGCAGGCCGCGGCACTTCTGATTAAACTGATAAAAAAAGAACAAGACATCGATACAACGGTTCAGCTTCCGGTTGAACTCATACAGCGAAACACAACACGAAAGGGATGAAGGAAGATGAAAAAAGCGAAGATTGCCGTGATCGGCAGTTCATCCATGGATCTGGTGGTGACATCATCCAAACGACCAGGTGCAGGGGAAACGGTACTGGGGGACAGCTTTGACACGGTTCCCGGAGGAAAAGGAGCCAACCAAGCCGTTGCCGCAGCAAGGCTTGGAGCTGACGTGTACATGATCGGATGCGTAGGAGACGATCCGTACGGCCAAGAGATTTTAGAAAACTTTAAGAGCAACGGTGTTCATACCGACTATGTGGAACCGGTTACAGGTCAGAAATCCGGAACCGCTCATATCATCCTCGCTGAAGGGGACAACAGCATTGTCGTCGTCAAAGGGGCCAATGATCTTGTGACTCCTGAGTACGTCGAGAAAACAGCAGATTTCCTCAAAACATGCGATCTCATCATGATCCAGCAGGAAATCCCAGAGGAAACCGTTGAGTACGTGGCAGACCTGTGCAACAAGATTGAAGTCCCACTGCTACTGAACCCGGCTCCGGCACGGAAGATTTCACAAAAAGTCATCGATGGAGCCAGATATCTGACACCGAATGAACATGAAGCAGATGTACTCTTTAACGGAATGAATCCGTCAGAAGCACTGAAACAATATCCTGACAAAGTCATCATCACCGAAGGAGCAGCCGGAGTCCGCTACCATGATGGAACAAAGGAAATCATGGTTCCTTCCTTTAAAGTCGAAGTCGTTGATACGACTGGAGCAGGCGATACCTTCAACGCCGCATTCGGAACGGCAGTTGCTGAAGGACAAACAATGGAAGAAAGCCTCCGATTCGCAAACCGCGCCGCATCCCTTTCCGTGACTGGATTCGGGGCACAGGGCGGAATGCCGACAAGAGATGAAGTGGAAAGGAAGCTGGCAGAATGAAACGACATGGCATCTTGAACAGTCACATTGCAAAAATACTAGCCGATTTCGGTCACACTGATACGATCGTCGTGGCCGATGCCGGTCTCCCGATTCCGTCAGACGTCGTGAAAATCGACCTGGCATTGAAACCGGGAGAGCCGTCCTTCCTTGACGTGGTGGAACTGTTAAAGGAAGAAATGGTCGTCGAAACCGTAACGCTTGCAGAAGAAGTGGAAACGAATACAGGGGTCCATAAACAGATGACCTCATGGTTTGATGGGATCCAGTATGTATCCCATGAAGACTTCAAGAAAGAAACCCATAAAGCGAAGGCCGTCATCCGCACGGGGGAAGTCACACCATACGCAAATTGCATCCTTCACGCGGGAGTCATTTTTTAAAACAAAGGGGGTAGTAGCATGCAGATCAGCATGAAGAATATCCATAAAGCATTTGGGACGAACAAGGTCCTTGAAGGCGTCGACATCGAGATCGGGGACGGAGAAGTTCATGCCCTGATGGGGGAAAACGGTGCCGGAAAGTCGACCCTGATGAACATCCTGACGGGTCTTCACAAGAAGGATCAGGGAACGATCACCATCGACGGGAAGGACATGACGTTCGATAATCCGAAGCAGGCCGAGGAATTCGGCGTTGCCTTCATCCATCAGGAACTGAACGTCTGGCCGGAGATGACCGTCCTTGAGAATCTTTTCATCAATAAGGAACCGGTTACACAATTCGGTCTCATCAATACGAGAAAAATGAAAGCGGTTGCGAATGAACAGTTTGAAAAGCTGAACATTTCCATCCCTCTCACAAAAGAAGCGGGACAGTGCTCGGTCGGGCAGCAGCAAATGATCGAAATCGCCAAAGCCCTCATGACGGATGCAAAAGTCATCATCATGGACGAGCCGACGGCGGCCTTGACGGACCGGGAAATCGAGACGCTCTTCACCGTCATCCGTTCCCTAAAGAAAGCCGGCGTATCAATTGTGTACATCTCCCACCGGATGGAAGAGATCTTCACGATTTGTGACACCATCACGGTCATGCGAGACGGACGCACGGTGGATACAACGCCAATCCCCAAGACGAATTTCGATGAGGTCGTGAAGAAAATGGTTGGACGTGAACTGACCGACCGCTTCCCGGCACGGGATCCAAAGCCAGGCGAAACGATGCTTGAAGTACGGAACCTGACTAAGAAGGGACTGTTTGAAAAAGTAAGCTTTGAAGTCCGTTCAGGAGAAATCGTCGGTATGTCAGGATTGATGGGAGCAGGCCGAACGGAAATCATGCGCACTATCTTCGGACTCGACGGCCGTTATGAAGGCGAGATAATCGTAAACGGTAAACCGGTCACCATTAAAACACCTGATCAGGCGGTAAAACTCGGTCTTGGTTTCATCACCGAGGATCGGAAGGATGAAGGACTCGTCCTCGACTTTTCCCTGAAGGATAATATCGCTCTTCCAAGTCTCTACAGCTTCACGAAAAAAGGCTTGATCAACGATAAAAGCGAACAGGACTTTGTGGAAATGCTCATCAAACGGCTGACGATCAAAACTGAATCAGCCCGGACTCACGCAAAGAACCTTTCCGGCGGGAACCAGCAGAAAGTTGTCATCGCCAAATGGATCGGAATCGGTCCGAAAGTGCTCATTCTCGACGAACCGACAAGGGGAGTCGATGTCGGAGCAAAACGGGAAATCTATCAACTGATGAACGAGCTCACCGACCGGGGTGTCGCGATCGTAATGGTATCATCCGAACTGCCAGAGGTACTCGGAATGAGCGACCGCATCCTCGTCGTCCATGAAGGGACCATCGCAGGAGAGCTATCAAAGGAAGATGCCACACAGGAAAGAATCATGACATTGGCGACAGGAGGTCACGCACATGAATAACGCACTCAAAACGAATCACGTCGGCAATCTGATGCAAAAGCTCGGTCCACTTCTCGGACTGTTTGTGCTGATTGCGACCGTATCCATCATCAACCCTAGTTTTCTAGAACCCTTGAACTTATTGAATCTATTACGACAGGTTGCGATCAACGCTCTGATTGCCTACGGGATGACCTTCGTCATTTTGACCGGGGGAATTGACTTATCCGTAGGCTCGATTCTCGCCTTATCCAGTGCCCTGATGGCCGGGATGATGGTATCGGGAATCGACCCGATCCTTGCGATCCTGATCGGCTGTATTCTTGGAGCCATGATGGGAATGGTCAACGGACTATTGATCACAAAAGGAAAAATGGCGCCGTTCATCGCCACACTTGCAACAATGACGATGTTCCGCGGGTTGACGCTTGTGTACACAGACGGAAACCCAATCACGGGACTCGGTGACAGCTATGCCTTTCAACT
Source organism: Rossellomorea sp. y25 (assembly GCF_038049935.1). Classification (NCBI taxonomy): domain Bacteria; kingdom Bacillati; phylum Bacillota; class Bacilli; order Caryophanales; family Bacillaceae; genus Rossellomorea; species Rossellomorea sp. y25. The sequence continues at coordinate 3,477,256 of NZ_CP145886.1, read as the reverse complement.
GTTCGGAAGAGGATACTTCCTTGGAATTCCAGTACCTGCCGTTACGATGATTCTGACATTCGCGATCCTGTGGGTGATCCTGCATAAAACCCCGTTCGGCCGAAAAACGTATGCCATCGGTGGAAATGAAAAAGCAGCCCTCATCTCAGGGATCAAAGTTCCACGCATCAAAGTGATGATCTACTCCCTGGCCGGCTTACTGGCCGCACTCGCAGGAGCAATCCTCACGTCACGCCTGAATTCAGCCCAGCCGACAGCGGGTACATCCTATGAACTCGATGCCATTGCCGCCGTCGTCCTAGGCGGGACAAGCCTGTCAGGCGGACGCGGACTGATCGTCGGAACACTGATCGGTGCACTCATCATCGGAACGTTAAACAACGGTCTGAACCTGCTCGGCGTCTCATCCTTCTTCCAAATGGTCGTAAAGGGTGTCGTCATCATCATCGCCGTTCTCATCGACCGAAAGAAAGCAGCGTAGGAGGGATACTATGAAAAAAGCATGGTTACTACTAATCAGTTTGTCACTCCTATTCCTAGGCGCCTGCTCCCTGCAGCCGCCGGAATGGGCAAAGCCAAATAAAAGCTCGAACCCTGAAGACATCAAAATCGGACTATCCGTTTCAACCCTAAATAACCCATTCTTCGTCTCCATGAAAAACGGAGTAGAAGACGAAGCAAAAAAACAAGGCATGGAAGTCGTTGTCGTCGATGCACAAAACGATGCTGCCAAGCAGATCAATGACGTAGAAGACCTCATCCAGCAGGGGGTCAACGTCTTACTCATCAACCCAACGGACTCAGCGGCCATCTCCACTGCCGTCCAGTCCGCTAACAGCCTGGGTATTCCCGTAGTCACCCTTGACCGCTCAGCGGAAAAAGGAGACGTCGCCACACTCGTCAGTTCGGATAACGAAAAAGGCGGCGAAATGGCCGGAGAATACCTCGTCGAACAACTTGGTGAAGGAGCCAAAGTTGCAGAACTTGAAGGTGTCCCTGGAGCATCCGCCACACGTGAGCGGGGAGCCGGGTTCCACAACATCGCGGATGAAAAGCTGGATGTTGTGGCCAAGCAGACTGCCAACTTTGATCGTACAGAAGGATTGAATACAATGGAGAACCTGATCCAGGGGAATCCAGATATCAAAGCGGTGTTCGCTCATAACGATGAAATGGCATTGGGAGCACTGCAGGCGATCCAGAGTTCTGGTCGTGATGTATTAGTCGTTGGATTTGATGGAAATGAAGATGCGATGACTAGCATTCGGAATGGTAATCTGTCTGCGACTGTGGCTCAGCAGCCTGAGAAGATTGGTTCGTTGGCCGTTCAGGCTGGGGCTGATGTGTTGTCAGGGAAGAAGGTAGACAAGAAGATTCCGGTTCCGTTGAAGTTGGTGACGGAGGAGAATATAGAGGCATTAGAAGAATAAACTAGGTGGGAAGCCCCTTTCGTGTGTTTGTGCGGAAGGGGCTTTTTCTTTTGGATAATGGAGTTAGACCCTTGGTACGTGGCATCAATTGTAATCAGGTTCGCAACCAAATAGATATTTATCTATCGGATTTGATGCAAAAAGATGAACAACTCAGGAATTTATAATAATGCAGGTAGAATGAAAAACTGGTATTGCATTAATAATTTTTTTGAGGAGGGGATTTTGATGATACATACGAAAACGCCTGGAGGAATTTACGATGAGAATGATTACTGGGCTGTTTCATACATTGACATTCCACCAGACAATCCCGATGATTAAAAATCAGTGGCAGTTCTTCATTTGAAGATTTTGGGGTCAAACCCTCGCTACACGATTTTGAGCAGACATTGTAGATCTTCCTGCGCAATGAAACAACTACATTTAGATCTAGTGGGTCATACTCACGTCACATTTCCGATGTACCATAAACATAATAAAAACTTCTATTGTATTCAGGAAAACGTTCCTCATGCAGATGAATCAGACATTGTGTTGAGTGCGCAATAAAGCAAATGAAGAATATGCAGTGATATTATTTTTATTTCATCACCTATACTATAATGGTGACTATCGATATAAAATTTCTTACTCCTGGTTGTACATAAAGATACTTTTTCAGAATGAGGTGTTATCTTGGCCACCATTTTAGTAGCAGATGATGATCATTTCATTAGGGAATTGATCGGGATCTATTTGAAAAAAGAGGGATATACAGTTGTAGAAGCAACCGATGGTGTAGAAGCTGCGAATCTTTTATCTGAGCGCACCATTCATTTATGTATCATTGATGTGATGATGCCAAATAAAAACGGCTGGGAGCTTTGTAAGGAAATAAGGGAGTTATATGACCTGCCGATTTTAATGGTTACGGCTAAGGGTGAGAGCGAAGATAAAGTAAAAGGCTTTCAGCAAGGGACGGATGATTATATTGTCAAGCCATTTGATGCACATGAGTTAATGATGCGGGTTAAAGCGCTGTTGAGGAGATACAAAATCAATACGGCAGATAGAGTAACCATTGGAAATGTCATCATTGATGCGAACCGTATGGAAGTGACCGTTAATCATGAGCCTGTCCTTTTTCCGTTAAAAGAGTTTCAACTCCTGTACAAACTGGCCAGTCATCCTGGTCAAGTGTTCTCAAGAGACCAGTTAATAGAAGAAGTTTGGGGAAGTGATTTTGAAGGCTTTGATCGAACCGTCGATTCACATATTAAGAAAATAAGAAAAAAATTAAATCAACAAACGGCATTTGATATCGTGACAATCAGGGGACTGGGCTATCGTTTAGAGGTATCGAAGGATGTTTAACACGTTATATGTCCGCGTTGTAGTCACATTCATTTTGGTTGTAGGAATAAGTTTGACAGCCGCTTTCTTTATCACTTTCAGCTATTATCAAGAACGTGTGTTAAATGAGTTGGAGGAAGAAATGATCCAGGCTGGCAAGGGGATCATTCAGTTACAGAAAACGATGGGACAAGAGAACCTTGAAAGCTATTTAGCGGGTATACCAGCCATGACGATAGCCCTCTATTCAGAAGATGGAGAAGTGAAGGTGTTTGGAAAACATACGGATGAACCATTGGCAGCCCCTTCTGACGTCCGGAAAGTGCTGAATGGAGGCGTGTATCGAGTGAAATCCACGGAAAAAAGGTTGTTAAAGAAAGTGACAATCGGTTTGCCATTTCAAGTGGAGGGAACGAGATATGCGCTCTTTCTCAAGCCAAGAATCATGGATCGCATTGATGTTATTAAAGAGGCTCTGATTACCGTATTACTGTATGTGTTGATGATTGGCAGCTTACTTTATTTACTGGCAGCTTACCTATTAGTCAATCCAATCAAAAAGCTGACCGCGTTGACAACCAAAATCGCAAAAGGTGACTTCAAGCAAATTAATTCCATTAAGCAAAAAGATGAAATCGGCGAATTGGTCAGAAGCTTTAACAAAATGACTACGGAACTGATGAAACTGGAAACGATGCGAAAAGAATTTATATCCAATGTTTCACATGACTTACAATCACCTTTGACATCAATCAGGGGATTTGCTGTTGCGATAAAGGAAAATGAGTTTTCAAAAGAACAGCGGGATCATTACTTAACTATTATTCAAAAAGAAAGTGAACGACTTGCAAAGCTGAGTGAGAACTTATTAAAACTGTCCGTGTTGGAAAATAAGGATTCATTACTGGAGAAAGAAACCTTTCGCCTCGATCAACAAATCAGGCACGTTTTTTTAAGCCATCAGCCCCAATGGCTTGAAAAAAAACTTGAGTTGGATTTAGAGAAGGTTGAAAAAGCAGAGATCACAGCAGACCGATTGCAATTAGAGCAGGTATGGCATAATTTACTAACCAACAGTATCAAATATTCCAATCTCTGTGGCGAAATTAAAGTAGTGGTAAGGGAGATGCAAAACAAAATCCACGTTGTTTTTTCGGACACGGGGATGGGGATTCCTGAAAAGGATCTTCCGTCTATTTTTGACCGGTTTTACAAGGTGGACAAAGCAAGGGTCCCTTCAGGACAGGGCAGTGGATTAGGGCTGGCCATTGTCAAGAAAATCATTGACCTTCATGAAGGTGAAATCTCCATTGAAAGTGAAGTTGGAGCAGGAACTTCTATTCATATCGTTCTCCCGAAATAACGGCAAACTCTTCTATAGAGTCTGCCTTTTTTTTATGTTTCTTGGTCATATTCAGGGCACATTTCTCTTTTATAGTGAAATCATAATCGAAAGGGGACATGCGGAAGATGAAAAAATGGATTGATTTCAGCTTGAAAAATAGTGTTGCCATCCTTGTGTTAACGATCCTGGTGGTAGCAGCTGGTTTACTATCAACAAATACGATTAAGTTGGAAACCTACCCTGACGTGGAGGTTCCAACCCTTATGATACAGGTGGGTTATCCGAACCATTCCTCGGAAGAAGTGGAGCAGGATATCACACTGCCAATCGAGGAAGCGGTTGAACAACTGGCCCCATATGAAGAATTAACGAGTACAACAGGGGCAAACAGTGCCATGATTCAAGTAAGCTATGACTTTGATGAAGACATGGATGAACGGGAACGTGACATTCAATCAGCCATCAGTAAGCTTTCGCTGCCTGAAGATGCCACTCTTACGTATAAACGGTTATCAGCCAGTGCAAAGCCTATCTATCAGATTGCCTTTGCAGATGATGAATTAACAGCGTTACAAGATGATGTTACGGATAGTCTTGCACCACAGCTTCAAACCATTGCAGGTGTGAGTGACGTAACAGTCTCAGG
>NZ_CP145886.1:1210000-1367500 GCF_038049935.1 Rossellomorea sp. y25 | reverse complement strand
TTATATATATCATCAGCAGTTGGATGAGCCATTGAATCAATGAGATACTCTAATATCGCATGACGTTGAGGAGTAATACGGACTCCCGTTTCCTTCAATGTCGAAATCGCTTCTTTTAATTGTCCTTCTTCAGACATCGTCATGCACCTCTTTTCATAAGAATTATTATTTTATAATCTTTATAAATAGTGTACTAATCATCGGTCCCTTTTGTCAATCTTTCTCCCTAGTTACTCGTGTAAGTTTTTCTCTTGTTCCCCGAGCTGCTGGTTTATATAGCGGCCTGCAACGAAAAGGTAGTCAGAAAGTCTGTTCAGATAAGAAAGGACCAACGGATTAATGTCTTCATCAATGCCAACCGCTTCTCTTTCGGCTCTTCTCACGATTGTTCTGGCTGTGTGAAATGCAGCTCCAGCAGGCTGACCTCCAGGAAGGATGAAATTGCTAAGGGGCGTAAGGGCGCCATCAAGAAAGTCGATTTGCTCTTCCAGTTCTTTAATATGTGATTCTTCAAGCTTCCATTTCACTTCTTTCCCTGCAGGAGTAGCCAGTTCCGCTCCAACATGAAAGAGAATGGTTTGTACCTTATGAAAGAACTCCTCAAACTTTTCTTTTCCATCAAAGTATTCAGCTTTAAGGTAGCTTAGACCTAAACCAATCATGGAATTTGCTTCATCGCATGTCCCGTATGCCTCTACACGCTGATCTTTTTTTGACACTCTCGTTCCATATACTAAAGACGTCGTTCCCTTATCTCCCGTTTTTGTATATATTTTCACCCTAATATCCCCTCTCTGCATCAATCACGTTAATATAGTTTCCACTCTTCTTACTATATGTAGTTAAATTCTTTTTAAAAATATCAAGTGCTCTTGGCATGTATTTTTTTGTGATGCTGGATAGATGAGGTGTCACCGTTATCCCTTCATTCTGCCAGAAAGGATGATCCTTGGGTAGTGGTTCCTTGTCAAACACATCAAGATACATATGACCGATCAACTTCTTTTCATTCGCTTCAAGAAGAACGGATTCTTCTATCAAATCACCGCGGCCTATGTTGATAAATACAGCCGTGTCCTTCATTTGTTCAAAGTGAACAACCTTTAGGAGATGCTTCGTTTTAGCAGTACTGGGGAGAACGGATACGACGTAATCTGCGTGCTGCAGCTGCTCTGTGAATGTTTCCAGTGTGAACATGCTGTCAAAGTGTTCCGCGTGCGATCCGCTGGAGTTCACACCACTCACTCTCATGTGAAACGCTTTGGCCAACCGGGCGATTTCTCCTCCAATCGCTCCCGCTCCGAGTATAAGGAGAGAAGCTTGATGAAGTTCTGCGGTCGGAAGTCTTCGGCTCCACACGTTATCGCTTTCCTGTTTCAATACCGCTTGAAGCTGTTTTGCATACTGAAGCATTAATCCGATTGTAAACTCAGCCATAGGAATTTTATGGATTCCCCTTGCATTGGTCACCAGGATGCCTCTTTTTTTGATGGCTTCAAATGGCATTTTTTCCAGTCCTGCCGAAGTGACCATGATCCATTTGCACTTCGCACTCTTTTCAATGTGGTCGTCCGTTAGGTCTTCACCCATAGTGACAATCACCTCTGCGTTTGGAAGTTCATTTTCTGCTTCTTTGATTTTTTTATAAAAGAGAAATTCAACCGCAGGGAAGCTGTTTTTCATGTCTGAGACGAATTCTTCCTTGGGTTGAAATGTAAAGATGATTTTCATGTGGCTGCCTCCCATCACTATTACCCATTATTTTACCATACGGGAGAGCAATCGCCCTAGCTTTAGCATCCTTGAGGCATAAAAAAAAGAGGACCGACATGGTCGATCCTTCTACACGGATGAGACTGACTTATTTGAGGAGGTTGCCCTACTCTTACTATATGTCCTTACACGCTTTGTGAATGGACAAAAGCCTCGACCCAGTTAAAATAGGCTTGAAAATAGGCTTAGGAAAGGTTCTCTTGAATGTATTGCAGAGCTTCCTCCACATGTCCCTTCACTTTCACCTTTCTCCATTCCTTTGAAAGGTTTCCTTCTTTATCGATAATGAAGGTGGAACGTTCAATTCCCATATATTCTTTCCCGAAGTTTTTCTTCAGCTTCCACACGCCGTACTCCTCTGCCACCTTGTGATCTTCATCTACAAGAAGAAGGAATGGCAATCCATGCTTGTCTACAAACTTTTCATGCTTATCAACAGGATCCGGGCTCACTCCTAAGATAACGGCATCCAGATTTTCGAAGTTTTCATGCTGATCCCTGAAATCACATGCTTCTGTCGTGCAGCCAGGTGTCATATCCTTTGGATAGAAATAAAGGACCACGTTTTTTCCCTGGTAATCCGAAAGCTTCACCTTTTCTCCATTGCTTGCAAGTAATTCAAATTCCGGTGCTTTTTGACCAACTGTCATGTATCTTCCCCTCCATTGGATAGTATTCTGACTTTAGCGTACCCAAAAGCAGGAAAAAACTCAAACCATACGCTACTTGTTTTCGTAGTTTAGGAATGATTTCACGACAAAGGCCGCAGGGATAGTGTAACCCAGCCATGATTCAATGAGGGCAATTCCTCTCCCGATCCCAATAGGTGTGACATCCCCGTACCCTACTGAGAAGAGGGTGATGCCACTGAAATACATTGTGGTAAAGAAATGATCGAGAAAGTCTCCGGTTAAAGGTTTCCCTCCTTCAACGAGAATCGGAACCCCTTCAAGCTCAAGGAGTGTAAACAGAAGGCCAAATCCGATCATGATCGTGATATAACTCATCCCCAGGAAGATAAAGTGATGAAATGAAACGTGATGCTCTTTCCATCTGGAAGGATAAAATAAAGCCCGTAAACTCATCACCATGCAGAACAGAATGAAAAAACCAATGATATAAAGCATGTACATACCCTCTTTTTTCTGCTTGTCTTAGTATATGTACGCTTTATACCTCAGAATCATTCTAGTTACCTGCACCCCTGTATCGTTTCACTCCTTCATTCCATAACACGATCGAGAAGATAAAAAATCCGATGCCCACAAAAGGAGTCAGAAACGAGTATGGATACCATTCCGTCTTTTCCAGGAAAAAGGCAGATGGATAGACTCCAACGAACGCGAATGGAAGAATCCACGTTAACACGAAACGAATCACTTTATTATAGATATCAACGGGGTATCTTCCATAGTTTCCGATATTGTACATCATCGGCATGATCGACGTTTTCGCATCCGACCAGAACCCGATGCTGGCAAGGGCGATGAAGATCCCTGCATACACCAGAGCTCCCCCAATGACAAAAAGGATAAATAAAATGGGTTCGTACCATTCAAAGGTAATATCCAGTCTTCCCCCGGCGTAAAACATAACCGAAAGGCCCGTGATCACTCCGAAAAGCGACTCCAGTTCCATTCGCTCTAAGATGATTTGAAACAAGCTGTGTATGGGACGGGTCAGTATCCGGTCGAACTCTCCCTTGACCACATACCTGTCGTTAAAGTCCCATATATTGAAGAACGAACTAAATAGTGCAAACGGGACCAGGAAGAAACCATAGATGAAAATAATTTCGTCTCTTGTCCAGCCGCTCAACAGCTGAGTATGGCCAAACACGACCAGGATAAATACGAGGTTAACTGCCTGAAACAGTAAATCAGAAAGAATCTCCACAACCAGGTCGGCCCTGTATTGCAGTCTGATCTTCATATATTGGGCGACGTATTGAAAAAACATCTTCACATAAAACATCGGTCACCCTCCTTGAATAATCATTTGTTTTTTTGCCATGACCCAGAGTATCTTGATAGGTATGAGAAGAACCAATGACCATACGCCCTGCATAAGTATCGCATTGAATGATTCAGAAGTAGTAAAGCCATCGGTGAAAATCATGCTGGGAACATAACTTATACTTTGGAACGGTAAGTATCCCATCACATTTTGCGCCCAAAGCGGGAAAAAATGAATCGGAAGCAATAAGCCGGAGAACAAATCAATGACCACTCGTTTCGCCCGGATGAGACCGTCATTATTAAATAAGAAAAAGGTCGTGATCCCCGTCAGCAAATTGATTTGTGTATTGATAATGAAACTAAACAGGATTGAAATCGCAAATAAGCCCAATGTATCTAATCCTGTACCGAATTGAAGCGGGAAGATGAGGCTGACAATAATCATTCCCGGGAACGAGAAAAATAACAGTCTGAAGATTCCCTCTCCGAGTCCCTGCATCGTCTTCATCCCAAGATAGTTATAGGGCCTGATAAATTCAACAGCCACTTTTCCTTCTTTAATTTCCTGAGCGATTTCACGGTCAATATTATTAAAATAAAAGGCCCTGGCCATCCAGGAAACGGCTACATAGGTGGTCATTTGAATGATTGACAACCCTTCTATATCTTGCTTTCCACCGTAAATAGCCTGCCATAAGAAATAGTAAGCACCTATATTGATACTATATATTAATATTCCACTATAATAATTAGTTCTGTATGCCAGCATCATGAGAAAGCGGATGCGAATCATTTCAATATACTTAGCCATGATACCCTCCTTCGCACTGGAGCTCACTATTAAATGGAATGATGGCTTCTATTCCATTACTCATCTTGTTACAGCTCCTTTTTCATAGATGTTTCGAATGATTTCTTCTGTTGTCGTTTCTTCTATTTTCATGTCTTTCACTTTGAAGTTCGCCACGACTTTCGTTATCAGTTGTGAGATTACTTCATCATCCGCTTCAGTTAAAGCCGAATAGCTCTGTTTTTTCTCATCGAAAGACCAGGAGATATTCTGATTTCCAGTAAGGTCGGATAAAGCAGTAAGTGACGTATCATCAAGAAATTGAAACACGACTTCCTTTTGGTCTCCCCAGTTCTCTTTCAGCTGACTCAGTGCACCATCATAAATGATTTTTCCTTCATCCAACATGACGACCCTTTCGCAAAGAGCTTCAATATCAGATAAATCATGTGTGGTTAACAAAATCGTCGTATTGTACTTTTCATTGATTTCTTTTAAAAATTGACGGATTTTCAGTTTCACTAGAACGTCTAACCCGATCGTTGGTTCATCAAGAAATAGCAAAGGCGGATTGTGAACTAGCGCCGCCGCTAACTCGCATCTCATCCGCTGTCCCAGGGATAATTTACGGACAGGCTTGTCCAGAAGCGGTGCGATATCCAGCGTCTCTATGACATGATCCATATGTTCCTGGTATTGCTGATCCGGCACTTTATACACTTTCTTTAAAAGCTGAAAGGATTCCTGAACCGCGATATCCCACCAGAGCTGTGAACGCTGTCCGAACACAACCCCGATTGTCTGAACAAATTTTTCCCGGTCGCGGTGAGGATTCATTCCATTGACGGTCAGCTCTCCACCGGTTGGTGTCAAGATCCCAGTCAGCATTTTGATGGTGGTGGACTTCCCTGCACCGTTTTCACCAATGTATCCGACCATCTCTCCCTGCTTCACATTGAATGAGATATCATTCACCGCAGGAACGATTTTATAATTACGCGTAAACAAATCCCTGAATGCCCCTTTTAATCCGGAACGACTGGAAAAAGCCTTGAATTCCTTACGCAAATGATTGACTTCGATTGCATTCATGCTGCGTCCTCCTATAATCGATAAGTATTGGTGCCTCTTTTACAAACAAAGAATAGTGTACCACAGAGAACAGGTTCCCTTTGAACAGTCTGCTTGAAAATAAATGTGTCCAATGATTCCCTATTTGCTAAAGTACAAATAGGCGTACTACAATAGAGTGGTAGCTTACCAGATAATCAAATACATTTTTTTCAGGAGGTAAACATGAAATTCACTGAATCAGAAACTTTACATACAGAAGCACTGGAACATATCGTCGGAGGCGTGAACAGTCCATCCCGTTCATATAAAGCAGTAGGCGGAGGTTCTCCGGTGGCGATGGAAAGAGGACATGGCGCATACTTCTGGGATGTAGATGGGAACAAATACATCGATTACTTGGCAGCATACGGTCCTATCATTACCGGTCATGCTCACCCACATATCACAGAAGCGATCAAATCCGCAGCAGAAAACGGTGTCCTATACGGAACGCCTACCCGTCATGAAGTGAAATTCGCGAAAATGATTAAAGAAGCAATGCCATACATGGATAAAGTACGTTTCGTGAATTCAGGAACGGAAGCCGTCATGACGACGATACGGGTAGCACGAGCTTACACAGGAAAAGATAAGATCATTAAATTTGCAGGATGTTATCATGGTCATTCCGATCTGGTACTTGTCGCTGCAGGTTCAGGCCCTTCTACTCTCGGCACCCCGGATTCTGCCGGCGTTCCGAAGAGCATCGCCCAGGAAGTCATTACCGTTCCTTTTAATGACATCGAACCCTTTAAAGAAGCAATGGAAAAATGGGGAGATCAAATTGCTGGAGTGCTCGTTGAACCGATCGTTGGGAACTTCGGAATTGTGGAGCCGAAAGAAGGCTTCTTAGAACAGGTAAATGAAATTGCACACAGTGCAGGAAGCCTTGTGATTTACGATGAAGTCATCACGGCATTCCGCTTCATGTACGGCGGGGCTCAGGATATGTTAAAGGTAAAGCCTGACTTGACGGCGCTGGGGAAAATCATCGGCGGCGGTCTTCCAATCGGGGCGTACGGCGGGAAGAAAGAAATCATGGAACAGGTCGCTCCGTTAGGTCCTGCCTATCAAGCAGGTACAATGGCAGGAAATCCCGCCTCCATCCTTTCAGGAATTGCCTGCCTTGAAGTGTTAAAAGAAGAAGGCGTATATGAGAAACTTGATAAACTCGGAGAAATGCTTGAAAAGGGGATCCTTACAGCAGCTGAAAAACATAACGCACCAATCTCCATTAACAGATTAAAAGGAGCTCTCACACTTTACTTTACTACAGAAAAAGTGGAAAACTATGAGCAAGCTGAAGCGACCGATGGGGAAATGTTTGCGAAGTTCTTTAAGCTGATGCTTAATCAGGGAATCAATCTGGCTCCTTCTAAATATGAAGCATGGTTCATTACGACCGCTCATACAGAAGAAGATATCCAAGTAACGATCGATGCAGTCGATCGTGCATTCGCACAATTATAATAGAATAACCTAAAGACTGTCCCACCTGCGTTGGGCAGTCTTTTTTTTACCATTTTCAGAATAACTCTTACCTTCCCGGCATATTTATTCATTCTGTAGAAGAATTCCGCCTGCTGTGATTTGTTTATCCCCCTCTACAAAAAGGTACATATTCTGTAAAAACTTATTTAGATTTGCCTATTGATATTACTTGTAAGTACATGTATAGTACAGTATTGTTTATAAATACGTTACACAAGAAAGGATCCTAATTCCATGAAACTTGGTGCTCGCATCCTAAAAACGGGAATTGCGATTGTATTAGCTTTACTTGTATCGCAGCTATTGGGTATACCTTCTCCAGTGTTTGCTGGAATCGCGGCGGTCTTTGCCGTACAGCCCACCATTTATCGCTCCTATCTATCGATCATCGAACAGATTCAAGCGAACCTGATCGGTGCTGGGATTGCTGTTATTTTCGTTCTCTTATTCGGTAGCAATCCACTTATTGTAGGTCTTGCTGCTGTCATAGCCATTGCCATCATTCTTAAACTAAAGTTGCAAAACACGATTGGTCTTGCCCTGGTAACGTTGATCGCGATTATGGAAGTGACGGATCAGGATTTTATTCAATTTGCATTCATCCGCTTCTCAACCATCATGATCGGGGTATTCTCATCGTTCATTATTAACCTGATTTTCCTGCCGCCGAAATACGAAACGAAGCTATATCATAAAATATCTGATTCAACAGAAGAAATCTTAAAGTGGATTCGATTAAGTTCAAGGCACGCAACAGAGTTCCACCTCTTAAAAAAAGACTTGGAGCGTATTAAAGAAAAGCTTATAAAGGTCGATCAATTGTATCTTCTCTATAAAGAAGAACGAGATTATTTTAAGAAAAATTCGATTGTCAAAAGTCGTAAGCTTGTGATTTTCCGTCAGATGATTTCATCAACGAATCGTAGCTTTGACATTTTGAAGCGATTGAACCGGTATGAAAATGAAATCTTTCAGTTACCGGATGAATTACGGGGAGTTATCAAAGGCCAGCTCGATTGTCTCCTTACTTACCACGAACAGCTTCTATTGAAGTTCTTAGGTAAAATGCATCCACATGCAGAGTCTGAAGCTCAGCAGGATGTGTGCATGCATCGGAAAGAACTGATGAATATCATGATCCAGGAAGTAAAACAGCATAGTAAAGATGAAAATATTCATAACTTCCATCTGCTTCATATTTTCTCGGCTATCTTTGAATACGATGAGCATTTAGAGCATCTGGAAAAACTTATCACAAGCTTTCAATCGTATCATAAAGAAGACAATGAAGTGATGATCGGGGAAGAAGAAGAATAAATAGAAAACGGAGCAAAGGATGTTAATGCCTTTGCTCCGTTTTATTGTTCTATTTAGTTTTTCATCTTAGGATCAAGGGCATCCCGAAGTCCGTCCCCCATCAAGTTGAATCCCAGTACCGTCAGCATGATGGCAAGTCCAGGGAAGATCATTGTCCAAGGGGCTTGCAGCATGAACGTACGTGCGTCAGCCAGCATTTTCCCCCATTCCGGTTGAGGGGCTTGAGCTCCTAAACCAAGGAAGCCAAGTGCCGCTGCTTCAATAATAGCAGTCGCAATGGCAAGGGTTCCCTGTACAATGATCGGCGCCATACTGTTAGGAAGGATATGACTCAATAGAATACGGCTATCTTTCATCCCAATGGCTTTAGCAGCCATAACATACTCTTCCTGCTTTACACTCAACACCCGTGACCGAATGAGTCGTCCAAAGTTTGGGATATTGATAATCGCAATGGCAATTAAAGCATTTCTCAGGGATGGCCCAAGAGCAGCTACAACAGCGATCGCTAACAGGATACTTGGGAATGCAAGCATAATATCAAAGATTCGTGAGATGATCGTATCCACCCATCTTCCATAATAACCTGCCACGATACCAAGTAGACTTCCTACTACTGCGGAACCGATAACTGCAAAGAAACCTACCCATAATGAAATTCGTGCCCCATAAATAATTCTGGACAATATATCCCGCCCAAAGTCATCTGTTCCGAGCCAATGTTCGGAAGATGGAGCTTGAAGTCTTTTCGATAAATCTTGTTCATTGATGCCTTGTGGGGCGATGACGGGTGCAGCAATGGCTAAGACGACAAAGAAAAGCACGATGAAAAATCCGACTAAAGCTATTTTGTTTTTTCTAAAGCTTTTCCACGCTTCCTTCCAAGGAGAAACCGTTTCTTCCTGCAGGGAAGGATGAAGCTCCTTTTGTGGTTCTGCTAATTCTGCCATGAGAGTTCACCTCTTTCTTCTATTGATGTTAGTTGTATTTAATGCGCGGATCGACTGCGGCATATAGTAAATCGACAATTAAGTTGATGGTGACAAAGATCGTTGCGACTACGAGAATGCCGGACTGTACAACAGGATAATCACGGAAGCCGATCGCTTCATAAATATAGCGACCAATTCCAGGCCATCCAAAGATTGTCTCAGTCAATATCGCTCCCCCTAATAGGAGCCCCATTTGCAGACCGATTACCGTCAGTACTGGAATGATGGCATTTTTAAGAGAATGCTTGTACACCACCCAGAACATCTTCAAACCCTTGGCACGGGCAGTTCGAATATAATCGGAACGCATCACCTCAAGCATGCTTGAACGGGTCATACGGGCAATGATCGCCATTGGAATCGTAGCAAGTGCGATCCCCGGAAGGATCAGATGCCTCAGCACTTCACCTAATTGGTCGAAACGCCCCTGTATGATGGTATCTATAATATATAGATTCGTAATGGCATCGATTGGATTTCGGATGTTTTCCCTTCCTGTGGTCGGGAGCCAGTCAAGTTGAATACCAAAGATCCACTGCTCCATCAAACCAAGCCAGAAGATCGGCATGGACACCCCGACCAAAGCCAGGATCATAGCTGTATAATCAAACCACGAGTTTTGGAACCAGGCACTGATAATACCCGCATTCACCCCTATGACCACGGCAATGATGATCGCTACAATCGCCAATTCTGCTGTCGCGGCCAAGTACGGCCAGATTTCATTTGAAACTTCTGTTTTAGTACGAATGGAACTGCCTAAATCACCTGTTAAAAGGCCTTTTAGATACTCAAAATATTGAACATACCAGGCATTATCAAGACCTAACTGACCTCTAAGCTGCTCAATGGCTTCCTTAGAAGCCTGTTGACCCAAGATCACCTGGGCGGGGTCCCCTGGTATCGCACGAATGATAAAGAATACAATAAAGGTCATCCCTAATAATACGGGTATTAATTGAAGTAATCTTCGTATGGTGTATTGGAACATTTTGTTCACCTCTCTGAAAGGAGATTCTAGTATTCTTGGTAGCTTGCTTAAATCGTTTTCACGTTACATGCTCTGTTCGAGCCGCCTCCGCTTTTCTTTTTGTCCAGCTACGGCGGGTAGCCCCTCGAGGTCATAAGTCAATCTTGCCCCAAAGGCAAAAAACGCCTTTCGTGCAAGCTCGCCTTATGCTTGTCGGGGCTGAACGAGCCGCCTCCGCTTTTGTATGTACAAAGGGGAGATTAAAACTCATCTCCCCTAGGTTGAATCTTATTACGATTATTCCATATCTACTGAACCTAAGAAGTCAGATCCGGTTGGATGCGGTTGGAAGTTCTTCACAGCCGCACTACCAGCCAATAATGGTGTAGAGTGCGCCAGAGGTACCCAAGGAGCATCTTCATGGATGATTTCTTGAGCCTGTTTGTACATCTCTTCACGTTTTGCTTGATCTGTTTCAGATTGAGCAGCAATTAATAATTCATGAAGCTCATCATTGCTGTAGTAAGTGTAGTTGTTGCTTCCGATATTGTCTTTATCAAGTAATACATATAGGAAGTTATCTGCATCACCGTTGTCACCAGTCCATCCAAGTAAGAATGCATCCGCTTCTCCGTTACGGGCTTTTTCTAAGTATGTCGCCCACTCGTAAGATACGATTTTCGCTTTCACCCCTACTTCTTGAAGGTCGGCTTGAATCGCTTCAGCTACTTTTTGACCATCCGGCATGTATGGACGTGGAACAGGCATTGCCCATAATTCCATTTCGAATCCATCTTCGAGTCCTGCTTCAGCAAGAAGTTCCTTGGCTTTTTCAGGATTGTATTCATATCCTTCAAGTGCGTCATTGTATCCCCCAATAACTGGAGGCATTGGGTTTTTCGCTACTTCTGCTCTTCCTTCGAAGAATGCGTCAATGATTTCCTGCTTGTTGATTGCATAGTTGATCGCTTGACGTACTTTTGGATTATCAAAAGGTTTACGAGTTGATGTTAACCCTAAGTATCCAACGTTCATAGAAGGACGTTCGAATAATTGTAATTGGTCATTACCTTCAACTTGGGCTGCATCACTTGGATTGATACCATCTGCAAGATCGATTTCACCAGAAACCAGCGCGTTAAGTCGTGCAGAGTTTTCAGGAATTGATTTGAAGACAACTTGATCTAATTTCGGTAGATCTTTTTTCCAGTAGTCTTCATTCTTGACTAAAACGATTTTGTCATTACGCTTCCACTCTTTGAACTTGAAAGGACCTGTTCCGGCATCAGTCGGTGCTTCACCTAACTTATCACCTAACTCATCAAGAGCTTTAGGACTTACAATCGCAAACGGGCTCATCGCAATGTTCTTTAAGAACGGAGCCTGTGGACGTTTAAGGACAAACTCAACGGTTTTCTCATCAACCGCTTTTACCTCATTGATAACATGACCTTCATCACCCTTAAATCCACCAAACATAGATTTATAGTAGTAGAATGCCTCTTCATTTCCATTCATCCAACGCTCGAAGTTCTTCACGACTGCGTCAGCATTGAAGTCTGTACCATCTTGGAATTTGACCCCTTCACGAAGTGTGAACGTATACGTCAAACCATCATCAGATACCTTCCACGCTTCAGCTAATCCTGGATTTGGTTCTGTATCCTGCTCACCAAATTCAACTAGAGTTTCAAAGATATTCTTTGTTACTTTAAATGATTCACCATCCGTAACCGCAGCAGGATCAAGTGCTACTGAATCCCCTCCGCGACCAAAGATCAATACTTTAGGATCGCCACTTTCTTTACTATCGCTGCCTTCGCCTGAAGAGCTTTCATTCCCTCCACATCCGTAAAGAACGGATGATACGAGTAGGATGAGCAGCATTAAAATTGACCAGCTTTTTTTTCTCAACTAAATCCCCTCCTGAATAATGTTTATATACTTATGAGACTTGCCTTCTAGTAAAGATGACAAGCTACATAATGCCCTGGTTGGTGTTCCTTGAATTCTGGCACTTTCTGTTTACATATCTCCGTAGCATGCGGACACCTGGTGTGGAATGTACAACCACTCGGTGGATTGGACGGGCTCGGAATATCCCCTTGCAAGAGAATTGTTTCTCTTTTGAAATCAGGATCCGGCACCGGTACCGCTGATAGTAGTGCCTGGGTGTATGGGTGAAGCGGTTTTTCATAGAGAGTTTCACTATTACTCAGCTCTACCATTTTTCCGAGGTACATCACGCCTACCCGGTCACTTATATGTCTAACTACACCTAAATCATGCGCAATGAAGATATAGGTGAGTCCGAACTCTTTTTGCAAATCCTGCATCAGGTTCAGGACCTGGGACTGAATGGATACGTCAAGAGCTGACACAGGCTCATCGGCAATGATGAGTTTTGGGTTTGTCATAAGTGCTCTGGCGATACCAATTCGCTGCCTTTGTCCACCACTGAATTGATGTGGATAACGTTTGGCATGATAACTGCTTAACCCAACAATATTGAGTAGTTCATGAACCCTCTTTTTTCTTTCCTTCGCTGAACCCATTCCGTGGACCTTTAATGGTTCTTCGAGAATCTGCTCAACAGTATGCCTTGGATTCAAGGAAGCAAAAGGATCCTGAAAGACCATTTGCATTTCCCGGCGAATCTTTCTCATTTCTGAGTTTGATAGACTGGTAAGTTCTCGATCCTCGAATGTCACCTTTCCTTCCGATGGATCGATGAGTCTCATAAGCATCCTGCCCGTCGTCGACTTTCCACATCCGCTTTCTCCTACGATCCCAAGTGTCTCTCCTTTATTCACGGTAAAAGAAACCCCATCTACCGCTTTTACCGAACTGACAGGTCGTCCAAGAATTCCTCCTGTAATCGGAAAGTGTTTCTTAAGATTCTCAACCTTTAGCAACGGTTCCGTCATAAACTCCCTCCTCCACTTCATCGAACAGGAAGCATCGTGTGCAATGTCCTTGTGATGTTTCATATAATTCCGGTGTTTCGACTAAACAGCGATCGAAGGCATAATCACAGCGGGCTGCAAACCGGCATCCGGTCTTGATGGATCCCGGTTTAGGAACATTCCCCTGAATTGAATGCAATCGCTGCTGCTTGATTCTCATGTCCGGTACGGATTGAATCAGACCTTTCGTGTAAGGATGCTGCGGGTTCTTGAAGATTTCTTCTACCGTACCTTCTTCCACCACTTTACCTGAGTACATAACGACCACTCGTTCACATGTTTCGGCTACAACTCCCAAATCATGAGTGATCAAGAGGACCGCTGTATTCAGCTCTTTATTTAATCGTTTCATCAATTTTAAAATTTGGGCCTGAATCGTCACATCAAGAGCGGTTGTCGGCTCGTCTGCTATCAACACACGTGGATCACAGACCATTGCCATGGCAATCATGACCCTTTGTCTCATACCGCCTGATAGCTGATGCGGGTATTCATTGATCAACTCTTCCGATCTCGGCAAACCTACCATCTTCATAATTTCGATTGCTTTATCTCTTGCTTGTTTCTTTCCAACCTTCGTATGTATCCGTATTGCTTCCGTTAATTGATCACCTATGGTAAAAACAGGGTTTAAAGATGTCATCGGTTCCTGGAAGATCATCGCTATATCATTACCCCGGATATCTCTCATCCGCTTTTCCGATGCTTGTGTCAGATCTTCATCTTTATAAAGAATCTTTCCACCTACTATTTTCCCCGGTGGTTTCGGTACAAGGCCCATTATGGATAGGGATGTAACACTTTTACCACATCCGCTTTCCCCGACGACCCCGAGCACCTCCCCTTCATTCACATGAAAACTAACTCCATCGACTGCAGGAACTTCTCCGTCATCAGTAAAAAAGGAGGTCCTTAAATCTTCCACTTTTAGTAAAGGACGCGCTTCGCTCATTCAAATCCTCCTCTTCGAAACTATCTCTCTTTTCTTAATAGTGCTTATTTTCTAAATTTTATATGTTTCTTATTATACAAGATGTTACAAATGTTGCAATCTATTTTCAGAATTTTTCCACACAAAATTCATATGCTCTTTCATTCCTAATTCAATTCAATATATGTCCAAATATTCTTTTCATTCCTTCCAGATAAAGTTATTTAGCCCTACTTTCTTCACGACACACCTGCAATAAGTTCGATATATTTTTTTGATATACAAAAAAAGTCATGACTTTTATCACATGTATCGTGATAAGTCATGACTTTACATTTTATTGATCAAGCTGTTGTACTTGGAACAGTTTATAATAATGGCCCTGCTTCGCCATCAACTCTTCATGTGTCCCCATTTCGACAACTTCTCCGTGTTCCATATGAATGATTCTATCAGCATGAGTGATCGTTGATAGACGATGGGCGACTATGAAGGTCGTCCGATCTTTCGCCAGGATTTCAAGGGATTCCTGGATCAGGTGTTCACTTTCCAGATCAAGAGCTGACGTTGCTTCATCCAGTATGAGTATCGGCGGGTTTTTAAGGAATACCCTGGCAATCGCGACACGTTGCTTCTGTCCGCCCGATAGTTTCACGCCTCGTTCCCCTACTTTCGTGTCATAGCCTTGAGGTAATTTCATGATGAAATCATGTGCGTTCGCCGCCTTGGCAGCTTCTATTACTTCTTCATCCGTCGCATCAGGATTACCGAATTTAATATTCATCTTGACCGATTCACTAAAGAGAATATTGTCCTGAAGAACCATTCCGATATTGTCCCGCAATGATCTCACCTGAAATCTTCTGATATCCGTACCATCTAAAAGAATTTCACCATCTGTAACATCGTAGAACCGGGGAATCAGACTGACGAAGGATGATTTCCCTCCTCCGCTCATCCCGACCAGAGCAACGGTTTCACCCGTTTTAATATCAAGGTTGAGATTACGCAGTACCTCCTCCTCTTCAGATTCATAGCGGAAGGAAACATTTTTAAAATGAATATCCCCGCGTACATTTTTACAAGGAATCGCACCTGGTTCATCATCAATATCATACTTCTCATCCATGAACTCAAATACACGGTCCATGGAAGCGATCGATTGAGTCAAGGTTGTTGAAGAATTCACCAGTCGTCTAAGCGGACCATAAAGACGATCGATATATGCGATAAAGGCAGCCATCGTACCAATGGTCAAATCTCCATCAATGACTTGCAGTCCAGCATACCCAATGATGATTAATGGAGAAATATCCGTAATAGTATTCACAACCGCGAACGCTTTCGCATTCCAGCTTGTTTGCTTCAAGGCCTTGGTTAAGAAATTGCTATTCTGATCCTGAAACTGTTTCTGTTCGTAGTCTTCAACAGCAAAGCTCTTTATGACGGCCATCCCCTGGACCCGTTCGTGTAAATGACTTTGAACCTCCGCCAATGCCTGAGAACGGTCTCTCGTCAACCCTCTAAGTCTTCCAAAGAAATAACGGACGGAGAAAGCATAGAAAGGAAACGCTATAAGAGAAACAAGTGTTAACGAAACATCCATCGTAAACATGATGGAGAGGGCAATGACTATGGTAGCCGCATCGAGCCATAGATTCATCAGTCCGGTGATCACGAAATTCTTCGTTTGCTCAACGTCATTGATGACCCTGGAAATGACTTCCCCCGCTCTTGTATTCGAATAATATTTAAAGCTTAGTCGTTGAATATGTGAAAACAAATGATCCCTCAAATCATACAGGATCTTGTTACCCGTCCACTGAGCAAAGTATTGCCTATAATACTCTACAGGCGGTCTTACAAGTAAGAAAAGGACAAGCATGATCCCCATGATCATCAGTAATTGATCGGTCTTTTCTTCCGCAGATAAGCCAGAAGCCCCTACTATATCATCAATGACATATTTGATTAAAATCGGAATCAATAAGGGAATCGTAAATTTAATAATACCTATAATTAATGTACCGATAATTTGCCACCGATAAGGTTTTACAAATTGAAGGTAGCGTTTGATACTATCCAAGTGATTACTCCTTTCTAAGATGTTAGTATTTATTTTGCCCCAATAAAAAGGGATGACCCTGTATGGAACGCAGCACTGTTCCTCTTCAAATCCTGTTTGGGAATGAAAAGGTTGCTCCTTACTGGGTCAGCCCTTTAATGCCTATACAATTTTCCAGCTGTGTTACCCCCTGTGAGTCAAATAGCGCTCGTACCAAATATCAATAAAGTCCGGAGCAAAAGGCCCTTTTCTTTGTCGGATCCAGCGAACAAGCTTGTCTACATTTCGCTTCAGGATGTGATCGATCACATCCGGGTAACCGTACAATTTACGATGAGCTTCATACTCATCCTCATCCAGCAATGTATATGTCATATCAGGAAACACTTTAATATCCAAGTCGTAATCGATATACTTGATCGCTTCATGATCATATACAAATGGTGAACTTAAATTACAATAATAATAAATACCGTCCTCACGAATCATACAAATAATGTTAAACCATAGCTCTGAATGGAAATAGCATATTGCCGGTTCACGGGTCATCCACGTTCTTCCGTCGGATTCCGTCACCATCGTTCGATCATTTCCACCGATAATCTGATTGCTTGTTCCTTTCAGGATCGTCGTCTCATTCCATATCCGGTGAATGTTGCCATCATGCTTAAAGCTATGTATTTGTACAGATTTTCCTTCTGTGGGAACCGCCATCGTATCCCCTTCTTTCATTTCATAATTACCCTTATATATACTTATCTATTCTATCATTATAACGTTTCCTCAGAAAATTTAAAACAAAAGGGCTATCCTTAAAGAAAATATCCTTTAAGAATCGCCCGATTTCGGTTCAAAAATGGGTTTTTATTATAAATTGGGAGAGCTGCCTTTTACTTGACCCGCATTTGGGTGAAAGGTTTATTCGTGAAACATATCTCGTTTCCACTTACGTTTAAAGTTGCTTTTTACGTTGTCACACTGTTTTGTTCCTTTTGATATGAACGAATCACATCATCGGTTTGCCGTTGAAACATTTTTTGAATCTCTTTAAGTTCCTTCTTTTTTGACGCAATCTCTCTCTTTATAGATTCAACCTTCGTCATCTCTTGAAGCTGAAGTAATTCCTTTTCCAGATCCTGACACCGTTCTATCTCCGACTGAAGATATAACAACTTATCCATCGTTTCTAACTGCTCTGAAACCAACTCATTAAATCGATGCTGTATCACTCCAACCAACTCCTCTAAACAAGCTCTCCTAAAACATTCTCCTTTCCAACCCCAAACCCTTTGACAACTTCTGTCACAATGCCACCAGTTTTGTCGATGTGGATCTGAGTGTGTGCGGGCGTTCGAATTCCATTATATGTAAAAATACGAAAAAGCACCCAATCAATTGGGTGCTTTCTCCGTCAAGAACAATTCAATTATTGTTGTTGACCGTATTTACCAGAAGCTTTCGCTTTGTTAGCTTCTGCTTGTTGGTTTTGTTGTTTCACATGTTGAGCTGCTGTTGTTTCTGAAGCGAACTCAGTACCGTATTGTTGTTGCTGAGTTGCACCAGCTTGAGCGTTTTGTTGCTTAACATGTTGAACGCTTGTACCAGCTTGAGTTTTGTTTGGTTGTTTTGCCATTGTAATCACCTCCACGCTTATTAAGATAACCAAGCGTGGATTTCACTATTCGATTTTTTTCAGGAAAAACATTCCACTAAACGAGTAGTGAACGACCGCCATCGACGATGATGGTTTGTCCTCTGATCATGGAAGAATCGTCCGAAACGAGGAACATGACAGACTTCACAAGATCATCAATTTCCACCATTCGTCCTGCAGGTGTTTTACTGCGGGCATCTTCCAGGAGCTCTTCACGATTAGGGAAATGCTTGAGTGCATCTGTATCGATCGCACCACCGGAAACTGCATTTACGATAATGTCACGTGGTGCAAGCTCAACGGCAAGATAACGCGTTAATGCTTCAACTGCAGCTTTAGATACTCCCACAGTTGTGTAATTGTCTAAATAACGGATGGATCCCAATGAGCTTATGCTTACGATGCGTCCGCCCTTATCCATTAACTTTGCTGCTTCCTGGGCACAGAATAGTAATGCCTTGCTGTTAATGTTCATCGTCCAATCCCAATGAGATTCTTCAAGCTCCATGACTGGACGAAGAACCCCTGATGCTGCGTTACTAACCAAAACATCCAAACGGCCGAACTCTTCTTTGATCTGTTCGAACATCGATTTGATTTTATCGACGTCCCCTACATTCGCCCGTACGACAAATGCTTTTCGTCCCAACTTTTCCACCTGTTCAGCCGTTTCAAGTGCACCTTTTTTGCTTCGTGCGTAATTAACGACGATATCGTATCCTTTTTCAGCTAGTTGAATTGCGATTTCCCGTCCAAGTCCGCGGCTGCTACCTGTGACTAATGCTACTTTTTGACTCATGTTGATCATCCTTTCAATTTCATTTTCCATTTGGTGTAAGGCATAACCATGTCTTTAACATGCACACTAATAAGAGCATGTCAGTTAAATGGAGGAATGAGTTATGTATGTAGGCAGAGATATGACAGAGCTTTCAATGATTCCAAAAAATGAATGGGAGAAAAGCGAGCTTGCTTTCTTTCATCATTCACTACAACAAATAGTACCCTATTTGAACGCAGAAGGACAATCGATTCACCGAGAAATTATTGAGGAAATTGAAAACCGCGGTGGATTGAAGCGGGGTGAAGCAGATTATACTCATGGCACGAAGGTTAGTTACGATTGAAATGATTATATAAAGAGCAACCATCACGGCTGCTCTTTTTTATTTTTGCAGTATTCCTGCTCCAGTTTCCTTCCAAATTTTCTGATGGGAAACGGGGAAGGCATATTTCTCTAATTCTTCAGTCGTAACGGCAATCAGGTCGCTGGCATCAAGAGTAGCGCTGTCGATAGAACCAACATATACTTCAATGTCCCACACTATGTGAGAGAATATATGCTGGATTTTCGTGACAACCCCTGCTTTCAAAGAGCAATCTACCTTGTATTCTTCCTCCATGAAATCAACCAATTGCTTTCGACCGCCGCTTGAATTTCCCACTTCAAAATTAGGGAATTCCCATAAATTCGCAAGCAGACCTTTATTTGGACGTTTATGAATAACGACTCGATCATCTTCCGTAAACAAAACAGCTGCCGCCATATTCAATTTACGGGCAGATTTCTTCTTCGATTTGATCGGAAGCTCAGTTTGAACCCCTTCTTCAAATGCCTGGCAGTGCTCCCGAACAGGACATAGTAAGCAGGATGGTGAAGTCGGAGTACAAATCAGGGCACCAAGTTCCATCAATGCCTGATTGAAATAGGATGGGTTCTCTTCAGAAATCAAATTTCTGACGGCTTCTTCAAACACTTTTCGTGAAGCAGGTTTGGCAATATCCAGCCAGATGGACAGGATACGTGAAAATACCCTCATGACATTTCCGTCGACAGCAGGCTCCGGTTTGCCATAGGCAATACTCAAGATCGCTCCCGCTGTGTATGGGCCCACTCCTTTTAAAGACGAAATCTCTTTCGGAGTATCAGGGACGATACCATCATACTTTTCGTTCACTTCTTTTACAGCGGATTGGAGATTCCTGACTCTCGAGTAATAGCCGAGTCCTTCCCATGCTTTCAGGACATCTTCTTCGTCTGCAATTGCAAGAGCATCTATGGTAGGAAATTTTTCGATGAATCGGTTAAAATAAGGTATGACCGTATCCACCCTCGTTTGCTGAAGCATGATTTCGGACACCCACACTTTGTAGGGATCTTGATCCTTCCTCCACGGCAGATCTCGCTGTTCTCTTGAAAACCATGAGATTAAATCTTTCTGGAATTCCTCACGGTTAATGGTTTGTAAATGTTTCAATGGTTCTTCAGTCAATTTTTTACCTCCAGGATGTTAAATGTTACGTTGAATAGGGAATAAATAATTAAAGCTGTGTTTTTAATCCAACAAGGTTTATTTCTTTTAACCCTCCACAAATACATTCGTCCAATAATCCAAATAATAAATGACGACGGGAAGTTCGTAAACGTTTCAAAACATGGAAATGGGATTCCGTGGGCACAATAAACCGTTCGATGTAACGATTAGAGTCGGCTTCAGACTTTTCCCATTGGATATTAAAGGCGTCGTATTGTGGTAATGTCTCTACAATATTATTCATAATCTGCTTATATTGAGGTTGAAAATTTTGTTTTATTTCATATTCTAAGTAAATGTGTAAAGTGTTTTTCATTGAAATAAACTCCTTTTAACCATATCATGTTCAAAAATGAATACAAGTCATAAAGAAAACAGATGAAAATGAGCCAAGGGAGGACTTTTTTTGGATACAGGCACTCATATTGTCATGGGTTTCGCTCTTGGGGGCTTAGCCACCCTGGATCCCGTTGTTGCTGAAAGTGCAGCCACTTCTCAAAGTGTGTTAGTTGCAGCAGTCATCGGCTCTCAAATACCAGACATTGATACCGTTTTGAAATTACGCAATAATGCTGTTTATATACGTCATCACCGAGGCATCACCCATAGCATTCCAGCCGTTGCTCTATGGCCGCTTTTAATCGTCGCTTGTCTTTATCCATTTTTCCCGGGGGCAGATTTGCTTCATTTATGGATTTGGACATTTGTGGCCGTATTCCTTCATGTATTTGTCGACATTTTCAACGCCTATGGGACCCAGGCAATCAGGCCGATTTCGTCGAAATGGGTCGCTTTAGGGGTCATTAACACGTTTGACCCGATTATTTTCGGGATTCATATTGGGGGATTGATCCTTTGGGGCTTTGGATTACCACCGGGAAAAACCTTTTTGGTCATGTACATTGTGATTTTTGCTTATTATGTATTGAGATTCCAGGTTCAAAAAGCCGTGAAAAATGCGGTGAAGCGAAGAATTCCGAAAGCGGAGAAAATCATCGTTTCGCCGACCATCCGATTTTTCCAATGGCGATTAGCCATCGTGACGAAGGAGCATTATTATGTCGCAAGGGCATTTAGACGGTCGATTACGATTTTTGATAAATTTGAACGGATACCGATACCTGAAAATCCAGTGATCAATGCTGCTAAAAAAGATAAAAATCTTGCAGCCTTTCTTTCCTTTTCACCGGTTTTCCGCTGGGAATTGGACGAATACGACGATCACTTTGAAGTACGCTTTATCGATCTTCGCTACAGAAATAATGGACACTATCCATTTGTCGCCCTGGTCCAGCTCGACAAAGACCTGAACATCGTCAGCTCCTACACAGGATGGGTCTTCAGCGAAGAAAAACTCCGCTCAAAAGTCGACATCGACATTTTAATCGATTAAAGCAGTGAGGGACGGACCTTTTCAAGGTCCGTCCCTCATCACTTTAGTGTACTAAATCGCCATCTTCTTTATCGTCGATCAGGTGTTTGTATTTAGGGTTTTGTGCAGCAAATTCATGGATCTGTTCCCCGTACGTATTGACCCATTGGCGAACGACTTTCTCCGTTACTGCTTTCCCTTTATAATCGTAACCTGCTTTTGCGTATGTTGCTTCGAAATCCTCCCAGACAAGTTCAATCCAGGTTCTCGCTTTTTCATAAGATAGCTTGTTATTTTTTTCAATTAACAATTGTGTTAATTCGTGGAATGTTGACTCCATTTTGTCTCCTCCTTTTCCATATATTTAGTTCCCGCTTTTATGATAATGTACACCATTTCACCCATACTATTAGTACGTGGTTAAGCTTAGTTGTGAATCTTTGCTTCTTCACGGTATGAGTAAGTACATTTCACCTTTTAGGAGGCACATTATGCGAAATAAAACGACAGGGTTCCCTAACATGAATAACAATAAATTCGAAGGTGAACCGAGAGCTAAAGCGGAATTTGCATCTAAAAGGGCTAACGGCACCATCAATACCCATCCTCAAGAACGTATGAAAGCTTCTGGAGAAAGAGATCACGACTCACTTTAATGAAGTGAAATTTGTTTAGGGGGTAGTCACGATGGCAAACATGAAAAACAACTTCTACCGAAATAAGTACAGTAGTCCATTTAACAAGGCATTCTACAATCCAAAGCATGCCCATTCCCAAGCTAATGGACAAACCACACAAACTCAAGACTTAATCATTCTAGAGAACCAGACACGCAAGCGTTCCTAGACTGCTTCCGAGGTCCGTCCCTATGACGGACCTCTTCATTATTTCTTTTCTCCAGCTAAAAGGGAGATAGGCAAAGCCTCTTCTTTTCCATCGCCACCCAAGCGATATCCCCAAGCGAATACCCCGTTTAAGTAGTCCACTCTGAAATATGTACCGGGATCTCCTTCTATCGCGTAGATTCCACCAGGCTTGTAGCTGTCAGGATCCATTAAATAAGCCTGGGCCATAAGAGCCTTTCGCTCCAATACGGCAAACTCATTCACAATCCCCAGCTGTTCAGCCTTTCTTGCCTTTTCCTTCAACGAAGCAATTTCCTGCTTTAACTCATGCTCCGTCATCTCACTATATCTTCTCTCTTGTTCCATCTTCATCACCTCTACTAATAGTAGTATAGAGAAAATGATACAATAAGAAAAGCGGAAGCGGCTTGGTCAGCCCCGACAAGCATAAGACGGGATGGCTGAAAAGGCGTTCTTTGCCTTTTTGGCCATCGCGGCTTATGACCTCGAGGGGCTAGCCGCTGGAGCTGGACAATAAGAAAAGCGGAGACGACTGGGTAGACCCGACAAGCACTTTTGGAAAATCCCAAAAGGCGCTCTTTGCCTTATGGGATTTTTAAAAAGTGATCTCGAGGGGCTAGGAGTCGTAGCTGGACAATAAGAAAAGCGGAAGCGGCTTGGTCAGCCCCGACAAGCATAAGACGGGATGGCTGAAAAGGCGTTCTTTGCCTTTTTGGCCATCGCGGCTTATGACCTCGAGGGGCTAGCCGCTGGAGCTGGACAATAAGAAAAGCGGAGACGGCTCGGTAGACCCGACAAGCACTTCGGACAATCATCTAACCACATTCACGAGAAAGGATGTTACCTTCATGAAAACAGCCATCATCACAGGAGGAGGCTCGGGCCTCGGAAAAGAATTAGGAAAACTTCTTAGCCAGCAAGGATATCATATCTTCCTTCTTGGACGAACGGAAGACCGCTTAAACGAAGCGGCAGCAGAAATCGAAAGCATAGGCGGAAAGGTTTCTTTTGCCACGTTGGATATACGTTCAACTGGTGCCATTCAACAATTCAGTGAAACTCACCTCCAGGGCCAACATGTAGAACTACTCATACATAACGCAGGGATAGGTTATTTCGGCCCCTTCAAGGATACGGACGATGAGGAATTAGTAAGCATGTTTGAAACGAATGCACTGGGTCCCATTCGACTTACCAAGGCACTGCTAAATCAACTGGCCCAAAATAGCACCATCATTAACATTATTTCAACAGCTGGCCTTAGAGGTAAAAAGAACGAATCATTGTATGTAGCGAGTAAGTTTGCTCTGAGAGGATTTGGTGAAAGTTTACAGAAGGAGTACGAGGATTCAAATCTTCGCATCGTGAATGCGTATATGGGTGGGATGAATACTCCATTTTGGGAGAACAGTGATCATATCAGTGATCCATCAAGGCTTCGCTCCCCTAAAGAAGTAGCTGAATTGATTGTGAATGAATACAAAGAAAAAGACGAAATCGTCATTGAATCAAAAAAATAAGCCTCAAAAGGCAGCCTTCCCTCAACGAAGACTGCCTTCTCATTTATGGAGCAAAGGGGAAGAATATAAAGGCCACGATAAATAATAACACTGGCACTAAAAATACAGCGAATGCATCAATAACCACTAAAAATGCCATCCAAACCCAGCGGATACCGTCTTTTCTTTTTAGAAACTGCTGAATCATCCGGGTGTTCACGAGGATGAAGAAGATCGTCAAACCCAAAATAAAAAATGGCATCACCCATTTCCCCATGGTTTCGGCGTATCCTAGGTTATACCACTCTTGTTTCCCCAGTGAATAGAAGCCAGTTTGGACTTTAATGATGATTTCACCAATAATAAATAGAATGGCTGCCCCCACCACTAATCCACCTGCATATAGCTTAAATTTTTTAGTCGTACCGATTAGCAGCAACAGTGTTAAACAAGCAAATAGTATCGTGAAAATCTCCACCAGGCTTCCCCCTTGTAGTTCACTCTATCTTGAAAACCAAAGATCATTCTTCATTTTCTTTTAACTCTTCTAAAAGTCTTTCAATGTCCTCCATTGAAAAACCTTTTCTATATAGCGTTTGTTTCATTTTTTGGACATACTCATATCCATCATATTTAGAACTAAGTTTTCTATGAGCCTTTAGCCCTTGGTGATAGACGGCATCCCATTTTTCATCGTCATCACGATCAGATTCCACTGTCTCCCAGACAATTTTCATGACAGAACCAGGATAACCTTTTCGCATCAGGTTTTGTTCAATTTTTTGCCTGGCGATCATTTTGGAATCTTTCCGGTACTTTTGAAGAAGTTTTTCGGTTAGTCCGACCGCCTTGTCTACCTGCTTCTCTTCGGTAAATACAGCAAGGGCCTCTTCGATATAAGGGTCATCCACCCCTTTTCTTCTTAATTCCCCGCGGATCCATGTCGGACCCTTATCAGAGGTATTCATGTGGGTCCCGACAAAAGCGTGGGCGAATTCTAAATCATTGATGTATTTAATATCATTTAATTTATGAATCACTTCCTGTATGACGCCATCTTCAGGATCACCTTCTTGTAAATGGTCCCTAATTTCTTTTTCCGTACGCATTCGATAGGCTAAATACTGAATGGCTTTATTGAATGCTTTTTTCACATCGTCTTCGTACTGTAGCTCGGAGATTTCAAGCTCATCGACTTCCAATCCTTTTCTGAGCTGGAACTTCGCCAATACTGCTTCATCGACACTGAAAGAATATTTTCCATCTATAAATAAATTGTAACGCTCATCGTTCTTTACTTGCTTCGTTATTTTCGTAATCTTACCCATTTTTTCCACCTCATAGTAATCCTAACACATTCAGCATATGTTTTTTATTCTGTAGATAGGTAAAATAATATGTATATTGGAGGGATGATGATGAAGATCGCTATAACAGGTGGTACGGGTTTTGTCGGTCAGGCTTTGACGGATGAACTTCTCGAACACCATCACGAAGTAATGATACTTACCCGGAACCCGGATAAATACGACAATCGTTCAGGTGTTACCTACGTAAAATGGCTGTCCGACGGTGCGAAACCTGAAGATGCGCTCGAAGGAATCCAAGCCTTCATTAACCTTGCAGGGGAATCCATCAACAGCGGCCGCTGGACGGATGAGCGTAAAAAACGAATCATCAATAGCCGAATCAACTCGACTCAAGAGGTAATGAACATTATTAAGGCACTGAAAGAGAAACCCGCGTGTCTTATTAACGCAAGTGCAATCGGCTACTATCCTTCTTCAAAAACGAATACGTATACGGAAGCGTCAACGGAAACGGCAGACAACTTTTTAGGAGAAACCGTTCAAATATGGGAAAAAGAAGCGAGCAAGGCGAATCAGTTGGATATCCGGGTTGCATATGCTCGTTTCGGAATTATACTGGGAGAGGAGGAAGGCGCCCTCCCTCGTATCGCTCTTCCTTATAAAATGTTTGTGGGAGGAACGGTTGGGTCCGGTGACCAATGGATGTCGTGGGTCCATATTAAAGACATTGCAAGAGCGGTGCATTTCATTGTTAAAACACAATCCATCTCTGGACCGGTGAATGTGACAGCACCCTCTCCCGTTACCATGAAAGAATTCGGGAAAACACTCGGGGCCGTGCTTGGCAGGCCACACTGGATTCCTGTCCCTTCCCTTGCTTTAAAAGTAGCAATGGGTGAAATGAGCGCCTTAGTGCTAGAAGGCCAAAAAGTACTTCCGAGTGTCCTTTCAGAAAACGGTTTTCAATTTGAATACCCTGAATTAAAAAGTGCCTTGATTGACATTTATCATTAAAACACAGGTATGCCCCCTTCTTTTCAAGGCAAAAATAGAAGTAATCTTGAAAAGAAGGGATGTACATACGAATGGATAATAAGAAAAAGAAAGACAAAAACAAATCGGTTCTATCCAGTGCCCAGGAAGTAACGTATTCACGAGAATTCAAAGCAGCTGATCGTGCAGGCGGCTTCAGCTCCAAAGCCCATAGATAGACAATTATTACCTAACTAAAAACCCTTACTTTGAAGAAGAATAAAGGTACAGACTCCTTAGTCTGTACCTTTATTTTTTTAACCAACTGAAAAGGGGATGTTCATATTGGGCAGATCACGCGGAAATAGTAAACGAGGAAACAAAAACAGCTTGCCACAAACACCCGCTCAGCTCAAATCTGACGGTGTTGACGAAGAGTTCTCACGTGAACTTGCCGACCAGGCTGATATGGAAGCACAAGCTCGCGCCAATGCTGCCAACCAGCGTGCACGAGTGAAGAAAAACCAATAGTGCACTCCCTGTAGGTAAAAAAAGATAGGTTCTGAGGAATTCATTAAGAAACCACCCATGAGAAACCATCATGGGTGGTTTTAATTAAACGTACTATCATACCACGATCGGCTTTTTATGCTGTTTAGGAAGAACCATATGTTTCAGGTATGGTAACACCCATCGGTCAGCTCCCCAACAGAAAGCCCCTCTGCCGGCAAATAGAAGTATGATGGCAACTGTGTAGAGAACTGGATTCGTGCTCACTGTACCCGCCAATAAGAAATTTAAGTTCATGAATGCTCCTGCGACTAGTGCAGGTATTGTCATGAATCCGACAATCAAACCAGCTCCCACCAGCACTTCTCCCCAAGGAATCAAGATGTTGAATAAATCTACATTGGGAATAGCGAACCCTTTTAGAAATTCTGCGTACCACCCTTGAACGGCTGGATGATCTCCCGTCGCCTTAGCCAATGCTCCTTGCAAGAAGCCGGTTGCATCAAAACCATCATTCACTTTGTGCCAACCCGCTTCCAGC
The DNA here is from genome assembly GCF_038049935.1 of Rossellomorea sp. y25. Classification (NCBI taxonomy): domain Bacteria; kingdom Bacillati; phylum Bacillota; class Bacilli; order Caryophanales; family Bacillaceae; genus Rossellomorea; species Rossellomorea sp. y25. The sequence goes on along the minus strand of NZ_CP145886.1, from coordinate 1,340,095 downwards.
CACTGAACGCCCAACCAAATTCTAATCACTGTCCAAACCAAGCTCACCTTTTGATTTTCCCACCATCTCATGATGGATCATCTCCTTTTGGATGTATATTGTGAAATATTTCACAAGTGTGATTAAAAAAACAGTTGATCAAAGTTTGTGATGGTTTCGATTTGATAGCTGTTTTGTTTGTGAAATTTTTCACATTCTCTTTACACTTATAATATACCTCTTCTCCCTCCTTATTGCAATAGGCTTTTAAGCAGTTCACAAAGGTGTCAAAATACCATAAAAATCGAATGAAAAAAATGTAATATTTTGATTATAAGTTAGAGAAACTTTCTTCTTTTTTATCCGTATTACATAATAGATAGAGATAGTCCAGTTACGGGGGATGAAACGATGAAGTCAGAGAAGAAGCTTTGGAGAATGTGGAAGGTACTATCACTGGCTCTTTCCATCGTAGTAAGAGTCTATTGGTACCGTCTTCGCGGTAAGTCCCAATCGGAGAAAGATAAGCTTTGGGAAAAGATAGGAAAAGAGTTTAAAGAGACCTTATTTGAATTAAATGGTGTTTTGATCAAGGTTGGACAGCTCCTCAGTATACGTGAGGATTTACTGCCGAGAGGATTTATTAATCAAATACAGGATCTGGTCGATCACGTTCCTCCTTCACCATGGGAGGAGATTGAAAGGGTTCTGGAACGTGAATGGGACAGCTCAGTGACTACTAAGGTTCAGGCCATCGACCAGGAAGCTGTTGCATCAGCTTCTATAGGAGAAGTATATAAGGCGACGCTGTCAGATGGTAAGCAAGCAGCTATCAAGGTGCAGCGCCCTGAGATTCCTTCCCTGGTGAAGACGGATTTCCGCTCCCTTGCCATCATTATTTGGTTTGCCAGACATTTCGCACCTGTTCCAAAAGGGTTCATTGATTTCAAAATGCTTTATCAGGAATTGAAGCTGGTCATCGAGCAAGAGCTCGACTTTTCAAAGGAAATGAACACGGCCATTTCATTTAAGCAGCGGTTCAAGGACCATCCTAACGTGAAGATTCCTGCTATGTACCCTGAACTTTGTACAGATAAAGTATTGGTGATGGAGTGGGTGGATGGCGTTCGATTGAATGACCGAAAAGCATTTGAGTCGTATGGATTGGACGGTCAGAAGTTAGCTCAGGAATTGTTTCGCCTCTTCATTCCCCAATGGCTCGAGCCAGGAATCTTCCATGCCGACCCACATGCAGGGAATATACTGCTTCAACCGGATGGTACCTTCGTTCTCCTTGATTACGGAATGATCGGGGAAATTTCGAAGAGAGATTCCACTCACTTTCAAGATCTTCTGGAAGGAATCCTACTAAAAAATTTCCGGAAAGCAGCAGAAGCGCTGGCTCAATTAGGGTTCTTGCTTCCTGATGCAAGTCCGAAAACGATAGAACCCGTACTAAAGGAGTTTGTCACACTCGATATGGAGCAGTTCAAACAGATGGATCTGCTAACCGTGAAGAAAGAAATAAATGATATGGTGAAATCATTACCTGTACAAGTGCCTACCCGCTTCATCTTTTTAGGTCGGTCTTTTGCAACCATAGAAGGACTTGTCCATACATTGAGTCCCGATGAGGAAACCCTCGATGTCGTCAAACCCGCCTTCATGGATTGGATAAAGGATAGTAACACAAACAAGTGGGAGCTTCTCATGAAATGGATAAGTGCTCAGCCCTTGTTTCAAACGGTGCAAAAAGTCCGTCAGCTCCTGGACGTACCGGAAAAAGCACTCGAGCAAAAGGATCATCATCAGCAAAATGAGTTTCAATTTGTGGTATTTGAAAACCAGAAGAAGCAGGCTTTCATCCTTCTACTCTTCAGTGGTGTTGGCGCCTTCACAGGAATGGGATTCGACGTGGATTTCATTTGGCAAGGTAGTTTCGTCGTATCTGGATTAAGTTTAGTTGGTTATTTGTTTATCAGCTTCCGACAAAAACGTTGGCTGAAGAGACTTAGGAATGGACAGCTGAATTAATAAAAAAAGGTAACCTTGAATTTAGGTTACCTTTTTTATGGTAAAATATAGAAAGGAGGGATACCATGACAAATCCTAAAAAACCGTTTAATGATGTAACTGACCATTTGTCAAAAATCGAAGGAGCCTCCATGAGTAAACCCGAAATGGGGAGTCTGCCATTGGGAATCCGGATCATCGGATACGTGATCATTGGATTCACAGCCCTTACATCTTTATTTGTCATTGTTTTCGGCTTTCTTGATTGAAGCCTGGTTAAGATTTTGACATAGAGATGCCACAATGGAATCGGCCGGTACCGTTAGCCTGAACCAATAGAAATTAACTTTTTAGCTATGCAATTTTGAGGTGAGGAGTAATTTATGCGTCATTTTGAAATTATTGGAATTGATCACCCTTATCATTAAATGTCCCACTCCGGTTCGGGCTCATACCGATACTCCTCTAACCTGATCCGATTCTTCCCTATGAAATGAACCCCTTCAGCTTCCAAACATAGCCTTTGGGTCATCGCTTGCTCTTCATCCCCGAATCCAATTTCCCCCTTGCTATTCAAAACCCGGTGCCAGGGAAGTTTATACTTTTCACTCATGGAATGAAGAATCCGTACGATCTGCCTGGCAGCTCTTGGACTGCCTGCAAATGAAGCTATTTGACCGTACGTCATCACTTTTCCAGAAGGGATGCTCTGTATGATTTTTACAACTCGTTCAGTAAAAGGTTTCATGTTAATTTACTTCCTGCATCAGGATGCTCCCCTATCCTTAACTGCTGTCTCGCAAAGTCGCGGTATAAAGCATGGGAAGTAAACAATTCCTCATGTGTCCCCACTCCGGTCACCTTTCCTTTTTCTAAAAAGACAATTTGATCGGCATCCACGATGGTGGATAAGCGATGGGCAATCACGAGGGTGGTTCGTCCCTTCATTAAGTTCTTTAGGGCTTCCTGAACGACAATTTCTGATTGACTATCCAGGCTTGAAGTGGCTTCATCCAGCATGAGGATATCAGGATCCCTCAATAGGGCTCTTGCGATGGCAAGTCGTTGTCGCTGTCCTCCTGAAAGCTTGATTCCTCTTTCTCCTACTTCTGTTTGATAACCGTTAGGGAGTTCCTTAATAAATTCATGGGCATAGGCCATTTTTGAAGCGGCAATCATCTTTTCCTCTGATATATCCCCATCGAGCCCGTAAGAGATATTGTCCCCTATTGTGCCTGAATAGACCGGACTATCCTGGGAGACGTAGCCAAGAAGTTCCCGCCATGATTTTAGCGGGTATGAGCTGATTGTATCTTCCCCCAAGAGAATGGCTCCTTGCTGGGGCTTATAGAACTGCTCTATCAATGAAAAAAGTGTCGTTTTCCCACTTCCACTCGGACCTACGATGGCCGTAACTTTCCCTTTTTCAGCCCTTATCGTCACATCCTTTAACACCTTCTCCCCCTCTTCATACCCAAACGTCACGCCATTAAGAACCAGGGCAAGATCTGTTTGAGGAACGGACCTTCCATCCTCAAGGTTTTCTTCCTCTAAATTGAGAATCGATAACACTTTCTCTGTTGCTCCCACAGTTTTCTGGAATTGAGTTACAAACACGATGATCTGGGTGATCGGCATGATAATCTGAAAGAGGTAGATAAAGAAAGCAACAAGCTCCCCGGCCGTCATGGCCCCAGAAGTCACTCGAATACCACCGAACCCAATGATTAGGACAAGAACGATGATAATTAAAGAAGAAACGACCGGCGACATTAACGCTTGTATGATCCCTTCTTTTAATCCGAGGACATAAAGCTTCTTGATTCCTGTTTGACCTTTTTGAAATTCAATCCCCTCCGCATTGGATGACTTCACGAGACGGATTTCCGAAAGGACTCTCGTTAAGATAGCCGAGAAACTTGCAGTCTCGGTTTGCAATCCCCTTGAGATATCAGCCATCTTTTTGCCTATCGGGATAAGAAATAATAATGATAGTGGAATGATTGAAAACATCACCAAGGTAAGAGGCCAATCTAAATAAAACAGCACGATGATGGCACCTATTACAGAAATGATCCCTGTAATAAAGCCTGTCAGATGCTCGGTGATCAAGTTTTTGATCACTCCCGTATCACTGGTCATACGGCTGACCGAGTCACCCGTTTCATGCGAATCATAATAAGGAACGGGCAGAACCAGTAATTTTCTCCAAAGCTTCTCTCTCAAGGAAGCGATCACGTGCTGCCCGACCCTCGCCAATATGTAAACAGACACACCTCCCGCAATCGCTTGAACAAAAAAGGCAGCGATCATGCCTATGATGACCCCTTTGCTTAACGAATCTAAACTGAAGTCATCGATCAACTTACTTGTTAATAAAGGTATAGCAAGTCCCGCAATCGTTGTAAGTAGGCTCAAGAATAAAGAAATGCCAAACAGGGTTTTCGGTGGATCGGTTTCCTTTATTAAAGTAATAAGCTGCTTCCACTTACCCTTTTCATATGTAGACTCCATTGTTCTCTCCCTCTCAAATAGATACTCTTTTCTATTGTAATATGAAGTACAGTACTTAGGAAATAATACCTTCACTAAGTCGGCTCCCTAGAAGATTTGCTCCAATTATATTACACTGGAGATGAATGAATTAAAGGACGTGATAGGTATAATGGATATTAAATTAATTGCCCTGGATATGGATGGAACACTGGTCAATCATGAAGGAGAAGTATCTCCTGAAAACGCACAAGCCATTCAGCGTGCGAAGGAGAAAGGGATTCATGTGGTATTAAGTACTGGCCGCTCCCTTTTCACATGCCGGGATATTTCAGATGAGCTTGGCCGTTCATCTTATCTGGTGACTGTAAATGGCGGGGAAATTTACGATCATGAATACAATCTAGTAGACAGTATCCCACTTGATCTTGATCTTGTGAAACAGCTTTGGAAATTAAAAGAAGAGCATGATGTATACTTCTGGTCTTCCACTTCCCAAGGACTATTCAATACGAATAAGCCTTTTGATCAGGAAATCGATACCTATAACTGGCTGAAGTTTGGATTCGATATTCAGGATGATGACGTCCGCAAAGTCATGATGGACGAGCTGATGAAAAATGAAGCACTGGAAATCACCAATTCTTCGCCGACGAATATTGAAATCAATCCTGCAGGGGTCAATAAGGCCGCAGCTTTGGTCAAGGTCTGCAAATGGCTGGACCTTTCCATGGATCAAGTCATGGCGGTCGGGGACAGTATGAATGATATAGCCATGATTCGTGAAGCCGGATTCGGAGTGGCGATGGGGAACGCACAGGAAGCCGTGAAGGAAGCCGCTGACTGGGTCACTGGCCTCCATACAGATCATGGTGTTGCCCAGGCGATTGATAGAGTACTGGCAGAAAAGGAATAAAACAACCCTATTAAAGTGCCTGATTCAATGAGAATCAGGCACTTTATCTATTCAGAAGGTCTATTCCACCTCCGATAAGTCCATACTGAGTAACAAAAACAAGGATTGTACTCAATATGTATCTAATTCTGGTAGTGGTTGTTTATCTTATTTTCGCCAAGCTTTTTGTTGATTGGAAACGCTGGAGGGAGTATTATCCAACGGTTCAATATTATATTATTTGCAATCTCTCCTATAACGTGCTCTTTTATAACCATACACTTTGGGAATATAAAGCTGTGACGGTCGATTGGCTTAATCATACGTTTATTGATCTCGTTTTCACTTTTTTTATCATTCCTGTCGTCATCATGATCTTTCTTCGTTATTTTCCATATAGAAAAAAGAAATGGCTGTATCTTGCCTGCTGGATTGCTTACTTCACGTTATTGGAATACCTTTTTCATAAAAAAGGACTGTTCCTTTATGAAAATGGCTGGAATTTAGGATGGTCTGCACTTTTTAATGTCATCATGTTTACAATCTTAGGATTGCACCATAAAAGACCGTTACTTGCCATCATTATTTCCGTACCTATAATCGCGATTTTATTACTCGTTTTCCATCCGTCTTTACAAGATCTAAAGTGAGGGTGTTTTTATGACTTCCTTTTCGACCCCTGTATTTATTGTCTTAGTTTTAGGAGTTTATTTAGCTATGGCAGTTTATATCACTTTTTTGAAGAGGAAAGAATAGAAAAAGAAGCACCCAAAAGGATGCTTCTTTTCTTATTTGACGATGATCTCATCGTTTTCAAGTGAAATGACTACGTTGGTTATGCCATCTTCATCAAGAAGTAAGTCAGCGATTTTATCTTCCACTCTTTCCTGGATCACACGACGTAATGGGCGTGCACCGAATTCAGGATGATATCCCAGTTCAACGAGTTTACTCTTCGCATCTTCGTCGATGGTGACAGTAATCCCCTGCTCTTTTAGTTCAACCTTCAACTCGTCAAGCATAAGGTCAAGAATTTGAAGAAGCTCTCCTTTGTCAAGAGATTCAAATTCAATGATGCTGTCAAAACGGTTCAGGAACTCCGGCTTAAAGTAGGCACCGAGTGATTGCAGAATATTCGTTTCTTTAATCGCATCTGTGCCGCCTGTGTTAAAACCGACCACTGCTTCCTTCTTGTCCGTCACACCTGCGTTACTTGTCATGATGATCACAGTCTCTTTAAAGCTGACCGTTCTACCTTGACTGTCGGTGAGACGTCCATCTTCAAGAATTTGCAGGAACATATGCTGAACATCCGGATGTGCTTTCTCAATTTCATCCAGGAGAATGATTGAATAAGGGTTCCTTCTTACCTTTTCAGTCAATTGACCTGACTCCTCATGACCTACATAGCCTGGAGGTGAACCGATCAGTTTAGATACTGAGTGTTTCTCCATAAACTCACTCATATCTAATCGAAGCATGGAATCTTTAGAGCCGAATAACTCTTCTGCCAGTGTTTTCGTTAATTCTGTTTTACCTACACCTGTTGGTCCTACAAAGAGGAAAGTACCAATTGGACGATGCTTCGCCTTCAATCCTGCACGGCTGCGGCGGATCGCTTTCGCTACTTTTCTCACTGCTTCTTCCTGTCCGATTACTTTACCCGCCAGGTTTTCTTCCAGTGCTTTCATTCGTTTTCGATCATCACTTTGCAGCTTCCCAACAGGAATACCCGTTTTCGATTCAACGATCGTCTGAATCAGTTCTCTTTCTACAAATGCTTTAGAGTCTGACCCACCTTCACTAATTTGTCTTTCTAATTCTGCTTCTTGATCGCGAAGGATGGCAGCTTGTTCATAGTTCTCTTCTTTTGTTGCCAGATCCTTCTTCTCTCTTACATCGTTCAATTTTTTTAGGATGGCAGTCTTGTCTTTACCCTCTGACTGCAGATTGACTTTAGAACCTGCTTCATCCATTAAATCAATGGCCTTATCCGGTAAGAATCGATCCTGAATATATCGATGGGATAGTTTCACACAAGCCTCAATGGCCTCGTCTGTAAACTTGACTCCATGATAGTTTTCATATTTATCTTTTAATCCTCTAAGGATCTCAATAGCTTCTTCAGTTGTCGGCTCATTGACCAAGACCGGCTGGAAACGACGCTCGAGTGCTGCGTCTTTTTCAATTTGGCGGTACTCCTTCAATGTCGTAGCCCCGATTACTTGCAGTTCACCCCGGGCTAAAGCAGGTTTTAGAATGTTTCCTGCGTCCATGGAGCCTTCTGCGGAACCCGCCCCAACTAATTGATGAATCTCATCAATAAATAACATCACGTTCTTTCTATTCTGAAGTTCGCTGATGATGGCTTTTAAACGTTCTTCAAAAGAACCGCGAACCCCTGTACCGGCAGTTAGTGAAGCAACATCCATTACATACACTTCTTTATTTAATAACTTGGATGGTACATCACCTTCTACAATTTTAAGGGCCAACCCTTCAGCGATAGCTGTTTTACCCACGCCGGGCTCACCGATGAGTACAGGGTTATTCTTATTACGGCGATTTAAAATTTCAATGACGCGATCCACTTCTTTGTCCCTTCCGATAACCGGGTCAATCAAACCAGCTTTGGCTGCTCCTGTCACATTGCGTCCAAACTGATCGAGAACGCCATTTCCTCCATTTCCGCCTTGGGTTTGAGGAGATGATTGCTGATTGTGGAAGCCATGATTTTGGTTTCCACCCATGCTCATCCCTTTGAACAACTCATCAAACGGAAATCCTCCATGTATTCCAGAAGGCGTTTGCTGCTTTTGAAAGCAAGTTGAACACATCTTCATACTGGACTTATGACCATTCACTTGCTTATACACTTCAACTGTTGCTTGATTGTGTTGACATACTTGGCATTTCATTAAACATTACCTCCTGCAGTAGTGTTTTATATAAATAGTTTTGTAGATTGTATTATGGATAAGGTCAGTGTGTTTAGTATTCGTTTAAGCTGAGTTCGACTTTGACTTTCTTTGACCTTACAAACATAGTATACTTTGACCTTTTTTGACTTTCAAGATTTTTGCTTATGGGAATTTTTTCATTTTCAGTGGCTGATTGGCCTGTTGATTGCAGAGTATAGTAGGTGCAACGAAGTGAATCAAGTGATTGACTTGGACGATGCAAAAGTGGGAATTGACTTACACTGGCTTGGTTTTTCATTATATAAAAAATGCCAGACCTGAATGATCAGATCTAGCACTTCTCAACTAGTAGAGAGAGAATTACTCCACTTGCTGCCTATTAAATCTTATACTAATTCGCGATCCCAATGACGATGTGCTGAGATGGCTACTGTGAATTCTTTCGCAAATGACTTCATGTCTTCCCCAGTTACCACACCTGAGCCGCTGACACCTGCTTCTTCCAGCCAGTTGGTGCCCTGATGCGTAGCACCGATCGGTTTGAAGTGAGAATACGCTTCTTTGACAAAGTAGGTCGTATCTTGAGAGAACTTTTTATCTACATCCTCTCCACCTACTACATAAAGGCTATCAAACAATACAGATTCCCCTGTTAAGAAGGTATGGTCCACTTCAAGCTCCGTACCGTCATCCCCTTTTCTCATCCCCAGCTTGTCACTGATGATCTCCGGCTGGATGCCATCCTCTTTAAGTGCCGATAGAACCATTTTCACCTCTTCCCCTTTAAAGCCGTTTCCTACGATGACCCCTACTTTACGGGTAGCAGGTTTCTTGATCGTATTTTCCTGGCTTAAGGCTGGAGAGGATTTGGTTACTTTTGAACCTTCTCTGCTAGGAACTTTCGCGCTTATCGCTTCTGCAAAGCCTTTTGCCAGATCCAGGCTTACATTGGCAAACATGTCGACTACCTGCTGTTGAACCGATTTGCTCTTCACTTTTCCAAGCTCGAAACTGAAGGCTTGGATGATATGCTCCTTCTCGGGCTCACTCATGCTGTTCCAGAAAAGAGTAGCCTGTGAGAAGTGATCTTTGAAGCTTTCACTTCTTGCCCGGACTTTACGCCCTTCCATCTTCTCCTGGTAATGAGTGTAGCCTCCTTCTTCCTGACTCGCAGGGGCTGGTGTATTTTTAGCAAGTGAGTTGTTATGGTAGCTCACCTGACCCTTGTTAATCGTTTGACGGCCATATCCATCACGCTGATTATTATGGAATGGGCACACCGGTCGGTTAATCGGAAGCTCATGGAAGTTAGGTCCACCGAGTCGGATCAATTGTGTATCAGTATAGGAGAATAAGCGTCCTTGTAGTAAAGGATCATTAGAGAAATCAATTCCGGGAACAACGGATCCTGGATGGAAAGCCGCTTGCTCTGTTTCTGCAAATACATTGTCTACATTGCGATTCAAGGTCATTTTCCCAACGATTTTCACAGGAACTTCTTCTTCAGGCCATAGCTTGGTAGGATCAAGAACATCAAAGTCAAAGTTAAACTCATCTTCTTCCTTAATGAGCTGAATTCCCAGCTCGTACTCTGGATAATCTCCATTTTCGATGGATTCATACAAATCACGGCGGTGGAAATCCGGGTCTTTCCCGTTGATCTTCTGAGCCTCATCCCAAACGAGAGAGTGAGTTCCCAATACAGGCTTCCAGTGGAACTTCACAAAATGGGCCTTCCCCGAAGCGTTCACCAGTCGGAATGTATGGACACCGAATCCTTCCATCATACGGAGACTGCGTGGAATTGCCCGATCGGACATTGCCCACATGACCATGTGAGCGGACTCCTGGTTATTCGCTACAAAATCCCAGAATGTATCGTGGGCAGAAGCTGCTTGAGGCATTTCATTATGTGGTTCCGGTTTAAGAGCATGAACAAGATCCGGGAATTTAATCGCATCTTGAATAAAGAACACAGGAATATTGTTTCCTACAAGATCATAATTGCCTTCTTCCGTATAAAATTTCGTAGCAAATCCACGTGCATCACGCACAGTTTCTGCGGACCCCTTAGATCCCGCCACAGTGGAAAAACGAACAAAGACAGGGGTTTTCGTTGATGTGTCCTGAAGAAATTTAGCTCGTGTATATTCTTTCATGGAATCATAGAGTTCGAACTCTCCGTGTGCCGCAAAACCCCGGGCATGGACAATCCTCTCCGGTATACGCTCATGGTCAAAGTGAGTCATCTTCTCACGGAAGTGGAAATCCTCCATTAAGGTAGGTCCGCGTTCTCCCGCTTTCAAGGAAAATTCATCTTCTGATACCTTCAATCCTTGATTGGTTGTAAGATGCTTACCTTCGTCTTCTACGCGATACTGTTCAAGCTGTTCATCCTTGCTTTTCTCATTCACTTTCGTACGGCGATCGTCTCCCATTCTTTCATCCCTCTCAACGGTTATTAATGTTTACTATGTAAAACATTTCTGTTTGTTTTGTACCCTAGATGCTCATAATTAAACATTTATTGGATAGTTTGGAGTGAGATGTTTTTTGAAAATTTTACAAATTCATCTTTACTAACGTAACATTGTTCTGTTAAACTAATCATCAAGTAACGTAACAATGTTTTGTTACAGAGAAGAGGTGATCCCTCATTGGAGGCAGATCTTATATCTAAGAAGGAAGTATTGGAACTGACCGGAATTTCGTATGGCCAGCTTTACCGTTGGAAGCGAAAGAACATTATTCCGGAGAGTTGGTTTATTAAGAAATCCAGCTTCACTGGTCAGGAAACGTTCTTTCCCAGGGAAAAAATGCTCTCACGTATCGATACAATCAAAGAGATGAAAGATGACTATTCACTGGATGAACTATCCGATTTCTTTTCACCAAATCCAACTAAGATTGAAATCAGTGCAGATGAATTACCTTCGTATAACATTCTGTCGGAATATACCTTATCCTTCTGCACAGCATTTCTACCGGTAAGAAAGGGATTTGAGTTTCCTGATATATTAAATATGTTGATCATTGAGAAGGCGAAAAGGATACAAGTCCCAAGAGAAGAACTGCAAACCTTATTTCTTTTTCTTCATGAGAAGTTCACTCCACTGAAAGATTCTTCCCTTGAACTTGTTGGTCTTCGCAAAGAAGAGGAATATGTATGGATGCTCCTTCCCCTACATTCCAAATTGCTTGTTGACCATTTAGCACAGACTGTATTGAGATTCGATTTACAACAGATGATGGAAGAATTGAAAATCACGTTAACGAATACAAAAGGGATCTAACTTCCCTTAATTGGAGGAGAAATGAATGAATACTATGGAAAAGAAAGAACTGCATGACTTGAAGATCAGTGGATCCGGTACGTCCGGCGGAGGAAAATTTGATGCAGTAAAAATCAGTGGAAGCGGAAAAATCGCTGGCGACATCGACTGCCACGAGCTTAAAATTTCAGGTTCCGGGACGATTTCAGGTGACGTAAAAGCTGGATACATTAAAACGAGCGGTTCTTCTACCATTAAAGGTGATACAAAAGCAGAAACGATTACGACCAGTGGAAGCTCCAAGTATGAAGGCTCGGTGATGGCTGCTGAAATGAACACAAGTGGTTCAAGCAAAGTATTGAAAGACCTCATCTTTAAAAATTTCAAGGTGAGCGGTTCATGTAAGGTTGGAGGAAAGATTCAAGGGGGATCGATTAAAGCAAGCGGTTCTTTAAGAGTTGAAAAGGATTGTGAAGTCGAAACCTTCTCCTCTTCCGGCTCGGTCCATATCGAGGGGCTCCTCAACGCTGACCGGATTCAAATCGAAATCAATCACGAATCCTCCATTAAAGAAATCGGTGGCGAAACGATTGCAGTGAAACACCATAACTCGAACGGACTGATTAAACAAGTGGTCAACTTCTTTCTCCAAAAGGAAGATTACCTATTTTCAGATCTGATCGAAGGTGACGAGGTGTATCTTGAAAACACGAAGGCTAAACTGGTTCGCGGTAAGAATGTTGTGATCGGGGAGAATTGTGACATCAATACGGTTGAATATTCAGGTAGCCTGGATGTGAAGCAGGATAGTCGAATCGGGGAAAAAGTGAAGATATAAATTTTAGTATAGCTAAGGGCAGGGAGGGTTTTACCATCTCTGTTTTTTTATGTAAATCTTCGTCTTTACGATTCATTAACATGCATACTCGAAATTTCATATTTTTATTCTGAATGTTCTGCTATATTAATAGGTATATAGTACAATCCTACGCGAAAGCTGGAGGCCATTATGACTCGTCTTACGGATCATCTGATTGTCATATCTTTCGATTGTTTATCTGCTTTGGATTACCCCATTCTAAAGGATCTTCCTCACTTTCAAGAACTGCTTGCCCATGGGTCCTTTTGCAAAAATGTTGAAACCATTTACCCTTCTGTGACCTATCCTTGTCACGCCACCATTGTCACCGGTAAATTTCCTAAACGTCACGGTGTAGTGAATAATACACTCATTCAGCCTGGCCGGGTTTCTCCGGATTGGTATTGGCATAGAAGGGCTATTAAGGGTACCACCTTATATGACGAAGCAAAGAAAGCCCGGATGACCACAGCCGCTCTTCTGTGGCCGGTTACAGCCAAAGGGGATATTGATTATAATATGCCGGAGATTTTCGCCAATCGCTCGTGGCATAACCAAATTCTTGTTTCCCTTTTCAATGGCAGTCCTCTCTATCAATTACACATGAACCGTCTCTTTGGTCACATCCGTAATGGCCTTAATCAACCGGAGCTTGATGACTTCGTTCTGGAATCGACGGTTGCAACGATCAGAAAGAAACCCAACCTATTGCTTGTCCACTTTACAGATCTTGATACACAACGTCATTACCATGGGTTTTCTTCAGAAGAAGCACATGCCGCCATTCAACGTCATGATGCCCGATTAGGGAAAATCATTCGGGCATTAAAGGAAAACGGCATCTATGAACAGTCAACCATTGTCGCTCTTGGAGATCATAGTGCATTGGATGAATCAAAGGCAATTCAAGTGAACGTCCTTTTCAAGGAAAATGGGTTAATCACATTGAATGCCAGGGGAAAGGTAACCGACTGGAAAGCATATTGCAAAGGATGTGATGGATCAGCCTATGTGTACGTGAAGGATTCTGAAACGAAACCAGCAGTTCAATCCCTATTGGAGCAATTGCAAATGGATCCTTCCAATGGAATTGAAGAGATACTCACTGGTGAAGAAGCCGGAAGAAAAGGGGCCGATGGATACTGTACCTTTATGCTTGAAGCAAGAATAGGATTTTATTTTAAAGATGCTCTTAAAGGATCCTTCATTCATACCATCACACCGGAAGATGTAAAGGAAAAGCGTTATACGTATGGATCTCACGGATACTCTCCTGAAAAAGAAAACTACTCCACCACCTTCATGGCCGCCGGAAAAGGGATCCGGTCAAATGTTGAAATTCCTTTTATGCACCTAGTAGATGAAGGCCCGACACTGGCACGCCTGCTCGGCCTTAGTCTGGGTGCAACAGATGGAAAAGTGATCGAAGAATTGCTGGATATATAAAGAACAGACTTTGTTTCCTTAGGGGGAAAAACAATGAAGCGTTTCTCAAAAGAAGAAAGCAGCTGGATCTTTTATGATTGGGCAAACTCAGCCTATTCCATTATCATTTCGACAGCCGTATTTCCGCTTTTTTATAAGGCTGCCGCTACTAATGCAGGGGTCAGTGCCGCGAATTCGACTGCTTATTTAGGGTACACCATTGCGATTGCCACCTTTATCCTCGCTATGATCGGTCCGATTCTGGGAACGATTGCTGATTATGAAGGCTACAAGAAGAAATTTTTCACCTTCTTCTTTGCCCTCGGTGTTACATTTACTGCCCTGCTTGCTTTCGTTCCAAGTGATCAGTGGCTGCTTCTGTTAATTTTTTATACAGTGGCAGCGGTCGGATCAGCTGGCTCCAATGTTTTCTATGATGCCTTTTTAACCGACGTAACGACAGAAGAGCGAATGAACAGGGTGTCATCCCGTGGATTTGGATTCGGGTACATCGGGAGCACAATACCATTTATCATAAGCATCGCCATCATCATATTATCTCAAAATGGGGTACTTCCTTTCTCCGTTACCATCGCCAGTAAAATCGCGTTCATCATTACTGCATTATGGTGGGGACTCTTTGCCATCCCCTTAATCAAAAATGTCCATCAGCGCTACTTTATCGAGCGTGAAAAGAATCCCGTTGCCAATAGCTTTAAGCGTCTTGGTAAAACGATGAAAGAAATCAGGAAATATCGTGCACTATTTTTGTTTCTTCTTGCTTATTTCTTTTATATTGATGGAGTCGGCACCATCATTACGATGTCCACTGCATACGGTACAGATCTTGGGATCACAGCCACTAATCTCTTGATCATCCTGTTTGTTACTCAGGTGGTGGCTGGGCCTTTTGCAATTCTTTACGGAAGGCTGGCAGAGAAATTCACGGGGAAAAAGATGTTGTATGTAGGGATATTCGTTTATATCATCGTTTGCATTTATGCTTACTTTTTAGAGACCACAATGGACTTCTGGATCCTCGCTATGCTCGTTGCTTCTTCCCAAGGTGGCATCCAGGCATTGAGCCGGGCATACTTTGCAAAATTAATTCCGAAGAAAAATGCCAATGAATTCTTTGGTTTCTATAATATCTTTGGTAAGTTCGCCTCGATCCTCGGGCCATTGTTAGTGGCGGTCACCGCCCAAGTGACAGGTGAATCCAATAGTGGAGTCTTCAGTCTTGTCGTCCTCTTTATCATCGGGCTTGTCATTCTTGCCTTCGTCCCTGAGCCGAAAGGAAATGAGATTGAGAAGCCAACAATTGTATAATAAGAGAGCCTGAACGCATATGTTCAGGCTCTTCCCTTTTAAAATGTTTGAGCGGCATCCTTCGCTCTAGCAATGGCATTCTCTTTGATCTCCTGGGCTTTATCAGGCATAGCAGCATGCCCCTCTACAAATACACCCTCGAAGGAAGGTACGCCGAAAAATTGCATGATGATGTCCAGATAACGATGACCCATTTCCATGCCGGCTGCAGGACCCTCTGAGTAAATCCCACCTCGTGCCTGGATATGAATAGCTTTCTTGTCTGTCAGTAATCCGACCGGTCCCTGTTCCGTATACTTAAACGATTTACCGGCAACCGCTACAGAGTCAATATACGCTTTCATCACCGGCGGGAAGGAGAAATTCCATAATGGTGTAACGAACACATATTTATCTGCAGAAATAAACTGTTCTGTTAACTCATTCAGACGATTCACTTTCGACTTTTCTTCCGATGAAAGCTCCTCAAACCCTTTTCCCGTTTGCAGTTTCCCCCATCCACTAAACACATCAGCGTCAATATGGGGTATATGTTCTCGGTACAGATCAATGTGAACCACTTGATCGTCAGGATTCACTTCTTTATACGTATCCATAAATGCTTTCGCCACCGCCATGCTGTACGATTGAGTATCATCATGGGGATGTGCCGTAATATATAATACTTTTGCCATTCTGCATCCATCCTTTACTCATATTTTTTGCTGTATTATTTTGTGAAAAAAAGAAGGAATTATCCAAGGTTTGAACCTCTCAGAAAAAAAAAGAATGTGTCTGATAGACAACATCCGATTGTTCATAGGTTTTAGTTGTTTCTTACTCTTCCTCGCCGGAAGCTTCAAAAGGGTTTCCCCCGATATTCTTTCTCATTTCGTCTGTTAGTTCAAATGGAGTGTTTTCTTGTGCTTCCCCTGTTGCGAAATGGTGACTGCCATCATAGTGATATGGTTTACCTTCCAATGTCGACACCTCCGTTTTTACTATAGTATTACCTTTATGTATGGTTCTATCCGGTTCATCCTGAACTTCACCAAGACAAACCTTTTACCTAGTAGTATTTACTTATTATAATATTTATTTCTTCCAGAAGATATGTTTTTTTCCAATTTTATATTGATATTTCTTATTTTCCAACACAACTACCTGTTCATGAGAATCTTTGGACATTTGTTTCGTTTCCTCAACGAGTTGATAGATGAGAGTGTGGCATTGCTGTGCCCCTTTCACGAGAAGGGGCACGCCTATCGAATCGATTCCCAGCTCCCTTGATAGAAAGCCCCCAGCTGTCATAAGGGGAGGAACAGTCGGCGAGGTGTTGGAAATGATGATTTTCTCCCTTTTTCCATATCTTCTAAGAAGGATGGTACTTAGATCAGCTAGTGCAGGAACGACATACTTAGAGTTCCTTCGCCCAATCGTATACACCGGGTTATCCTCTTTGTCTATTCCATGATAAAGAATGTGTCCTGACTCCTTTTTCGTAAGCTGGTTAAAGAAAGGGACAGATAGAACATCCTTCTTTGTCAAGTTCCCCGGTTTTAATAAATGTAAGTGATAAGCCGCAGCCAAGGACGTCGTATGAGTCCCACCAAAATCATTGTAAATATAAATCATATGATCACCCTTAATAGAAATCCGTTTTCTTCAGTATGAACTCAATGAGCAGGGTGTATCCTTTTTCATTTCAATTCAATAAAAAAAGCTGCTTCCATGAAGGGATAGCAGCTTTTCACTGTCTGGATCAACCACCTGCAGGTGCAGCCGTACGCTGACCGAGCTCTTGATCCAGTACCAATAGGGCAGCAGGATTGTCCCCGGCAAGTTTCAACCGATCGACAATTGTTTGCGCCTGAGCTTCTTCATCAATTTGCTCTCTCAGAAATTCCCTGAATGATGACAGCGGTCTGTTGATCATTTTGGACGGCATAATTATATGCCTGTTGATAGGAGTTCGTCACGAATTGCTCATGCTCCAACACTTTTTGAAAGGTTTGCAGAGGGGTTCCATATTCCTTCGGCTGAGCCGGAAGCTGCTGAAGATCCACCATCCCTCCCCTATCCGTCATATAGTCGATAAGCTTCAACATATGCGTGCGCTCTTCCTGGGACTGTAGTCTCAGCCAGCTTGCCATCCCCGTATAATTCTGATTCGCCATATAGGCGGACATGGCAAGATATAAGGTAGTCGAGACATGCTCGATTTGAATTAAATTATTCACTAACTTCTGAATTTGATCGTTAAGCATTCCCATCCCCCTCAAAATAAATTGACCTTTTATTTTATTGAGGGGAAGCTAAAAATATGTTGGATAAGAAAAAACAGAACCATCTACATTTGATGATTCTGTTTTCCCTCCAGGAAGCGTTTCTGTTTTCTTTTTACCACAAATTCTTCAAGGGTACCGGAACCGCACACCACTCCAAGCACGATGAACACCAATCCGATCAGGTGATGGTACGTCACGGTTTCATTAAGGAAAATAGCCGCTCCAACGAGGGAGAAAAAGGTATTGAGATTCAGGAAGATCGATGTTTCGGCGGCTCCAATTTCACCAATCGAATGGTTATAAATCATGTGCCCTACTGCCGTTGCTACAATGGCAGAAGCAAAGAATAGAAGCCAAATTGAGCTTGAGGCATTTCCTAACTCCTTCAGTGCTCCCGGCTCTGTTACAAGACTAATCGCAAACAAGACAATGGAACCGAACACCAGCATATACCCCGTAAGTAATCGGGGATCCAACGTTTTGGCTGCCCGGCTGATGATAATGAAGCTTAAGGCCTGTGAAAAAATGGAGATAAAGATAAACAGATCTCCGGTCTTAAGTCCGCCTAATCCCTCTCCGCCTGACAACACAATGATCGCAACCCCGCCACTGCCAGACAGAAACCCGATGATTTTAATCACTGTCGGCCGGTTTCGAAGGATGATCGTCGCCATTAAAGCCGTCAACAACGGTCCCGTTCCCAGAATCAGTCCCCCGTTAGTCGACGACGTTCCGGTCAGCCCGACTGATAAAAAATAATGATGACTGACCACATTCAATAAGCCACCTGTGATAATGAACAAGAACTCTTTAGCTGTTGGTTTTCTTATTTTCCTCATGATACCAAGAATGACAAATACGGTAATCCCTGCCGTAAAGATGCGGAGTGATGTAATCGTTACAGGCGAAAATTCACTCACCAATACCTTTAATGCAGGAACATTAAAGCCCCAAATCAACATGATGAACACAAGTATCAAATACGTTTGCCACTTTTTCACTTCTCCCTGAGGCCTTCTTTCTGTATTTAGTATTCACCCATCATAGCACCAGGTGACTTTTCTTACCAGAAAAACATTTCGATTCGTGAAACAATTTTAGAGTTTAAAACGTGACATAGATATAAGAGATGAGGAGATATATATTAATGAGAAACTATTGTAATGGATTTATGATTAGTACCCTTTCCTTATCCTTTCTTTTCGGATGTTCTAATTCCGAAGAAGCGAAAGAGAGTACCCGGGCCATCACCCTTGAGGAATTTAACGGTGTGACATAAGGGATGGAACTAGAAGAAGCCATTGAACTTATTGGCGGAGAAGGAAAAATAATGGGTGAGAGAGGGAAAAAAGGAACCCCATCCTATCAAATCGATATGGTGTGGGACGGTGAAAACAGTAAATCATTCGGACAGATTTCCTTTCAGAATAACAAGATGATAACGAAGAAGGAAAAAGGATTGCGGTAGGGACGCAAAAAAGTCCATTCTTTTACCACCAAAGAATGGACTCACCTCTTACAATTGATCAATGCTGCTCAGAAAAGCATCTAATTCCTTTTCAGAAATAAATTTAAACGAGTATCCATATTGGATAGGCTGCTGTCCTGTATGCTGCTTCTTCGGAAATAACGTAAAAGCTGTACTATGGGTGATACCATTACTCCTACTTCGCAAGGATTTAGTATTCTCTACACGTTGTGGGTGGATGACGGCACATAAATCCTTCGTAGGCAGCAAATAAATGATATCTTCCCCTTTCTTGAATTCTACTGCTTTACTGTTTTCTTTCGATAGTATGTATTCATTTTGTATAAAGATATTTTTTAGGTTTTCCATTTCACGACTCCCCTCAAAGATCTTTTCTTATTTTATCATGAGGGGATACATGAACATACTACTTCTTCGGTGCACTCCTTGTAAGTAAAATATACTGATCAACATTTTTCCTGAACCCGGACTATGCTATAGTTAAAGGTCGAAAGGGGTTTTGTAAAATGACAAATCAACAACTACCGCCAAAAACGTGTACGATCGACCGTCTGGTAACTAAAGCTGAGGACGTTGAGAAAGTGATGAAGGGGGAGAAAACGGCGACCCGCAGAAACGGACGATACGCTGATATTGGAGAAGTCATGGAGCTTCAAGGAAAGAAATACATAGTAGAAAGCGTCTACTCCCAATCACTTGGTGAGCTGACAGATAATCATGCCAAGCAGGAAGGGTTTAATACAGTTGAGGAATATAAAGAAGCCATCCTCTCTTATCATCCAGGCATGCCGTGGCACCCCAGCATGAAAGTATGGGTGCACGAATTCACATTAGTGAACGAATAGAGTACGAGGGATGGAGTATTTATTATACAGAACGCTCATCTATCTTCATGTAATCAGTGTCGTGGCTTCCATCGGCCCATTTTTCATACTGTTGCCGATGATGAAGAAATTACGGACGGCTTCTGATTCCGTGCTTCCTTCGTACTTGGACACGTTCCGCTTCACGGTCCGACTTTCCAAGCATGCGGGACATGTGCTCGTCGGAACAGGAATCCTCCTGGTACTACTCGGACCTTGGACATGGAGTACACCGTGGATCATCATGACCCTTGTCATTATGTTCTGCTCCCTGTTCTTTCTCGCAAGAGCGTTCTCACCTACAATACGGAAATTTGGAGAAGATGACGCTGACCGGGAATGGCTGATTGGGAAATTGAAGCGGACCGTTTGGATTTATCTAATCCTTCTACTGTCAATGCTGTGGTTTATGGTCGTGAAGCCGAATCTGTGGATGTAGTGGATGTAATGGAGTTGACTCATAGCGTGTACCAGGTACAATGGATGTCATTTGTACCTGGTACACGCTATTTTTGAAATGAATTTACACTAAAGAATGTTGTTTGAAACGATAGTTTGGTCTTCTTGAGTTGATTTTAATGGAATTTGTGCTGAATTATAAATCTGGCAACGTTTTGGGGCAGGAATTCCTTATCTGTCGGTCGAGGGACCTTATACCCCGTTGTGTATTATGTCTCTTCCCAATAACTTGTTGTGCTACTTTAAGCTTTTGTTGTGCCACTTTTGGCAAAACAACTTGTGCCAAATTGTTAACAAGCCACAGTTTTTGCGCCAATATACCCTTATTAAGCCTCGATGCCTACCGTCAATCCCCCCGAACTGCTACAGTCCTTATCTTAAAAATAAAATAGTAATACTTATACACAATGATCAAACTCAGGATCACCTTAACTATCAGACTATCCGATAAAATCAGCGGTATAAGAATCATGATGTCTGAAAAAATTAGCAGCGTAACCTTCTGGCGCAGTGTCATGGACCGATGACGAATAAAACCTTCTAAATGCTTCTTATATACACTGGTTCCTTTAAACCAGGCCTCAAATCGTTCGGATCCCCTTACAAAGAAAAAGGATGCCAACAACAAGAGTGGAGTCGTTGGTATTAGGGGCAGCACGATGCCTACAACCCCTATTCCCATAAATAACAAACCTAATAATATGTAAATCATTTTCTTAATCTTATTTATTACGGCCACTCCCTCTTTACCCTTCATTCCCTCTCTATTCTATTCATGATAGAAGAAGCTGGCAAGGAACCAAAAAAGAATCTGACTTTGGTGGAGTATACGCTCACACCATTATCAGATCCCCTCTTCTATTCATTCTCCCTATTCTCTTTTCCCTTCGACTCCAAAACCTTCATAAAATAGGCCGTCGGGAGCAGCAATCCGATTGCTGCTTCAAGCAGTGCAAAGAATCGGATATGGCCTGTCGGGATATAATCTCCGTACCCGACGGAGAGGATCGTCACCCCGCTATAATAGAGATAATTGAGGAACGTATGCTCTACCGGCTTGCCACTGGGTGAACTGACACGCAGCATCGGATTCTCAAATGACAGGACATAATAGAGTACTGCAAATGCGATCATGATACTGAAAAGTACGAAAAACAGCTTATAAAATAGCGTTGTACTAAAATAACTGTATTTGAAATGCTTATCCTTAAAGAAATAGATTAAGTTTACCAGGATGAAAATGATGGCTACGATTGTAACGATGCTTGCCAAAACGTTTGAATCCTCCTCTTTCATGTACTATGTTTCATATACCACGTGTTGTATGTTTAAAACTCATCTATAGTAGATTCTCATCTCCCCTTGTACAAACCCATCAACTCTTTTATTCTAGTAATAATAGAATTTTCCGAAAAGAAGGAACCCATGATGAAAAAGTTCTCACTTCAATCTAAGATTATCGTTATTGTATTAGCACTTCTTTCGATTTTGATTTTATCCCTGTCGATTATTTTCTTTAGAATGTTATCAGACACGCTGACGGATTTGAAAGGAAAGCAAGCCTTGGCGGTGGCACAGTCTGTATCCAAGATGCCTGCTGTAATCGAAGCCTTTAAGACGAATCAGCCGGAGGAGATCATCCAGCCTCTGGTAGAAGATATTCGAAAAGAAACAGGGGCCACCTTTATTGTTGTAGGCAATAGAGACTCTGTCCGATACTCTCACCCCATGCCTGAACGGCTCGGGAAAAAGATGGTCGGTGGAGACAATGAAAGAGCCTTAATAAGGGGTGAATCTTATGTTTCTCATGCACGGGGATCATTAGGACCATCTGTGAGAGGAAAGGTTCCTATAAGAAACGATCAAAAAGAAATCATCGGGGTAGTGTCAGTCGGATTTCTTGAAGACAGTATCCATGACATCGTCATTCCCTATCGTACTAGGGTACTGATACTTGTCGGCGTCATTCTGTTAATCGGAATCATCGGCTCCTTTTTTATAGGGAAAGGAATCAAAAAAGCGATTTTTGGTTTGGAACCTGCTGAAATCGCCATGCAGTTCAAGGAAAAGCGGGCGATCATCGAATCGGTCCGGGAAGGAATCATCGCAATCGATCAACATGGATCAATTACGGAAATAAATGCTAAAGCCCACAGTATCCTGGCTCTTGATCATCAATCCTCCAACAGAGGGAGACATATTCTGGAAGTCATCCCAGATACGAAAATGATGGATGTCCTAAAAACACGGGAAAGCCAGCTGGATGATGAGATTTCATTAAATCATCATGACCTCATCGTCAACAGGCTCCCTATTTTTGAAGAGGAAGAAATCGTCGGGGTGGTAGCGAGCTTCAGGAGAAAAGATGAAATCGATCAGCTCACTAAGGAACTTTCTCAGGTGCAAGAATATGCGGGTATATTGCGCTCACAGACCCACGAATACAGAAATAAACTGAATACGATTGCTGGTCTCATTCAACTTCATCACCACGAAGAGGCATTAGCCCTCATACAGGAGGAATCCTCTGGATATGAAGACTTAATTCAATTTCTATTGAAAGCGGTTCCTGATCCTGTCCTGGCAGGGCTGATCATTGGAAAATATAATCGGTCTCAAGAGTTGAAGGTCTCATTCTCGATTCATCCTGATAGCTCCATTACAACGCCACTTATTGATGTGCAGCAGGAAAAATTGATTACCATCATTGGGAACATTCTTGATAATGCCTTTGAAGAAGTCTTATCCCGGCCATTTCATAACAGGCGGGTTCAATTGTTTATGACTGATTTAGGTGATGATTTTATTTTTGAAATAGAAGACAGCGGAGCAGGAATCCAGGATATAGACTCAATATTTGAAAGGGGTTATTCAACAAAAGCCGGCAAAGACAGGGGCATCGGTCTTCACCTGGTGCAACGAAGTGTGGAGCACCTGAACGGCTACATGACAGTGGAAAATAGTGAACTTGGGGGCGCTTTGTTTACGATTAGTATTCCAAAGCAACATTAGGGGGAGAAAGTATTGCGTAAGTGGAACGTATTCATTATAGAAGATGATATTCAAACAGCTGAGATCAACAGTCAGTACATTGCTCAAATGGAAGGATTTCAGGTAGGCGGGATCGCCACTACCATCGCAGAAGCCAAGAAAGTCTTACCTGTTGTTAATCCTGATCTAATCTTACTTGACGTCTACTTTCCTGATGGGACCGGCAGTGAATTTCTCTGGGAGATCAGAAAGCATTATCGCAGCACAGATGTCATCCTCGTCACAGCAGCAAAGGAAACCGACCATATCTCCAATGCCATCCGTGGCGGGGCATTCGATTATATCCTGAAACCCATCATCTTTAACCGATTTCAGGATACTCTACTAAAATATCAACACTATAAAGAGAGAATGAATGATTCTCAAGTCGAAAATCAACATGAAGTGGACAATTTGTTCAGTAGAAAGAAAAGCACGAGTAACATTCAGACCGTCCAACACCCCCCGAAAGGGATCGATACGATTACATTGGATTCCATACTTAAGCGGATAGAAACCGATCACAGCCTGGGCTATACTGCTGAGGAAATGGCGGGGGAAGTCGGCGTGACCCGTACAACAGCCAGGCGCTATCTGGAGTATCTTGTTTCACAAAAGAAGATTAAAGTGGAGCTTACATATGGAGGCGTCGGGAGACCTCAGAGAAAATATTTCTTTCAAGCTTAATAGAAAAGCAGTGAGGCATTCAGGGCTTCACTGCTTTTCTATTGATCATGCTTCTTTCTTCAGATCATGACTTTCCGTGGCCTTTCCTCTTTTCGTAAATCCTAAAATGGTAGGGAGAACAAGTGAAAGGAATGAAACAATCAGTAATCCGATGGTGATATTACTTTGAAAAAACACACTGTAAGAACCGTTTGATATTGTCATCGCCTGTCTGAACGATTGCTCCATCATTCCCCCCAGTATAAATGCGAGAATAAACGGAGGCGCAGGGAATTTAAACATTTTCAATAAATACCCTAACACGCCAAATCCTACAAGCAAATACAGATGGAACGTGTTGAAGCTGACTGCGTATACCCCTATTAAACAGAACACAATGATCAAAGCGATCAACAGCTGCTTCGGAATATATAAGATTTTTGCCAGTACCGGGATGAGCGGCAAGTTAAGTATCAATAGGAAAAGATTCCCGATATACATACTTGCGATGACTCCCCAGAAAACGTCCGGGTGATCCTGAAGCATCAATGGACCGGGCTGCACCCCTACAACAAGTAAGGCACCAAGTAATACAGCAGTGGTTCCAGACCCTGGTATCCCTAATGTTAACAAGGGAACGAATGCCCCGCTTGTCGCAGCATTATTGGACGTTTCCGGCGCAGCTAACCCCTTGATATTCCCTTTCCCAAAAGAAGAGGGCTCTTTAGATAAACGTTTCTCCGAAATATAGGAAAGGAATGAAGCGATCGTAGCCCCGGCTCCAGGCAGGACTCCCAAAATAAAACCAAGGACGGAATGACGGCCAATCGGTCCTGCCATCTCCTTTAATTCCTTCTTCTCAAGCTTTAAACTGCCAACAGCACTCTTCCCTTTCAACGTATTTTCATTCCGTGAGATAATTAACTGACAAACCTCGGATAGTGCAAATAATCCTAAAGCAATGATCAGAAAGTCGATCCCCTCTAATAAACCCGGGTTTCCGAATGTGAAACGCTGTGTACCTGTTTGCTGATCAATCCCGACAGTTGCGATGATCAATCCAATCGTCGCCGAGATCAGTGCTTTATTGGTGGACCCTTCGGATAAGCTGGATATCGCTGTCAGGCCCAGAAGCATCAATGCGAAATACTCAGTAGGACCAAACGTAATGGCAAGCTTGGCCATATAAGGAGCGACCAGCATAAGTGCCACCACACTTATTGTTCCACCCGCAAAAGACGATATGGCGGCTATGGCGAGTGCTTTGCCTGCCTTCCCCTGCTTTGCCATGGGATATCCGTCAAATGCTGTTGCCACTGTCCCTGAGATACCGGGGGCATTTAATAGAATAGAAGAAGTCGAGCCGCCAAACACGGCACCATAATAAACCCCTGCCATCAGGATCAATGCGGAAGCCGGCGACATCCCATAACTTAGGGGAATCATGATGGCAATGGCACTGATTGGACCCAATCCAGGCAGCATCCCGATGATCGTACCAGCCAACACCCCTATAAATGCGAAAAATAAATTTTCCGGGGTGAATGCTACTTGAAATCCATATAATATACTTTCAATCATGCCCGTCACCTCCTAAAAGGGTAGAATCCCCTGTGGTAATGTAATGTTGAGTAAATAGTTAAATGAATAATACATGATGCCTGAAAATAGAAAGGCCACTAATACCGTTGTGAGTTTCTTTCTAAAGCCCAATACAAACGGGATGACCAACAAAAATAGAATAGTAGATAATAAAAATCCGAGCGGTTCAAGTAAAAAAATATATATGAGCAGTGCTCCTAATACCGATAAAAGAATGATGACATCTTCTTTTTTGACATAACGTCTTTTCTTATCTTCTTCTGTATCATCCTTCGCCTGGAAGAACAAAACAACCGCCAAAATAATGAGCAGGAATCCAAGCCCCTTCGGAAGGACGTCACTATCGATGATGGCGTATGGAAATGCAGGAAGCTGAAAGCTGAGAGCTAAATAGATTCCAGCAAAAACTAGTAAAAGTATTGAGATGATTCGATCTGGTTTGGTTCTCATGTGATTCACTCCTAATCAAGAAAAGGAAGGAGCAGATGTTCTGCTCCTGGCCTTATTATTTTTTCAAGCCGATTTCCTCCATTAATGCTTCAATTTCTTTGTACTCTTCATCCAGGAAGGTACTGAACTCTTCTGAAGACATGTAGTTGTCCGTCCAGCCAAACTTGTCCCGCATTTCCTTCCACTGTTCCGTTTCGATCATGTCTTTAAACGCTTTCTCATAATAAGCAACGGCATCGGGATCCATATCCTTTGGACCTAAGAATCCACGCCATACAACAAATTCATCATCAATCCCTTGTTCTTTTAACGTCGGGAATTCTGAAACCGTATCTCCTTCCAAACGTTCGGGAGCTGTAATCGCCAGAACCTTCACCTTACCTGCACGAGCTTGTTCAGAAGCTTCCGCAAGGCCAGTGGAGTACACATCCACTTTTCCTCCGAGAAGCATGCTC
Source organism: Rossellomorea sp. y25 (assembly GCF_038049935.1). NCBI lineage: Bacteria > Bacillati > Bacillota > Bacilli > Caryophanales > Bacillaceae > Rossellomorea > Rossellomorea sp. y25. The sequence continues at coordinate 1,313,628 of NZ_CP145886.1, read as the reverse complement.
ATCCCAGATCCGTCTTGAGCCGAAACATATTTCAGCTTTTTAACATCTACCCCCGCTGCCTTAACCGCTTTTACGAACTGCATGTGATCCATGCTTCCCGGTGAAGAAACCCCCACAATGGATACTGATGTCGGATCCTTTTTTAATGCATCGACAAGATCATTCATCGTATCGTAAGGTGAATTCGCGTCTACCACAAAGGCTGCATAGTCAGCGATCACCCCGGCTATAGGTGTGAAGTCTTTGTGAGACAATGTCGACTGTCCGTTAAGGGGAACAAAGAACATCGGTGGAGACGTGACGAACATCGTGTGGTTATCCCCTTTTTTACTATCGATATATGACCAGCCGACAGAACCTCCTCCACCTGGTTTATTGACTACAGCCATACGCTCTTCAATGATTTTCTGTTCCTCCATTACCTTTGAAACAGTCCTGGCCGTCGTATCCCATCCTCCACCAGCACCAGCAGGAGCAACGACTTCAATTGGTTTAGATGGGGTCCATTCCCCATCACTTTCGGCGTTACTTGCAGAATCGGAACCCCCACATGCAGTGGTTACGACTAATAAACTTGATAAAAGAATAGCCATGATACCTGTTTTCATTTTCATCAACCATTTCCCCCTCTGATTATTATTGGTAACGCTTTCATTATAGAAAATTCAGAAACTTATTTAAATAAATCGTAAATAAACGGCAAAAGAAACTTTGTGGGTATATTGTTTATAAAGTTCACGGAATTGACTTATGTCTTATTTATCGGCTAAAACTAATTAAACCCTTTCAAAAAATCCACATATGATAAAGCAACTTCTTGATATTGAGAAAGGTGAGAGCAATGTTTAATCAACCATTCAGTATGGACAGACCGATACACGGAGGCGGAGGGCATGCGAGCTGGGGCAATGGACACGGGCACGCCACTTGGGGCCACGGAACAAGTTGGAACCAGGGAGGAAATTGGAATCACGGAGGGAACTGGGGTTATCACGGAGGTGGCTACTATCCTGGATTTGCGGCGGGAACGGTTACTGGCTTAGCTGTGGGGGCTGCAGCTTCACCGGGTCCTTACCCTGTACCGGTTCCAGCTTATCCTTACCCATATCCGTACCCTTACCCATATCCACCTCCCTACCCGCAACCTTAATAAAAGAAAGCTCTTTTCACAAAGATTGTTGTTTTCTAACATAGAATCTGCCAGGGCTCTGACAACCAGTTTATGCTGGATGGTGAGGGGAACTGCTCCGCTTGCAGCTAGCGTTCGGCCGAGCCTCCTCAGCTTAGCCGAACGGGGTCTCGGCACGCCCAAAATCCGCAGGAATCTGCGCAGTTCCCCTCACCATCTTTAACAGTATTTTCATGACAGAGCTTCAAGGGGTGCAAGAAACTAGAAAAAAATAATCCTTCTTCCTTAAAAGGAAAATCAATCTCTACTTACCTTAAATGAGATTGTTTGTTAAAATTCTTGTTTTAATTGTTTTCCGTTAAGAATTCATGCTCAGAAAGTTGATTGGAGCGGAAGGATGCTCGACTCCTGCGGGAATAGCTGGACAGGTGAGACCCCGGAGGCGCAGCCGATGAGGCTCACCGCCAGCCCCGCGGAAAGCGAGCATCCTGGAGCGGAAATCAACTATTACTTTCTCCTCTACAATAAGCAACAAACTTTACGAAAAGAGCCTAAAAAGAAAAACATCAAAAAACAAAGCTTCATCTCCTGGTAAAAGTGAGATGGAGCTTTCCTTTCATTATAGGTACTTATCCTTCATTGATTAAATAGTACAAGCATAAATTGGAAATATTTATCTTAGAAATAATAGCCGTTCAAAATTCCATCAATTGTGATACTATAGATAAGTTAGTGTTTCGTTCATAGTTTAGTAGAATCAAGGAGGAACTGAATATGGATTTCTTATTTCCACTTGGACTTGCCATCTCATCTGGAGCCATCATTGCACTATTAAAAATCATTGCAATCGATATCATACTTTCCGGGGATAACGCGATTGTCATCGCCATGGCAACGAGAGGATTACCGAAAGAACATCAAAACAGAGCGATTTTCTGGGGAACAGCAGGAGCTGTCATCCTGCGCATTTTCTTTGCTGCCATTATTGTTTACTTATTAAAAATCCCTTATGTTCATCTGATCGGCGGGGTCCTTCTTTTATGGATCGCTTACAAGGTACTGGTCGAAGGTGAAGGAGAAGCCAATATTAAATCTCACACCGGACTTAGACAAGCAATCACAACCATCATCATCGCAGATGCTGTCATGAGCCTTGATAACGTTGTGGCCGTCGCTGGTGCAGCACATGGACATATCGGTATGATTGCACTTGGAGTATTCATCTCGATTCCGATCATGATTTTCGGATCAAAGGCGATTGTCAGAGTACTTGAGAAGTACCGTTGGATCGCTTACCTTGGAGCTGGGATCCTTGCTTTCACAGCAGGGGAAATGATTGTTCGAGACGAGAAATTCCTACATTTACTCAATATCCATCATGGTCCAATCACTTATGCTATCACGATTGGGTTGACTGTTGCCGTATTACTTGTAGGTTATTTAGTCAATAAGCGTGCAGAAGCAGCTCATAATGGGAACGTTGAACAATATAACGCATAGTCATGAAAGATGCTTACATATGTAGGCATCTTTTTTGTTTTATGGAAGAATCTTTTGGGGATACTATATGGCAGTTGAAAGAAGTAAGGACGTGTTCGTTTGGATTTCTTTATGAGTCAGGAATCGTTGACTTCCCTGGAATGGATTTTACGCGCTATTTTTGGCTTTATGTTCCTAATTGTCATAGCTAAATTAATGGGGCAACGATCGATTTCACAGTTAAGGTTCCTTGATTTTGTTATGGCACTCTTAATAGGGAACATCATGGCTCACCCATTATCGGACGAAGGACTGGGATTGAAAGGCTCCATGCTCACCATGGGTACATTGGTGGCTCTCTATCTGATTGGGGTATACCTCAGTCTACATTCAACCTTCATACGAAAAATACTTGACCCCTCCCCCATTCCATTGATCGATAATGGGGAAATCCTATATCAAAATCTCAAGAAAGCACGAGTACCCTTAGACAGCCTTTTGTCTGAATTAAGAAAGCAGCAGACCGAGGAAGTTGAGAAGGTGGCGTTGGCCCTATGGGAAACCGGCGGAGAAATCTCCATATTTCTCAAACCCCAATACCAGCCTGTGACTCAAAAGGACCTATCCCTGTCTCCAAAGGGGTTCGATCTCCCCATGCCCGTTATTGAAGATCGGAAAATTAATCAAACTCTCTTACTCGAGCTTGATAAGGATGAAAACTGGCTGCATGATCAGCTAAAGACCCTTTACAATGTCACCGTGCACGATGTATTACTTGCCACGATTGATAAACAAGAGCACATTAAGATCTATTTGTATAAATAAAGCTCTCCCCGCATGTGGAGAGAGCTTTATTCATTACTTCATCATCTGCTTGACCAGTTCTTTGTTTCTCTTCTTGAATACTTCGTTATGAGAAGAGACCATGGCGTCTTTATTTGCTTCAGGCTGAATGAATTGCTTCGCTTTATTAACTGCGTTTGCAGCGTCCTGGAATGCTCCCGCAATCAAGTTTACCTTTCCGTCATGTTTCAAGATGTCACCCGCTGCGTAAAGACCTTCGATCGATGATTCGCTGTTTGTCGTACCGGCTATGTAATACTGATCGATCATGTCGATATTCAATGAACTATTTTTTAGCAGGGATGTATCTATTTCATATCCATGATTAATGATTACTTCATCAATAGGTAAATAGGAAACCTCTCCTGTCTGATGATTGGTCAGTTGTACCTTTTCAATGGTTTCATGATCTGCGGCCGCAATCAGCTTGGTAATCGATGTGTTGAGCAGGCAGGAGGCCGAACTGTTCATGAGCTGGGCACATTGAGCTTCGTGTCCGTTCAACGCTTCCTTCCGGTAGGCAACATACACTTTCTTCGCTACGTGTTCTAGTTCATTTGCCCAATCGATGGCTGAGTTCCCTCCACCTGAAATGATGACCGTCTTATCTTTAAACCTTTTTAATGACTTGACTGTGTAGTTTAAATTAGAAACTTCAAATCGCTCTGCCCCTTCGATATCAAGCTTTTGAGGGTTAATGATTCCGCTTCCCACTGCGATGATGACCGTTTTTGAGTAGTGCTTTTCACCTGATGAACCTTCTAATATAAAGATACCTTCTTCATTACGTGTAATGGATTCAACTTTTTCGTTTAAGACGACAGTGGGATCGAAAGTCAATCCTTGTTGAACCAGCTGCTCAATTAATTTGGCCCCGGGAATCGGAGTGAGCCCCCCTACATCCCAAATCATTTTCTCAGGATACACATGTATCTTTCCACCCAATGTTGGTTGAAACTCGATGATCTTTGTTTTCATTTCTCTAAGTCCACTATAGAAAGCTGAGTAAAGTCCCGCTGGACCTCCCCCAATGACTGTCACATCAAATAGTTCATGATTATCCATTTCCGTCCACTCCTTGAGCAACCAAGATATAATTGATTATCATTCTCAATTACATCCTACCTCTTTTTTTATGCTTTGACAATACAAATTTCTATTGACATTAGTAAAAAAGGATTATAGTATTTTAATTGTTCGAGATTGAGAATCATTATCACTTTACTAATCTATAAACGGAGGTCTTAAAATGGTTCGCCTCTATACAAACGAATTAAACATTGGCTACGGTGAACGCCTCATCGTGAAAAACTTAAGCGTGGACATCCCTGATAAAAAAATCACAACGATCATTGGTTCGAATGGTTGTGGAAAATCGACTTTACTGAAAGCGATTACCCGTATCATCCCCCATCATTCCGGTAACGTCCTGTTAGATGGTGAAAACATTTTTAAAGGCAATACAAAGGAATTAGCGAAGAAGATGGCGATTCTTCCGCAAACTCCTGAGAGTGCCAGTGGACTGACGGTAGGAGAATTGGTTTCATATGGTCGTTTCCCTCATCAAAAAGGAATGGGCCGTCTATCGAAGAAAGATTATGATGTCATCAACTGGGCGCTTGAAGTGACAGGTACCCTGGAGTTTAAGTACAGGGAAGTCGATGCCTTATCAGGCGGTCAGCGACAACGCGTCTGGATTGCCATGGCTCTTGCCCAGGAAACAGATATCATCTTCCTTGATGAACCGACTACATATTTAGATATGGCTCACCAGCTGGAAGTACTGGAACTTCTACAGAAGCTGAATAGAGAACAGGAACGCACCATTGTGATGGTCCTCCATGATTTAAATCAAGCTGCACGATTTGCCGACTATATCGTTGCTTTAAAAGAAGGAGAAATCGTGAAAGCAGGAAATTGTGAGGAAGTCATCACCCATGAGGTCCTGAAAAAAGTATTCCAAATCGACGCTGAGATAGGTAGAGATCCTCGAACAAACAAGCCAATGTGTTACACATATAATCTATTAAAAGGAGAAGATCAACATGAAGAAATGGCTCATCCCGTTTACTCTGCTGTTAGTGCTGCTCGTTAGTGCCTGCGGCAACAGCTCTACGAAAGAAGATGGCTCGGACTCAAAAGAAAAAGAAAACAAATCTTCTGATACCATCACCTATCAATCAGAAAATGGACCTGTTGAAGTACCGGCAGATCCACAGCGCGTAGTCGTCCTATCCTCATTTGCCGGTAACGTCATGGCACTTGATGTGAATGTTGTAGGTGTGGACTCATGGTCAAAAATGAATCCTCGTTGGGATAAGGAATTAAAAGATGTGGAAGAAGTAACCGACGAAAGCTTGGAGAAAATCATTGAGCTTGATCCTGATTTAATCATCGGTCTATCCAATATTAAAAATGTCGATAAGTTAAATGAAATTGCCCCTACTGTTACATACACTTATGGAAAAGTAGACTATTTAACGCAGCACATCGAAATTGGCAAACTACTAAATAAAGAAAAAGAAGCGACAGAATGGGTGGATGACTTCAAGAAGCGTGCCCAGACTGCAGGAGAAGACATCAAAGCGAAAATTGGAGAAGATACAACCGTTTCCGTTATTGAAAGCTTCAATAAGCAATTATACGTTTATGGAAACAACTGGGGTCGCGGTACGGAGATCCTTTATCAGGAAATGGACCTGAAGATGCCTGAAAAAGTAAAAGAACAAGCGTTGGAACCTGGATATTTCGCTCTTTCAACAGAGGTTATGCCTGAGTATGCCGGAGATTATCTGATTATAAGCAAAGATCCGAAAGCAGATAACTCATTCATGGAAACAGAAACATACAAAAACATTCCTGCTGTTAAGAACAATCAAGTATATGAAGTGAACATGATGGAATTCTACTTTAATGATCCATTAACACTTGATTACCAGTTGGATTTCTTCAAAGAGAAATTTCTAGGCAACTAATTTGTAAAGGGGATTCTTATCACAAGAATGCCCTTTCTTTCTACTCCAATAAAGAAAAGATGATTGATTATGAAAACTCAAAATCAGCGAATTCCATTTTTTTATAAATTAATCGGGGCCACCTTCTTATTTGTTGCTGCTTTTCTTATATCTGTGGTGTATGGGGCTGCGGAAACAACTGTGAAGGACGTATGGCTTGCATTGACTCCTGCCGGTGACGGAGATAAGGTAACCATCCTGAGGGAGATCCGCTTCCCCAGGGAAGTTGCTGCCATTGTTGTTGGAGCTTCTTTAGCCGTATCGGGAGCCATCATGCAGGGCATGACGCGAAATCCCCTTGCAGACCCGGGGTTACTTGGATTGACAGCGGGAGCAAACGCAGCATTAGCCGTTGCTCTTGCCTTTTTTCCTTCCATCAGCTACTACGGCATTATGATTGCTTGCTTCATCGGCTCTGCTGTTGGGGCATTGTTGGTATTTGGCATCAGCTCAATGAAACGGGGCGGCTTCTCTCCCTTTAGAATTGTATTGGCCGGTGCTGCCGTTTCCGCCTTTTTATTTGCCATTTCTGAAGGAGTCGGTCTCTATTTTAAGCTTTCCAAAGATGTGTCAATGTGGACGGCCGGTGGAATGATCGGGACAACCTGGAATCAGCTTCAAGTGATTGTTCCATTTATTTTATTCGGTATCGTGGTTTCAATCTTTTTATCCAGACAACTAACGATACTAAGTTTAAATGAGGAAGTTGCCGTCGGATTGGGTCAACGTACGGCCTTTGTGAAAACCATCCTCTTTATCGTGATCGTTCTACTTGCAGGGGCTGCCGTTGCCCTTGTCGGGAATATGGTATTCATCGGCTTGATGATCCCCCATATTGTCCGGGCTGTGGTTGGGACAGATTACCGCTTGATCATCCCCATCTCCACCCTGTTTGGAGCAACATTCATGTTGCTCGCAGATACGCTCGGCCGAACAATCAACACCCCATACGAAACACCTGTGGCAGCGATCGTCGCGATGATGGGCTTACCTTTCTTCCTATTTATCGTGCATAAAGGAGGGAAAGGCTTCTGATGATACATCCGGATTTGATCAAAAAACAACGATTACTTCTTATTGGACTACTAATCCTTATCGCAGCAACAACATTTATTAGTATTGGACTGGGCTATTCTTCTGTTTCATATGATCGTCTACTGCCTACTATTTTAGGTGAAGGGTCATTCAAAGAAGAATTCATCCTATTTTCCATTCGTTTACCCAGAATCATCATTACGATTTTGGCCGGGATGGCCCTGGCCCTTTCCGGTTGCATTTTACAAAGTATCACACGTAATGACTTAGCGGATCCAGGTATTATCGGAATCAATTCCGGGGCAGGGGTTTCCATCGCCATCTTCTTCTTATTTTTCCCGATAGATGCCGGTTCATTTGCATATCTGCTGCCGATTGTTGCTTTCGCAGGAGCTCTTCTTACAGCCTGCCTCATCTATATGTTTTCGTATAGTAAGCGGAATGGGATTCAGCCCGTCAGGTTGGTCTTAGTAGGGGTCGGATTCTCCATGGCTCTGTCGGGACTCATGATCATTCTCATCTCCAGTGCGGAACGGGCTAAAGTGGATTTCATTGCCATGTGGCTGGCGGGGAATATCTGGGGGTCAGACTGGCCGTTCATCTGGGCGCTTCTACCGTGGCTCGTGATTCTGATTCCATTTGCCCTCTATAAATCCCAGATGCTGAATCTTCTTGGATTAAGTGAACCAGTCTCTGTCGGTGTAGGAGTTTCCATCAACCGTGAACGTTTCATCATGCTGATGGTAGCTGTTGCCTTAGCCGCATCAGCTGTGTCCGTTACAGGTGGAATCGCCTTTATCGGATTAATGGCTCCCCATATCGCCAAAGCATTGGTCGGACCACGGAATCAAATGTTCATCCCGATTGCCATACTGCTTGGCGGATGGCTATTATTACTCGCTGACACAGTCGGTCGTAATATCCTGGAACCCGATGGCATTCCAGCCGGGATCATGATCGCTCTGATTGGGGCTCCTTACTTTATGTATTTATTGTTGAAGAAATAAGATTGGGTTAAGAGGCTTTAGGGACGGACCTTGGGGTATGCTATTTTGATAGAAGAATGTGATAGGAATGGGCTTTTGTGTGTTTTAGGAGATGCGTGGAGGTCCGTCCCTCTTTACCAGTCTCTCTCTGCCTAGAAGTTAACTACTGTTATGTAGAAACCTGCAATTTCCTTTTATTTTTGATTAGGGACATGTATTTATTTTACATTCAATATAATGTAACAACCACCGAAAGGAGTTGTTATGATGTTATCTTCCATTGCAGATCGAGTCTCAAGAGTTGTACAGCGTTACTTGCCAGATGCTTTTGTCATTGCAGTTCTCCTTACTTTATTTGTTTTCATAGTTGGATTTATTACGAACCCTGAAGAACCCATTACCCTCGTTAAATCCTTTGGAGATGGATTTTGGGTTTACCTTACGTTTACCATGCAGATGGTTCTCCTTTTACTTACCGGGATGGTATTAGCAGCTGTACCCGTTGTTAAAAAAGGACTGGCATCAGTAGCAGGACTCGCAAATACTCCTACTAAAGCTTATGTTCTTACGTTTGTGGTATCTGCTTTCGCCTATTATATTAACTGGGGACTTGCGGTTGTGGTTGGGGCTATTTTTGTACGTGAGGTAGGTAAGCGAAATCAGGATGCACACTTTCCTCTCCTTGTTGCAGCAGCCTATTCACCAACTGTCCTTTACACCGCTGGTTTATCAAGTTCAATCGGTTTAACTGTTGCTACAAAAGATCATTTCTTAGCAGATGTGATGGGTGTAATCCCTACTTCAGAGACCATATTCAATCCTTCCACTCTCATTATTTTTGCTGTCTTATTTGTTACTATGCCTATCGTCATTTGCCTCATGGCTCCTAAAACAAACATTAAACCTTATCAGGAAAAAGAAGTTTCTTTGAAAACAGAAACCTCATCACAAGAAGCGGATACACCTGCTCTTAAACTTGAACAAACGCCCGTATTAGGTATTGTAACAGGTATTGTTGGATTAATTTATGTGATAAATGAATTCGTGATCGGAAGAGATTTGGACTTGAATATCATTAATATCTTATTTCTTTCACTGGGCCTTATCCTTCACCGTTCACTTGGACAGTTTGGGAATGCTTTTAAAGAGGCTGTTGGTTCAACTTCTCCGATTATCTTGCAATTCCCATTCTACGCCGGGATCATAGCCGTTCTTTCAAGTTCCGGATTGGGTCAAACCATCATTGATGGTATGACATCCATTGCAAATAAGGAAACCTTTGATGTCTTTACTTATTGGTCGGCAGGGGTTGTAAATATTTTAGCTCCTTCGGGTGGAGGTCAATGGGCATTACAAGGTCCTTTACAGGTTCCAGCAGGAATGAAGTTAGGGGTTGATCCTTCAACGATTGCAATGGCCGTTGGCTGGGGAGATGCATGGACGAACCTGATTCAGCCATTCTGGGCGCTTCCAATATTGAGTATTGTTGGACTTCATATTAGACATATCATGGGCTACTGCTTCTTACTGGCTATCTGGGTTGGAGTTATTACTACCATCTTATTGCTATTCTTGTATTAAGGAACTTTTTTAAAGTTGATGCTCAGAAAATAGTTAGGAATATTTTCATTTGAAAAGGACTGGTCCACTCAAAGTGGATCAGTCCTTTTCCCCTACTGCCTCAATCTCTTAAAAAATGAGAAAATCATGTTTTTTCACTTCAACCATATCAAGTCTTATCGTTTTCATAACCTTGCATTCGGACTAGCTGCCCGAGGCACAAATTCCTCCTCTATCTCTTCCTTCACAGGTTTCTTACTCCAAAACGTCGCAAGAATCGGTCCTGAAATATTATGCCATACGGCCGCAATGACACTTGGTAATGCCGCCAGCGGTCCAAAGTGGGCAGTGGCCAGTGCCACCCCAAGTCCGGAATTTTGCATCCCGACTTCAATCGAAATCGCTCTCCGCTTACTTTCATCTAATTTCATCAGGGCTCCCGTGCCATATCCCAGTCCAAGTCCAAATAGGTTATGCAGGATCACAGCTGTAAAAATGATCGCTCCTGAAGTTGCGATATTATTGACATTTGCAGAAACGACCGCCGATACAATAATAATGATCGCCAATACTGAAATCAACGGAATGACATTTAAACTTTTTTCCACTGTGCTCGGGAATAGTTTACGAATGACTAACCCAAGAGTGATTGGAATGATGATCACTTGAACGATGGAGAGAAACATGGCAATCGGATCGACAGGCAGCCACTGACCTGCCAAAGCGAATAAAATCAGCGGAGTCGCAATGGGGGCCAGTAATGTTGATAGTGATGTCATGGCAACAGATAATGCCAGATTCCCTTTTGCCAGATACACCATGACATTGGATGCTGTCCCACCAGGAACCGACCCCAATAATACTAATCCGGCGGCTAATTCATTCGGTAGATTCAGTATATACGCTATCAATAGGGCACCTAACGGCATGATGATAAATTGGGCCATTACTCCAGTGATGACAGGCAACGGCTTCTTAAGAACCAGCTGAAAGTCAACGGGCTTTAACGTAAGTCCCATACCGAACATCACAACACCTAATAGAATCGTTATATAGCCACCCAAAGGGAGGAAAGGAGCAGGAACAAAATAGGCTACCGCCGCTACGAGGATGACCCAAATAGCGAAATACTTTCCTGCCAGATTACTGATCGTTTCGAGAAGTTTCATTTTTTTTCCTCCTTCTTTTTATGTACTAGTTTATGAGGATTAAAGATTCCATTTGGATCTATGGCCAGCTTGATTTTTTCCATGACCTGCAAAGCACCACCGTGTTCCCTCTGTTGATACTTCATCTTTCCGACTCCTACACCATGCTCTCCCGTACATGTGCCATTTCGTTCAAGGGCATATTCCACGATTTGTTCGTTATATATTTCCGCTCTCTTCACCTCTTCAGGGTCGTTTAAATCAATCATGAGTGATGTATGATAATTTCCATCACCCACATGTCCGAGGATTCCCCCTATCAACTCTAATTCTTCCAGCCTTTTTCGTGCATGCAGCACGGCACCGGACAGTTCTGAAATGGGCAGGCACACGTCAGTCACCATGAGCTTCCTTCCTGGGTTTCCATGTACATAAGCATAGGCAAGATTATGTCTCGCTTCCCACAATCTATTCCTTGCAGCAGTGTCTTCTTCAAACATAATCTCTTCACAGTCATGATCGGCCATAATCTCTTTGGTGAAATCTACATCTTGTTGGAGACCTGCTTCATTACCATGAAACTCAAGAAAAAGAGTAGGTTTTTCTTTATAATCCGTCTCACTGAATCGATTTACTTGGACCATCGATGGTTCATCCACCAGCTCCACTCTCGCAATCGGAATGCCGGCTTGTAAAATGGACACGACCGCTTCCACTGCATCATTTATATGATTAAACGATGCACGTGCCGCAACAATATACTCAGGTATGCCATATACGCGTAGGGTCAGCTCCGTAATACATCCCAACGTGCCCTCTGAACCTACGAATAAACTGTTTAAGTGATAACCGGACGATGATTTCTGAGCCATGTTTCCTGTGTGAATCACCTCTCCATCGGGAAGCACCACTTCTAAATCCCGTACCTGATCCCGCATGACTCCATATTTTACAGAAGTCGTCCCACTCGCATTCGTGGCTGCCATGCCTCCAAGGGTCGCATCAGCACCTGGATCCACTGAAAAAAAGAGACCGTATTTCTTCAATTCCTTATTCAACTGAGAACGTGTAACACCAGGTTGAACTTTTACGAGAAAATCCTTCTCCCTCACCTCGAGTATTTTATTCATCCGGGAAAAATCAATGGTAATTCCTTTATCATATGGAATCACATGACCTTCAAGGCTTGTACCCAGACCAAACGGGATAATGGGTGTGTGATGGGCGGCTGCCACCTTCACAATCGCGCTCACCTCCCCGGCACTCTCAGGGAACACCACTATTTCCGGAGAGCTCGGCCTATGATAGGACTCATCCTTCCCATGCTGCTCTAAAATCGTTTCATTCACCGTCACCCGATGACTGCTTAAGATTTCACCTAATTCATCGAACAAACCACTACTCTTTACACTCATACGCCTTCTCCCCTTCAAAAAATGTATAATGTATCGAATTATACCTAATAATCAGAATATTTCAATAGTAAATAAGATGTTTCTTTCTCCGGAGAGGGACGGACCTCTATTTATGTTAGAGGAATGTGATAGGGACGGGATTTAATTCTGAATAAAGTAAAGGGTGAGAGGTCCGTCCCTCCAAAAGAAGCGGCACGGTGAACTGAGGGACGGACCTCCAAAATAGTGATTTATGAGAAGAATGCTGAAATGGCAAGGATTCTGTATTGGTGGAGGTCCGTCCCTCAAAAAAAGTGGCACCGGAATCATCCGGTACCACCATACAATCCTTTATTTTTCTATCAGTGTCTTCAATTTTTCATCCAACACCATAAATAACTTAGCCAATTCTTGTTTTGGAACGTTCTCGTATTGATCTCCTACGCTTACTTCATACGCACACTCATTTTCAGTCACTTCTTTTACATATCCCGTTAAACCAATACCTGTCTCGTCATACACTTTCATCAAAATCGTTTCTATTTCTTTTTGTGGATAGTGAAAGAAGACATGAAACATATTGGAAACAGGCTGTTCAGGAAGAGTCGATGCACCCTGGCAGCCGTTAAAAAGACCGGCAAGTTCTTTTGCTCCTTCATAATACTGTTCCATTTTGTTGATTCGTTGATCAAAATAATGGTCTGCACTCAGGATGTATGGATAGAGGCTGATGAGATCACCGCCATGACGTCTTTTCCATACCTTTGATTCTTTGGTAAACTCCTCGCTTCCGGCCAGGATCGCACCTGCAATTCCTCCGATTCCTTTATAGAATGAAATATAAACACTATCGAAAAGGGCGCAGATTTCCTCTGCTGATTTCCTATAATGGGGCAGGATTTCATAGAGCCTTGCACCGTCTAAATGGATCCTGATTCCTTTATCCCGGCAGTATTCAGAGATGGCTTCAAGAGTCTCATAGTCCGGAAGTTGACCGCCTATTTCCCTTTGAGGCAGCTCTAACAGTAAGCAAGCAATGTCCTCTTCAAGATCCATCACGTCTTCCAGTCCGATCACACAATCCTTGTCTGCTATTAGAATCGGTTCAATTCCATGTAATTTCTTCAGCCCATCTTCTTCATGAATCTCTAAATGACATAAAGGATGGTACGCCACTCTGTGCAACTCTTTTTGATCGCACCAGATACGCAGGGCGATCTGCTGAGCCATCGTGCCGCTCGGAAAGAAAATGGCACTTTCTTTTCCCAGGAAGTTTGCCATCTTCTTTTGGAACTCCTCTATTATCCTTCCTGATCCGTAAATATCACTTTCCAAGTCACCATCTACATCTACTAAAACATCTTTAAGAACATCCAGATTTCGTTTCCCATTTCCCTGAAGTTGAAAAGCAGTCTGTTTATACGCTTCAAATAAAGTCTTTTCTCCCATCGTTTTGCTCCTTTTTATGAGTTCATCACTTTTTCAATGAATCCCTTCACTCGTTTCTTGTATTCCTCTTCTTCTACCGTAAAGCCTTCTGTGTGCCCGGCGCCTGGTACTATCCATAATTCTTTCATGCCATTCGTTGCTTCGTACAGGCGATTAGCCATTTCGGTTGGAACGAGTTCGTCCTGATCTCCATGAATGATGAATAGAGGTAATTGATTTTTCTTCACCTGTTCGAGTGCCGAGGCTTCACTGAACGTATAGCCTGCTCTCACCTTCGTCACCAAACTCGTTACCTCCATAATCGGAAATGGCGGCAAACGGTAAAGATATCTTAATTGGTGAGTCAGCTCTTCTTTCAATGAGGTATATCCGCTGTCGGCAATGATTCCTTTCACCTCTTCTGGGAGGTCCTCACCACTCGTCATCAATACGGTTGCTGCCCCCATGGAAAAACCGTGCAAAAAAATAGATTCTTCACCTTTTTCATTGATTAAGAGATTGATCCATTCTTTATAATCCAATCGATCGTCCCAGCCATATCCGATATAATCCCCTTCACTTTTCCCATGCCCTCTCGCATCGGGTTTTAGAATATTGTATCCTTCCTCGTAATAGAATCTTGTGACTTCAGGCATCTGCTCGCTGTTCCCTTTATACCCATGGGCCAGGATAATGGATTTTCCATTCGGTGACTCATTTTCAAGATATTGAGCTCTAAGGGTCAAGCCGTCCTCTGTTTCGACCTCAACTGTTTCAAAGTTCCGCTTTCGTGTCCAGTTCCTTAATTCTTCTAATCTCTTTTGTTCTTCCTCCAAGGCGCTGACGGCTTCAACCGCTTCGTCTGTTCCGCCATATAATTCTATAGCCTCATTACTTCTATTAATGGCCACATCATAAAAATAGTTCCCGGCTACAATAAGTGCTACCACCAATAACAACAGCAAACTGCTCATGATCCATGCGATACGTTTTTTCATGACATGGTCCCCTTCGTACAAGTAGTTAAGTCTATTTTACTTGAAGCCGGTGTGAGTTTCATAGAATAAAGCACATACATATGTGTTATTTTCTACAGCTTTTCCACATTCAACATCACCTAGACGAAATAAAAGAGCTTATCTTCCACGTAATGGGAGATAAGCTCTTCACATTCCTTTATTCTCTTCTGCCAGTTCTGTAAAGACAACCAATCGTTCTACGTAATTATGGATTTCCTGGTCAAAATAACCTGTGCACGTAATCAAATTAAGCATGCGTTTTTCACTTGGACCGAAAATGGTTCTAAGAGGTGCGTCGTCTTTTTGATAAGCGACCTTTTCCCTTACTACAAATGTCATAGTGTCTCCATCTTCATCTTGTAAATGGATCTCATCCCCAGGCTCAAGCTCTTTTAGTTCAAAAAAGACAGCAGCCTTTTTCTCATCATCTACATGTCCAGCCAAAACGGCATTCCCTTTTTCTCCTGGTTGAAAGCCCGGTTCAAACCATGCCACATCCTTTCCGTTATCCGGAAGCTCCATATTCCCTTCCTTATCGAGCCCGAATCCCTTGATAGGTGCTTCGAGATCAAGCTTCGGTATGGAAAGAATAGCTGGTGTCATACTGTATTCTTCTTTTTGCGGTTCAGGAGTAACGGGATGAACAGGTTGTTCAATGGTGGATGATTGAACTTCACTTTCCGTAACCGATTGAGGCTCTTCGGCAGCACATGCCGCGAGAAGAGCCATCAAAGGGATAGACAATAGAAGTCGTTTCATTATTTTTGCAGTTTTCTGCGTGTAACATATAGTAGTGCCGCTCCACCTAATACTGCCGTTGCAAGTACGATTGGAAGAGTAGAAGACGATTGAGTCGCTGCTCCACCCATACCTGTTTCAGGCATGCTGCCAGGCATTAATGTATAATCTTTCAGGACAAGTACTTCCAATTGAGCTGCTGTATTGATTGCGAACACGCTGTATACTGTGTTTTCTTCAAGCATTGTTCCAGACAGGTCCAACACTTGATCTCCTTCTGGTGTTCTGATCTCTAAATCATAGGTTCCTGGATCTAGCTCCTGATAATCCGTGATTGCTTTGAACTCAGCTCCACTGAATAATGAGTCTCCACCCACAAGACCAACATCAACCGTTGGTGCATCCGGGGAAAGATGTCCGACACGTACCTTCGTCATTCCTTCTGTTACATCCATTGAATCCTGCGCTACTACTAATTCCAGGTTTTCAACTGTATTAGCAGCCGCTACTGTGTAAGCCATCCCTGCTTCAACCGTTAAATCTTGAGAAATGACAGGATCTTCGCTTCCCATTGTTCCTGCAGCATAAATTTCAACTTTATGATCCCCTGCAGGAAGATTCATATAATCTGTTGCTGCTTTAAATTCTGCACCTTCAACCACTGCATTCCCATCCACATACACATCGACAGCCGGAGCATCGGGAGAAGCATGAACAATACGCACCATCGCATCATTCTCAGCCGCAAACGCACCTCCAGCCAGTGATAACATTAACATGACCGTTGCCAAAATCGAGAAAATCTTTTTCATTTCTTCCACTCCTTTTGTGTGTTGTACAAGTTTTGTATTTTACTTGTACATATAATGTATAACTATTAGAGGGATATATCAACTAATAAACTGCCCGGTTAGCACATTCAACTCTCTGAACCATTTTTACCCACAAAAAGGGGGCATAAGTATTGCCTATTCAAACAGCGAAACCCCGGGATCCCGATCACAACAGTGAACAAGAACCGCATGAAGCTGGCCTCTATGATGATAAAGATGAGCTGTGATTTCAACGAGCCATTCGAACTTGGTGTAAGTTACACCCCAATAGGACGAGGTTTCTTCTTTGAGCATTTCGTCACTTAAACATGAGACCCGTTCTTTTAAATCGTTAACATTATTGATCAGTTCTTCTTTCATCTCGGTGAGGGTATGTAGGGTTTTACTTGAGTAGTACGATTCCAATTCTTCTTGGGCAGCTCCTGTAGCTATGATGTAATCCGCCCTGCAAATGAGGGCTAAATGTGAAAGCAACTCCCCAACTGAATGCTTAGTTGAAGTCGGTCTCTTATCTAAGTCTTCATCCGAAAGACGATCCATTATGTTGATAATAGAGGTAACCGCCACTTCGATTTGATGCAGCACACTTTTACAGTAAAAGTTCATTCTCATTCTCCTAATAACTATTTTCTTCATTATACTTAAAAACCGATTACCATTGACACCTTCCATTTCATGCATATAAAATGTGAAATAATCATTTTCAACATATAAAATCATATAAACACTCGTATAATATTGGAAATATGGTCCAAAAGTTTCTACCAAACTACCGTAAATGGTTTGACTACGAGAGAGTTAGAGCCAAAAGTCTCTACCCTTCTCTCACTATGTCAAACCTCGGGTGCATCCCGGGGTTTTTTTATTTAGATAAGGAGAGGATCCTATGAGTACCAATAAAGAAAGACTTAAAAAACGAATTGCATCTGCGAATAAAGATATCCCTGCAGACCTTGTTATTAAAAATGGAAAAATAATCGATGTTTTCAACCTTGAAATCATCGAAGAGGATGTGGCGATTTCAGATGGAATGTTCGCTGGAATTGGAGAATTTGAAGGGAAACAGGTAATCGACGCCAAGGGGAGATATATAAGTCCTTCCTTTATCGATGCACATGTTCATATAGAATCCTCCATGGTCACACCATCCGAATTTGCTAAAGTCGTCCTCCCGCATGGGGTCACGACCGTTATTACAGACCCCCATGAAATCGGGAATGTATCCGGAGAAGAAGGAATCGGATTCATGCTCGATGATTCAGGGAACATCCCATTAGATGTGTTTACCATGCTTCCATCCTGCGTGCCGGCAACTCCATTTGAAAATGCAGGAGCAACGCTGACAGCCAAAGAGCTGGAACCTTTCTTTACACATGAGCGTGTCATTGGATTGGCAGAGGTAATGGACTATCCTTCCCTTCAAAAAGGCGATGATTCCATTGTCGATAAAATCACTGTCACCTCGGAAAATAGTCATAATATGGACGGACATTTAGCGGGACTTTCCACAAACGCGGTCAATGTTTATAAATCGGCCGGCATTCGAACCGATCATGAATGCACCACCGTCCCTGAAGCATTGGAACGAATACGACGAGGGATGTACCTTCTCATTCGCGAAGGATCCGTGGCCAAGGATTTGAAATCACTTATTGGAGTTGTTAACGATAGAAATGCCCGGCGCTGTCTATTCTGTACAGATGATAAGCACTTGGATGACTTAATCGAGGAAGGCAGCATCGATCAAAATATCCGCTTAGCAATTAAGGAAGGGCTCGACCCTCTATTGGCGATTAGCATCGCCTCTTTGAATGCTGCTGAATGTTATGGGTTACACACGAAAGGCGCAATTGCACCTGGATACGATGCGGATTTTGTCTTACTGGATGATCTTAAAACGCTCTCTATCTTAGAGGTGTACAAAGAAGGGAAACTGGTAGCTGCACATAGTCAGTATGTCGGCGACCCAATCGTAAAACCTGCGCCAAAACCACCTCTGACTTCAACTGTGCATATTCCGAATCTCACTGAAAAGGATCTGCAAATCGAGATAGGCGGAACAAAGGAAGCACATATTATCGAAATCATCCCTAATCACCTTAGAACCAATAAACGGATTGAAAAGGTTCAAGTAGAAAATGGATTCTTTATCCCTTCCATTCAACAGGACCAACTTAAAATGGCTGTCGTTGAAAGACATAACGGGACAGGAAATATCGGCTTGGGCATTGTAAAAGGATTCGGATTGAAAGAGGGAGCCATCGCTACCACCATTGCCCATGATTCACACAATATTGTCGCGACAGGTACAAATGATCGTGATATCCTGCAAGCCATCGAGGCGCTTAACGAAATGCATGGCGGCCTGGTGATGGTGAGAGACGGAAATGTCATCGCTTCTCTTCCTTTACCGATAGCAGGGTTGATGTCCGATCAGGGATTTGAAGAAGTGGTATCAGGGCTCGACCTGTTGAAGAGCGCCTTTATTGAATTAGGTTTCTCCCGGGACTTCAATCCGTTTCTTACCTTATCATTTCTAACGTTACCTGTGATTCCTCAGTTGAAGCTGACGGACTTGGGGCTATTTGATGTTGAGGGCTCCAAGCATATTAAGGTTGGGGTTTAGGGTATGAATGGGTGTTTGACTGTTGAAATTTGCTCTTTTTTTGACAGTTGAATTTTGAGGTGTATTCACCGGTTGAATATCCGGGAGAATTTGACTGTTGAATATTTGCATTTTTTAACATTTGAATTGTCCTCACTCTTAAAATAGATCTGCTGTACCAGGTACAATTTATCCGATTTGTACCTGGTACAGTGGTCATAACAACAGGTGCCAGGTACAGAATCAACATCCCGTGCCTGGCACTCTTTTTATCCCACTCAAAAAAAGAGATGCCCCCATATACCCGAGACATCTCCCTCTCATTATTTACTTTGGCTGTCTTCCCTTTACCTCTGTTTCTTCCTTTTCGTTCGTCACAGCGACTTCCTTGTCAGCTGTTTCAGAGATCGCTGGCTGATAAGGTCTTTCATGGGATCTATTTGCATATGACTTCAGTAATTCACCTACATCGATGCCAGTCATTTCGCGTAACGGTTCCTGCATATCAAGCATCGTTCTGGTGATGCTTTTCCCAAAGGAAGGAACTCCCTGGCCATTACCGGAATCAATGATTTTAACAGAGTCAATATTGTTAAGAGGCTGAGCAATTTTCTCTGCGAAAACAGGCAGCATTTCGATTAGTTTCTCGGTAATGATGACATCACCATGTTTCTCCATTGCTTCTGCCAGCAGTTTACGGGATTCGGCTTCCGCTTTACCTCGCTCTCTGATAACATCGGCTTCAGCAGAACCTTCTTCTCTGCGTATCTTGGCTTTCGCTTCCCCGTCAATTTCAGCCTTGCGAGCTTCCGCTTCCGCTTTACGAGTGGTTTCGTAGTATTCGGCGTCGGCTTTCGTTTTACGAACTTTTGATTCTTCTGCTTCAAGTTTAACGGCACGTTCACGTTCAAGGAATTGAAGGGTTAACTCTTCCTCTTTCACTTCCTTTGTAAGTTTGGCTTTTTCCAACTCATAGGACTGTTCGGATTTCGCTCTTGCCCGCTCTGTTTCTTCTTTGAAGGCTGCGTCTTTGATGTCCTTCTCTTTTTTCGATTGGGCAATGGTAATTTGACGCTTGTATTCTTCCTCTTTCGCTTCCTGATCGGTTTGGGCACGGTGAATACGGGTTTCACGCTCGGTGTTTGCTTCTGCAATTTCAGCTTGCTTGCGAACCTCGGCGATACGTGGACGACCAAGATTTTTTAAGTATCCATTTTCTTCGTCAGCATCTCTTATGTCCGTTAGCCCGAGTGACGTAATTTTGAAGCCCATAAGATCCAGCTGCTTCTGGGCAATTTCAGATACGTCAGCGTTAAACTTTTCACGGTTGCTGTTGATATCTTCAACCGTCATTTTAGAAAGAATCGCACGAAGATTACTTCCCAGTACCTCAATGATTTCATCTTCAATCTCTTTTTGGTCCTTACCTAGGAACTGCTCGGCATAGTTCGCAATTCCGTTTAATGTGTCTGCCACCTTCACCATGGCCACTGCGTCTGCAACGATTGGTACTCCGCCATTTGTGTAAACTCTCGGTGTCGATAATTTTAATTGGAAGGATGTAAGATTAACAGGTGTAGATGTTTGGAAACGTCTTAATCTGTACCCTCCACCCCTGATGATTTTCATGGAACGCCCTTCCTGGTCGGTGAAAATATTCGTTTCCTTTTCAGGATCCCCCAGTTTCGGTCCGGTAATGATCAGTGCCTGGTTGGATCTCGCTGTACGATAGCGGAACCTCATCCAGAAATAATACGCGATTCCTGCAATAGCTGCAATAACCAGAACAGGAATCAAGAACATGAAAAATCCGATAATACTTAATGATCCTAGCATTCTGACAACCCCTCTCAAACTTTTCTATAAATCAGTCGAGCAACTGATTCACTATTTTATAAAACTTCTAACTACAATATTATCTACGGAAGGGTTGTAGAAAAGTTTCAATATTTAGGTAAATTTTCTAATTTTAATACAATAATTCCTACCAAATAAAGACCTTACTTCTCATTCCTGTGATAAAATAAAAGCGTTCACAATTTAAACATTGCTCATTGGTGAAGATGATCAGGTCATCTTCTTAAAAGGGAAGTTGGTGAAAGTCCAACGCGGTCCCGCCACTGTAAAGCTGAGATTTCGTATGGATCCACTGTTTCGAATCGAAATGGGAAGGAATATGAAATTGTTGACGCTGAGCCAGGAGACCTGCCAATTGAGAAGAACACAGAGTTCCTACGGGAGATAGGAGGGTGTTGCGCTATATGAGCCAAATGAGGAATCACAGGATTCTGGACGTCCGCTTGAAGTAGCCGCATCTTCTTTTCAAAGGGAGATGCTTTTTTTTATTTCAGAAATTAAACTGGGAGATGAGAAAATGGAACAAGCTTATTCGGTAGAACGTTCACGAACCATACAAACAAAATTGGTACTGCCACCGGACACCAATCATATGCAAACGATTTTTGGAGGGAAAGTCCTTTCCTATATTGATGAAATTGCGGCACTATCAGCAATGAAGCACTCCAGCTCAGTCGTCGTCACGGCATCGATTGACTCCGTCGACTTTTTGTCGTCTGCAACGGTCGGTGATGCGTTAAGTCTGGAAGCCTACGTTACGTCTACAGGTCGAACATCCATGGAAGTATATGTAAAGGTCTACTCTACGAATCTTGTAACGAGTGTCAAAACCCTGACGACTGAATCATTCCTGACGATGGTCGCCGTTGATGAAAATGGTAAGCCCAAGCCGGTACCAAAAGTCATTCCAAAGACGGAAGAAGAATCGAGGCTTTTCAATACGGCTCCTTTGCGAAAAGAGCATAGAAAAAATCGTGCGCTTATTTTGTGAAAAGTCCCTGATTGCTAACTCTCCTAATAAACAAGAACACTCAGAGCTTCTCTAGGCTTTGAGTGTTTATAAGGGCTAGTCTATTGATCCTAATTGGAATGAAAACGGGGTTGGTTTTAGAGCGGGAAGTCATCCAGGATTCCTTCTTCTGGTGAAAGAAGTACAGGATCAACTCTAGGAAGAAAAGAGAAAAACAGTATAGAGATGCGATTTGGATGTTATTGCCTTCAGACCTCCGTCTTGTTCTAAACCTATAGAATACCGAGAAAATATTTCCTATAATGGATAATAAAATAGTTCATTTGGGGTGTAGTATGATCGAAGGTAAATTAATTAAATTTCATCGTGAAGATTCGGGTTTGACTCAAGAGCAGCTTGCACAGGGGATCTGCTCTACCACACATCTAAGTAAAATCGAAAGAGGGATCACAGAGTATTCCAGTGAAATTACTGATTTACTGGCAAGGAAGCTTGGAATCAATATGGAAGTCGAACGTTCTCGGTATCATTCGTTACAGGCTAAATTATCTGAATGGAATGATGCAATTATTATGATTCGAACCAATGACATCCATCAACTTAAAGGTGAAATCGAAAAGGAACCTTTAAGGTTTCTATCTGACTTCATCATTCAATACAACCTTTTCCTGGCAAGATATTATTTATTTTTGAACAAGCATGGAAAAGCCAAGGAAATCCTGGGCATGTTCGAAAACAAAAACTATCCTCTATCCCCTTTCGAACAAAATTTATTACTTCATGTCAAAGGGATCTACTATCATTCAACAAGACAATTTAACACTTGCATAAATGTATTGAAACAGATTGACGATGAATATCCGAACTCCGAATATTATTTTCATTTGGCATTAGCCTATCATTCCATTCATTCAAACACCTTTGCCTATTATTATGGGCAAAGAGCCTTGCATTTTTTCCAAAAAACATTGAATATCCTTAGGGTCATCGATTCTGAAACGTTAATTTTAATTCAATTGAATGCCAAAGAACCCTTTGATATGGAAGAAACCAAACAACAGTATGATAAGCTCCTCAGAGTCTGTGAATCCGTTAATTCCAAGGAAAGGGCACATAAAATCCATAACAATCTGGGATTCGAATATTTTAGGAGAAAACGATATTCTGAATCAAAAGATTCCTATGAAAAAGCATTAAAACTTATTAATGAAGACACGCCAGCGTCACATTATTTAGTCACACTCAGCGGATATATACTAGCTTGTCTGAAAGGGAATCTGCTTTCTTCCGAAGAACTCAATCAATTAGCGACAAAAGGACTAAAAAGGGCTACTCAGCATCAGGACCCCACCTACGTTTTCTTTGAAATATACTTACTTACCATAAAAGGAAATGAACAAGAACTATATGAGTATATTGAATATACAGCTCTCCCCCATTTCAACAAAACGGGGAGCAAGTTGATGTATCAGCATTATGAAAGACAACTATTTTTATATTATGTAAAAACCGGGCAAACAGAGAAAGGATTCAAACTTGCATCCAATAAAATGTCCAATGAAATAAGCTATTATGAATTAGAATAATGACACTTTTAATGATAAAAGGAGGTTTTCTTTTATCATTTTTTTATTCGGCTGATTTCTCGTTGATTGTTAGCCACTATATTTGTTTTGTTTTCTGAACAACCCCAACTCACCGCCATTATTTCGCAACTTTCCTCCTACCCCCTCCTAAAAAATCAGAAGATAAATGATTGTTAAACTCCAATCAGTAGTTAAATAGTCCCTAAACAAACCCCCATACAAACATGACAGATTTAAATTTACACTATTAAATGTAATAATTTTTAGAATTATCGAACTAACAACTAAAGAAAAGAGGTAGAGATGATGAATGGATCTTCCATCGCAAAGAAATCAGCTGTGATTGCATTATCCACTGGATTACTTTTATCCCCTGTATCGGGCTACTCCTCTCCAACAGCTACAGCTGCGGATTGGAAAGCAGAAACGATTTTATCTTCTTTGACAGAAGAGCAAAGACAAGCATTGCATCAACTGAAATTAAATAACGCAGAAGGTCTCCAAGGATTTCAACCGAATGAATTGGCATCCGGTGAAGAAATCTCCGTTATCGTCGAATTCCAATCCAAACCTGGGCATGTAGCCGTACTAGAAGCTGCAGTAAAAGGAAAAACAGTAAAGAAAGAAGACGCCAAAGCCCAAGTGGAGAAAGAACATAAGATGTTCAAAGAAGATGTTGCAAAACATCTATCTACTAGTCTTGTAAAAGGAAAAAAGATAGAGCCGAAAATCACCCAAACCTATAAAGAAGCATATAACGGTGTGGCGATGACCCTTCCGGCCAATCAAGTAGAACGCCTGCTAAACTCCAAAGCCGTCAAGGCTGTATTTAAAAACCAGACCTATACTGTCGATCCGGTTCAACAAGATCTTCCTAATGATGTAGACCGTGAAATCACAACATCTGTTGAAAGCATTCCTTATTTAAAAGTGGATGAATTACATAAGGAAGGAATCACAGGAGACGGAATCAAAGTCGGCGTGATCGACACAGGTGTTGACTACAACCACCCTGATTTAAAGGATGCCTACAAAGGCGGATATGATTTTGTTGACGACGATGCGGATCCAATGGAAGCAACGTATGAAGATTGGAAGAGTACGAGTGAACCAGAGTTCAGTTATACGGGAAATCCCTATTATACCTCTCATGGTACTCATGTATCCGGAACCATTGTAGGACAAAACGAGAATGATAGTGAAGTATCTGTAGAGGGAGTTGCTCCAGATGCTGACTTATATGTGTATCGTGTCCTTGGTCCTTACGGAAGTGGTTACACCGAAGACGTCCTTGCAGGAATTGAGAAATCGGTTCAAGATGGTATGGATGTCATCAACCTCTCATTGGGAGCAAGTGTCAATGACCCTTATTACCCTACAAGTACCGCCCTTAACTATGCTGTGTTAAATGGTGTGACGGCCGTTGTTTCAGCCGGGAATTCAGGACCAAATGACTTTACCCTTGGCTCTCCTGGAACAGCAGCTTTAGCTTTGACTGTCGGGGCGAGTGATGTCCCTGTTTCCCAAACCACTTTTACCGGTCAAACGACAGCTGGCTGGTCGACCGGTATTGTGAGTATGGCTAGGGGATTCGCTCACACATTCGATAGTCTGGAAGATCAATCACTAGAATTAGTAGATGTTGGCCTAGGGTATGAAGCAGACTATGCGAATAAAAATGTAGATGGTAAGATCGCTTTTGTTCAGCGAGGAAATTTTGCTCTGAATGACAAGGTGAAATTTGCCAAAGAACATGGAGCTAAAGCCGTGATCATGTACAACAATGCAGAAGGTCATGTAGGATATAACCTCGGAGAATCAGCCCATTATGTCCCGGCCTTCTCGATGACAAAGGCTGCCGGGGAAGAATTAAAAGCAGCAATCGAAAGTGGCACATCAAGCTTCACGTTTACGAATTTAGAAGAAAGCTTTACAGAGGGTGACCAGTTAGCCGATTTCAGTTCAAGGGGTCCAGTCAACAAAAGCTTGGATATGAAACCTGAAGTGGTCGCTCCCGGGGTCAGCGTTCTATCGACTTTCCCTTCTTTTATGATCGATCCTGAGAACACGGATGACTATCAGTATGCTTACTCAAGACTTTCAGGAACCTCGATGGCTTCTCCATTCACAGCGGGGCTGGCAGCTTTACTTTTGGGAGAGAATCCGGATCTCGAGCCAGCTGATATTAAAACGATACTTATGAACTCATCTGATCCTTTGAAGGGAGATTACAGCGTATTTGAGGTTGGTGCAGGAAGAGTGGATCCGTATCAAGCCCTCCATAGCCAAACAACGATTCAAATAAACGATGAAACGTTGCTTCCTAATGGCGAAGAACTGATTGCAATCGATCATCCAACTGGGGGATTGAGCTTTGGAAATCAGGTAGTGGCCGAAGGAGATCACCTCCGCGTACAAAAAAGCTTTGAAATCACAAATAAAAGCGATCAAAAGAAAACCTTTGACATTACGTTTGAAGAAAATGTACAGGAAGGCACCCTTAGTCTCAAGGAAAATGGAGTTGAAGTGACTTCAGACAAGTCTATTAAAGTGAATGGTGGCAACAAAAAGACTTCAAATTTCTTCCTGACAATGCCTAAAACAGCTGCGAAAGGGATTTACGAGGGATACCTGGTCGTTACGAACCGTAATGATCAAACAGAAAGCTACCGCGTGCCATTTAGCGTAAAGAGATCGGAGGAAGGCTTTAATACACTTGAATTGTTATCCCCCACCTTTGCACCTTCTCACTATACTCACGGATATGATCCATTCCGCTATCCATGGGCACTGGTTGAATTCAACCTGAGTTCACCGATGGAAAGCATGGATATCATCCTTCAGGACGGGGAAACAGGTGAAGATTTAGGATTAATCGGTACACTCGATCTGCAGGGTGCCCTGCTGGATAACAACTACTTACTAAGAGCATTCCAGGGTGGCTATTTCGCATTTACCGGTGATAAGAAAAATCCCGTTTCAGAAGAAATGACCATCGCAAAACCTGGGCACTATAAGATCAAGTATGCGATGACAGATCCTAAAGGCAAAGTAAAAACAAAATCAGAGCATTTCTATATCGACATTGAAGGTCCTACATTCAAGAGTTCCCTGGATGGTGAGTCACCGTTCCTTGAATATAAGCGGGGTCAGGAAACGTACCCTTTTGAGATTGAAATTACAGATCCACTTATTGAAAAAATGCAAGCAGCAGGAATCGACACAGATCAATCCAAAAACTTTATGATTTATTATTGGAATTCACCTTTCCCTTCGTCACCTCTTTACATGGATGAAAACGGTAAGTTTGTCGAAGAAATTGCGATGAATGAGAATGTGAAAGCCCTTAACTTTAGAATGAAGGGCTATGATATGGCTGGGAATAATAGTACGATGAAAAACTATTTCTTTATTAAAGAAGGTACTCCGAACGCGTATCTGAAAACCGATGTCGATACCGTTACAACAGGTGAAACCGTAAAGGCAACCCTATTACTGGATAATGTTCAAGATGCAAAGGAAGCCACCTGGACATTTGAAGATCACTACGGAAAAAAACCAGAAGTGATTGATGCCAAGCTATCCGGGGAGTTTCTAGAAAAAGCTTCCCTGACACTTGAAGGAAATCAAATTAAAGTCACCTTCAATGAACCTGTTGAATCATTCGATCATAGTGCGATCGTTGAGGTGCACGTAAAACTTCAAGATGAAATCTTCACGAAAGAGGATGGGTTGGACCCGACGGTAACCGTTACAGATTCCAACAATGAAACAATGAATTTATTACATGCTGGTGCAGGATTCACTGTAAATCCTGACTTTAACTCAATAAGGGGATATATAAGTCCTGAAGGATTTGATAGTGGAAGTGGCTACAATGCCAAGAAGGATTGGTCAAAAGCAGATGCAACTGTAGAATTCAAAAATTCAACAGGAGACGTCTTTACACCATCATCCATCACAGATAATGGTGAGTACTCCATTGAGAAACTCCCATTAAGCAAAGACCCTTATGATATAACCGTAACACTTCCAGGCCACTTCTTAACTAAGAAGAATAATGAGCAAATCGGTTATGAGTACAACGGAATGCTTTACGGAAAATATCATAGAGTGAACAATATGAAACTTGTCGGAGGAGATGTCAACCAGGATCATGTCATCGACATTCATGATGCCATTGCCATTCAGGATGCCTGGAATACTAATAATCGTGCTGCCGACATCAATTTCGATGAAGTGGTGGATGCGAACGATATGAATTTTGTTCAAAAGAACTATCTATTACAGAATGAGCATGTTAAGAATGCCCCTGCTCCAGTTGAATCAGCCGACGGAAAAACGTTGGATTCGATTTTAGAGGAATTAGGACTGAACTAAACATCATGCCAGAATTTAAAGGAATGGGCCCTCGTTACATCAGGGTTCATTCCTTTCTGCTTTGATCCATAATACAAACCACCCTTCTTACATACAAATGAAGAGATAGCCTAAAAAATTCATCTTGAAGGATGGTGCTTCATGTATAGCTATTATCAGCCTTATGATCGTAACCAGGGCATGAATGTAAATACTTCCTATACCACTTTGATTGATCCATTCGTCGTCAGCAGACTGCAGTCCGTCATGGGGAAAATGCTCATTGTGGAGACTACGAAAGACACGATTCGAGGCGAATTGATTGAGGTTCAACCAGATCATATCGCACTTAAAGCTGGTGACTCTGTATTTTTCGTGAGAATTCAACAAATCGTCTCCATTATGCCTGTTTAAATAGTCAATTTGCAATTAGGCAACATCACGAATCTTGGGTTCAACTTCCCCTTCCCTCCGACATATACTACCCTGAGAGGAGGCATGACAGAATGGATCGTTTTATTCTTTTGTTAGTAGCGGGTATCTTATCCGGATTTGCATTGTTGAAAGCTCCTTTAGCAGGGACGTTTTTAGCAAGCATAGCCCCGGTAACAAACGTCATTGGCATATTAGCAATTCTCATATTCTCTCTTTTCCTTATATATAAAGGCGTTATGGAAATACTCGGCAAGTAAAAATATGGACTCAGATATTTTTCTGAGTCTTTTTTTATGCTTATTATTCAAACCAGATGTTCAGCAGTTTTTTATATTCCTCATGATCAATTTCCTCTTTCGTCATCTCTCCATCCTTCCACTGTGTAAAGGACGTATCGGTTAATGTTACATTCCCGTTATCAGTCCTTTTTGTCAACAATGGATGCTTGTTGAAAGGGGAAGCTGAATGTTTGGCAATAATCGTTTGAATGTCATTCAATTGAGTGACATCCTTTATGTGATCACGCGAATCGAAAGCATATCCGGTTCTCCATTCCGAATGCTTATGCTTTAATTTCATTTCAAAAATATAATCTCCATGGGGACTGTCGGCCTTTTTAACTCTAAACTGACCATTTGAAGAAACGACCTCTTCTCCCGATAATGGCACTGTTTTCAACGGGAGATTTCCTCCAAATCCCGTATCAATCACATATGATGAATCGTTGTGTGTGACTAAAATCACCACATGGGTCCTTCCTAACGTCTGGTACTGCTCTTTATCATGATCGTAAACGACTCCCCGAACGAGAGATGCATCAAATTGATTTTCGACCAAAAATAAATAAAACAATGAATTCAATTCATAACATAGACCACCTTCGTTCTTCACGAGCACTTTATTCATTAGATTTTCTTTGGTAAGATCAGTGAACGTATTTCCAATAACACATAGATTTTCAAATGGGATGCTTTTAGCTGTTTCTTCTAAAATGGTATCTAATTGTTGAAAGGTTATTTTCCCTGTGGGTGGATAATGTATTCTTTTGCGAAATAATGTATTTAGATCGGTAATGGTGAGCCCTCCATTTCTTAAGCGTCATTCTACATTATGTTGTATCTGTTTATTATTTACTTTTACAATGTCGAATTTCAAGAAAAACACCTTATATGCCAAACGCCCTATCACAACTGAATTCGCAACTTTCCAGACTGGGCACGCGATACACATGTCAGAATCGACCGGTGTCCATTCCGTTCTTCCTCACTCAAAAAAGAATCACCATGATCGACTTTTCCCTCTATCACGTTTAATTCACATGTTCCGCATCGCCCAGCCCGGCAGGAATAGGGAGCTTTGATCCCTAACTCGAGCAGTGCCTCTAACAAAGTCTCTTCTTCCGACACAGAAATGGTTTGACCACTCGTTAACTCCACTTCAAATCTTCGACGTGTTAGTGTCTGTGGAGGAGTGAATCTCTCGCAATGAATACTCCGCGGAGGATATCCGATTTCGAGGGCACTTCTAGTAAATTCTTCGATGAATGAAGGTGGACCACAGAAGTAAACGTGGGTTCCTATTCTGTGCTTCCAAAGTGTTGTATCTGTCAACCTCTTTTCTTTTGAAAAATAAAAGTGAGCCTGCTCAGGAAAGGTTTCCGTTAGAAAGGAGTAGAAAGGGCAAGCCTCTTTCGATTTCACTGCATAATGGAGTTCGAAGGTCCGTCCCTCCTCCTTAAGCTCTGCCATCATGGACATGTAAGGGGTGATACCGATTCCCGCGGCATAGAATACATGGTGTTTTGCTTTAAAACTCAGTGGGAAATGATTTTGTGGAAATCCCACTCGTAAGGTATCCCCCACTTTCATCCGTTCATGCCAATACATAGATCCCCCCTGGGACGTTTCTTTTAGACGGATGGCGATTTGATAGGCGGCTGTTTGACCAGGTGGGTTCGTTAAGGAATACGACCTGGCAATGGTTTGTCCATCCAGCTCAACATATGTAGTGATATGGGATCCCCCGCTAAAATAAGGAAGGGATTCGTTATGTTCATGAACAAGAGTAAACCTCTTGATATGAGGGGTTTCCTGATGAATGGACCTGACTTTTACGGGGATGGTTTTGAGTAGATTCACCTTTGACCACTCCCCATTTCTAAGGTAGCGTAACCGAGGAATGACCCTCGTAATGGAGAGTAGTGATCGGAAATGGACAACTTTAAGTGACAATGGGAACAGATCGTCTCGAGTTTACCCAAACCCTCAATCTTTGTTTTCTGATGACATTTGCAACAGAAAACTTCGATCATTCTGATACCGTGACCAATTAACTGCACTTCCTCTTCAGAAAAACCACATTCCACAGCCAGGTGCTTGAGACCTTCCAGCTTACCCCACTCCATTGCTATATATAGAAAACTGCCCATCCTCTGATTTCGCAACCACCGTGAGATATTGGTTTCTTCCTTTTCACCAAGATACACCACTTCAAAGGAGACATTCTCCTTCATTACTTTTTTTATGATAGGAGTCAGTCGTTTCATCCCTTTATGATCACCGCAAAATAAATACTTTCGTTTACTTGGTACGAACGCTGGCTGTGTCTCGGTCTTCACTTTATCACCCGCTTTTCATTCAAGTATTCAATAACCTCTTCTTTAAAAAGGGAAATCCCTTTGTAATCTGAGATAGGTGGTGGAAGCTCCTGCAGGATCCGGTGAAATTCCTCGGTCCACTCCGGATTTCGAGTGAACTTATCCAGTGAGAGGAGGTGGGTATGAATCGTGAACAGTAAACCGTTTGACCCAGGCAAACGGAACAGTTTCTGCACTTCTACCCGCAAATGAACGAATGCCCCGACATTTTCTCCAGTAACTACCCTTCTATCCTTCCCCCACTGATCAAAGGTCTCAAGAGAAGTATCCAGCCGATCCCCCGCCATTAACGACCAATTCCGCCTGACCCAAGGATCACCTGCTTCCATATGCATTAAAAACCTCAGAATTCGTTGATCCAATCCTACTTCTTTAAAACCGGGTATCGGCTTATGGATCTCTTTAAAACTCATTCCTGAATTAAAAGCCAGGGACCAATTAGCAGGAAAACAAAGCTGTCCCGCATCCAAATATAAATCCCCATCCCGCTGCATCATGAAAATCAGGTCCTCTTGTACATGTCGACCGATAAAATCGAGTGGTTCCAATGATAAAGTGGATTCATCCCCAAGTTTAAAGGTTTTTTGTTCATTTAGAATGTGGTTGTGGAACGTCCATTTTCCATCATTTTTTTCAAGGGAAAACTGCTGAGGATAACACGTAGTAAGATGTTGAATGACCAGCTCTGCTATTTCCCATTGAGCTTTCAAGGTATGCGGCCGGGACTGAAAGCACCGTTCGGGATGATGCGTAAGCAGTTTCCGTTTAAGCTTGATTTCTTCTTCATAAGAAGAGGTAATCTCAACACTCCTCTGCTCCTCCAAAGGAACCGAATTATTCGAATACCGATACACATCCCCCTTAAAGGGATAAGGAAACGAATCCACTTTCACCATACAACCACCCTTTTATCTGAAAATTCTTACTTTTATTTTATCGTATAGAGGGACGGACCTCAAGAGGTCCGTCCCTCACCCGTATTTCTCATTGTACCGGCTGAGTGTAATCAGGGGCCATATCCACCGGTAGCTATGGTAGTGTATATAGAAGTGTCCTGGAAGACCGACTCCCGTTGGATACGTTTTGGAAGAGTCATCTGATGCTCCTTTTATTAATTCGAGAAGAGCCATGATGCCCAAGTCGATCGCCGGGGTTGGTTTGTCTTCGATACAGATGAGAGATTCCAGTGCCCATGCTGTTTGTGAAGGGGTAGAAAAGGAAAGAGGTACGTATGTCTTCTCCTGATCACTGTAACAGGATTCTCCCCAGCCCCCGTCTTTGTGTTGAATGCTTTCCAGCCAAGCTTTTGCTCTTTGGATATGTTTATCAGAAGACGGCACACCCGTTGCTTTCATACCCGTGATGGCCGCCCATGTTCCATAGATATAGCAGACACCCCAGCGCCCGTACCAGGACCCATCGTCCTTTTGCATCAGCTTCAGCCATTGTATCCCTCTTTTCACCTGAGGATGGTCCTTTGTCAACCCTGCCCGGCTGCCCAGGAATTCCAGGGCTCTTCCTGTTAGATCAGGGGTTGATGGATCGATTGCCGCTGCCTCTGCCCCGTCCATAGGAAATGAAGTAAGGATTCCTTTCGTCTTGTTTTTTTCAAAAGCCGGCCAGCCTCCATCACGGTTCTGCATACCAAGTGTCCATTCAAGCCCCCGGTCCCACGATTGCCGCACAAGTGGTTTTTCAGCAGCCCAATAGGTAATGGCCCTGAGTGCCGCCGTCGTGTCATCCACATCAGGGTGAATGCTGTTGCTCTTTGAAAAGCCCCAGCCCCCAGGCTTCACAACGCTCTCCATCGCCCAATCCCCATAGCGGAAATGTTGTTTCTTGAGAAGGTACTCCACCGCTTTGTCTATGGAGCGGTCCCGTGCATCCACCCCCGCCTCCTGAAGGGCATAGCCGATCAAGGCTGTGTCCCACACGGTTGAGGGTGAATTTTGAATATGAATGCCTTTCTTCGTTTCGCAGGCCATCTCTTTTAATCCACTCATTGCCTTTACGATTATAGGGTCACTCTTTTTGTATCCCAAAGCAAGCAGTGCATAAATCATATAAAACGTTGTGCTGAAATAACTAAGATACGTCCCATCGGATTCAATTCTTTGCAGCATATACTGCTGGGCAAATTGTGTGGCCTGTTGATGCAAATGAGATGGAATACTTATTAAGGACTGTAAGCCCTCGTTGATTTTCGAAAATAATTTCAGCTCCCTTTCACTGTATCTTACTTCATGTGGTGATCGGGACAGATGCTGCATTTGTGGAATGCTGTTTGATTTTAATGAGAATCCCTGATCCTTCAGCAACAGCAGCGGTGCCAAATGAGCTCGTGCATAGCTGCTGAAATCCCAGAAATTCAAGGGGAATTGCTTCGGAATCATTAAAAACCCGATGGGAATCGGAAGCAAATGCCTCCAATCATATTGTCCATGAATGGCAAGCATAAATTTCGTAATCGAGTGCGCCCCGTGAATACCACCCTTTTTCTCTATGAAACGCTGGGCTTTCTCCAGTCTCTTGTCATCCTTCTCCACCAACCCACTAAATAAGAGAGCAAAGTATGCCTCAATCGTTGAAGACAGATTTCCTTCCTTCTCATCCTCAAAAAGCTTCCATGTCCCTTCCCTTGTTTGCACTTTCCAAAGGCGGTTCACCAACCGTCCCACTAGCTCTTCATCATCCATCTCAAGGGAACGCAGGAGAATGATCATATACGCATCGGTCATCAAGCTATTTTCAAAGCAGAAGGACCAGCTTCCGTCTGCATTTTGTTTATGCTGAAGATCACTCACCATTTTATGAATCGTACTCTCAATCTTCTTTTTCATACATTTATCCTCCCGATATCTTCTCTGATGTAATGTATATGTGAAGAATGCGGGTACTAGTAGTGAGATGCAAAGAAGAGCCCGCTCTCCGGTTACGGAAAGCAGGCTCTTTCTATTGTTCTTCTAATTTCTTTGAGTAATAGCTTACGAGTTCGGGATACTTTTCAAGCTCTTTTTTTCCTTGCTCCGTTATCTGGTAAACTCCCCTTTTCACCCGCTCAAACCAGCGGTAATAATTCTTCTGAAGAATGGATGGGGTTTTCGTACCCGTGCCCAGCTTGGCTAAGTTCCTCGGTGACATGGGCCCGTGTTTTTCCAAGTAACAGGCGATCTGAATGCAGTTTTCCTTGTAAGCCGTCATGATTTTCGTCTTATTGCTGCCGCCTACATTGTAATCTGCACTGCGCCCTTCGATTTCTTTTACAAGCGCCGCCCGTTTCCGCTTACTGTTCTTCATACTCTTTTTCCGGTCAAAGGCTTCTGGATGAATGACAAAATCAAGTTTTGGCGTTTTCGTCGTAAATGAAACGGTGATCAGACCGAGCTCCAATCTGCGAACCAAGTGGCAGACATCATTCCACCGCTTTGACCGGGGACGCTTTGGTTTCGGGATCGCAATGTACACCAGGTCTGTGAGTCTCTGCCGCTTTGTCGCTTGAATAAGAAGCTCGACATTCAATGAAAGCTTCAATTCCACAATCACAAGTTCTTCTTCTTTAAAAGCAGTCACATCACAATCGTTCACTTCGCCGTTCACCTGGTATCCCTGTTTATGAAAATGTTTTTGGATCGGTTGATAGAGATCCGATTCTTTAAGTTTCTTCATGGTAAAAACCTTCCTGGGAAAGAATTCTATAGGATAAAGTATAGACTATTCTTGAGATTTTTGCAGTTTGGGAGAAAAAGAGACCCCAACTCCTTGTGCGGGAGTTGGGGTGGAAGGCTCTCGGTTTCGCTTATCTGCCATGTTGGGGATTCATCTGCCATTTAGGAAGTATATCTGCCTTTTTTTATTTTATCTGCCATATTTACCATATATCTGCCATTCTGCAAAAAAACGATAAACTCCCCTCCATTAAACCCATCACACAATCGGCCGACACTCCTACCCTCGAATCTTCTCAATCTCATCAGCCACAAATTGCACCGACGTCCCGACAATCACTTGAATGCTATTTTCCCCAACCACATGGAGGCCCGGAACCCCTGTCGCTTTGATCCGCCCCTGATCCACGGCATCCATGTCCTTTACTTCCACTCTCAATCTTGTTATACAGTTATCTACGGATGTTACATTTTCATCTCCGCCGAGTCCTGTATAGATTTCCTCTGCCATCACGGCAAACTTTTCGCTTTGAGTATGCACTGTTGCATTCTCCACTACTACTTCTTCATTATCCTCTTCACGCCCTGGAGTCATAAGATTGAATTTCGCGATCATGAAGCGGAACAAGAAATAGTAGAGAAGGGCAAATACGACACCTTGTATGAGCAGCATGTACGGAAGATTCGCTAACGGAAGTCTTGAGCTCAGGACAAAATCGACGAACCCTGCGCTGAACCCGAACCCGGCCGTCCATTGAAAGAAGGAGGCAATCGCCAAGGATAACCCTGTCAACACAGCATGTGCTACATAAAGGGCAGGTGCCACGAACATAAAGGCAAACTCAAGAGGCTCAGTCACCCCTGTGAAAAAGGAAGCAAAACCAGCTGCCAGCATAAGTGACGCCACCAGCTTCTTCTTATTTGGTTTTGCAGCATGATAGATGGCAAGTCCCGCTGCAGGAAGACCAAACATCATAACCGGGAAGAACCCAGCCTGATACATACCCGTCACACCTTTTTCACCGTTACCTGACCAGAAGTTCCCGATATCATTAATACCGGCAACGTCGAACCAAAACACGGAATTCAAGGCATGATGCAATCCAGTAGGAATTAATAATCGATTAAAGAATCCATATAGACCAGCACCCGTGAAGCCGAGCCCACTGATTTCCTTCCCGAATGAAACCAGGGCAGTGTAGATGACCGGCCAAACAAACAGCATCACGCCTGATACAACCAGCATGGCAATCGCCGACATGATCGGAACCAATCGTTTTCCGCTAAAAAAGGCAAGGGCATCCGGAAGCTTCACGTGACTGAAGCGATTGTACATAGCTGCCGCAACGATCCCTGACAGAATCCCGACAAACTGATTACCGATTTTCTCAAATGCAGGATTGACTGCTGCGGCATCCACACCTTGAAGCAGTGCAACTGAGTCCGTTGAAAGGAGTGTCGTAATCACGAGATAAGCGACCAACCCGCTCAGTGCTGCAGATCCATCCTTTGTTTTGGCCATACCCAATGCTACACCGACTGCAAATAGAATCGACATATTATCTATGATCGAAGCGCCAGCCTTAATTAAAAAAGCGGCAATCGGACTATCCGCCCCCCAGCCGGTTGGATCGATCCAATACCCAATCCCCATCAAAATCGCTGCAGCCGGCAAAACGGCAACCGGAAGCATTAACGAACGACCAATACGCTGAAGATATTTCATCATTTTGTTTTCCCCCTATCAGTCTTCAATTTTAATAAAATATAAGTGCGTCCCTCCCATCCTGTCTTTGGACAAAACTCTTACAGTAGACAATATTCCTATTCTAGATTGTTTAGAAGTGAATATGCTACCCTTTCATACTTATTTTCACTAACTTGTTCTATAGTCAATAGAGCCTTTATACTTAGGACTTTTTATGAATATTGAGGGACGGACCTTGGAAGGGAATTTTTTTGATGTGGTCCGCTATCATTTTTCCATAAAATAGAAAATGACGCAATTACTAATGAAAATGACGCAATTACCTATGATAAAGACGCAATAAACTAAAAAATGACGCAATTCTTTACCAAAGCGACGCAATTATCTCCAAGCACACTAGATAAAGCCCTTACCTAGACCTTCTAAAGAACCTATCAGACCCTTTTTTTAGATTTAAAATACGTATTTAGAGCCTATACGAATGAAGTTTCACCATATTTCCCTTAATATGGCCACTTCCCTCACTTTTCAACGATCGTACAACCCACATCCCAGCAAAAGAAACAACCAACTGCTCCCGTAATTCTCTACTTACAGGATCTTAAGGGACGGACCTTGAAGTTAGATAGAAGAAATGGTGTGGTTATGAGGATTGGAGGTGGTGGATGGGACGTGAGGGAGGCCCGTCCCTCTTTAAACACGCAAAAAAAACCCCGTCAGGCATCAAGCCCAACGGAGGTCCGTCCCTCTATTAAGGTAATTCAGTTCCACCCATGAGGTAGCGGTCGCATTCGCGTGCTGCTTCACGGCCTTCGTTGATGGCCCAGACGATGAGGCTTTGGCCTCGGCGCATGTCTCCTGCAGCGAAGACTCCATCGACGTTGGTCAGGTATTTGCCGTACTCTGCTTTAACGGTGGAATTGCTGTTTGTTTCGACTTCAAGTTCCTTGATCAGGTCTTGTTCCGGACCACTGAATCCGATTGCCAGAAGGACAAGATCTGCCGGCCATACTTTTTCAGTTCCAGGAATTTCATCTCGGATTTTGTTTCCATCTTCATCATAACGAAGCTTTACATTGATCGTATGAACTTCTTTGATATGACCATGTTCGTCACCGACAAACTTCTTGGTCATGACAGCGTATGCACGTGGATCTTCTCCAAGTACTTCAGCTGCTTCTTTTTGACCGTACTCCACCCGGTGAATGACCGGGTATTGCGGCCATGGGTTGCCGACTTCATCCCGCATGGCACCCTTTTTATCGTAGATATCAAACTGAGTGAGGCTTTTACAGTTATGTCTTACAGAAGTGGCTAAACAGTCTGTGCCTGTATCCCCACCACCGATGACGATGACGTCTTTCCCTTCAGCAGAAATATAATTTCCGTCTTCCAGGTTGGAATCCAACAGGCTTTTTGTATTCGAATGAAGGAATTCCATTGCGTAATGAACGCCTTTTAAATCACGTCCTTCAACTTGGATGTTACGATGGACGGCTGCACCTCCGCAAAGTATGACTGCGTCAAAGTTTTCACGCAGATTTTCCACTGTGTAGTCTTTCCCGACCTCCGTATTCGTAACGAATTCAATGCCCTCTTCCTCTAAAATATCAACGCGACGCTTAACAACTGAATAAGGCAATTTCATTTCCGGAATGCCATATGTTAATAGTCCGCCTACACGATCATTTTTTTCAAAAACAGTCACAAGGTGGCCTGCTTTATTCAATTGAGCAGCAGAGGCTAATCCTGCAGGACCTGAACCCACGACCGCCACTCGTTTACCTGTGCGGTGTTCAGGTGGTTCAGGAATGACCCAGCCTTCTTCAAACCCTTTTTCAATAATCGAACGTTCCACTGTTCTGATCGCCACAGGCGGCTCATTGATCCCGAGTACGCATGCTCCTTCACATGGTGCCGGACAAGCAAAACCGGTGAATTCCGGGAAGTTGTTCATCTGATGTTCACGCTTTAGGGCTTCTTTCCATTGTCCCTGGTACACAAGGTCGTTCCATTCCGGTATTAAGTGATAAACGGGGCAACCAGTTGTCGCTCCGTTGATTTCCATTCCAGACTGACAGGTAGGAACGCCGCAATCCATACAGCGCGCCCCCTGTTTCTTGACTTCTTCTTCCGAAAGAGGAGAGGTGTAGTCGTTCCAATCCTTCGTTCGTTCAGCTGGATTTCTTTCATCTAATGTTTGTCTTTTATATTCCATGAATCCAGTTGGCTTTCCCATAATATCCCCCTCCCTCTTTATTTCGCTGGTTCTAACACTTTTTTCTCTTCTTTTGTGCCTTCTTCAAATGCTGTCATTTCGGCATCGAATTTCTCTAATCCACTATTTTCAAGCTCACTGATCCGCTCTCTCATCTTGAGGTATGATTTCGGAATCACGCGCACAAATTTGGACACGTAGGAATCCCAGTTCGCTAAAATCTTCTTACCGTTGTTGCTGTTTGTATAATGAACGTATTTCTCGATCATGTCGTATACATCTTTCATTTCGTCCGGATCAAATAATGGCTGAACGAGGACAAGCTCCTGGTTACATCTCGATCTGAAGTTTTCATCTTCATCCAGTACATAGGCGACTCCGCCTGACATACCTGCGGCAAAATTCCGTCCTGTAAGTCCGAGTACAACCACTTTTCCACCTGTCATATATTCACATCCGTGATCCCCGACGCTTTCAACGACTACCTGCGCTCCACTGTTACGGACACAGAATCGCTCGCCGGCCACTCCATAAATATATGCTTCTCCACCAGACGCCCCGTAGAAGGAAACGTT
The DNA here is from genome assembly GCF_038049935.1 of Rossellomorea sp. y25. Taxonomy (NCBI): domain Bacteria; kingdom Bacillati; phylum Bacillota; class Bacilli; order Caryophanales; family Bacillaceae; genus Rossellomorea; species Rossellomorea sp. y25. The sequence continues at coordinate 1,274,388 of NZ_CP145886.1, read as the reverse complement.
ACCGATGATCGTGTTTCGTTCTGGGATGAACGTAGCGGTCGGATCAGGATGAACGATGATTTTCCCGCCTGATAAACCTTTTCCTACGAAGTCATTTGAATCCCCGACAAGTCGAAGGGTCAGACCTTTTGGAATAAAGGCTCCAAAGCTTTGCCCTGCAGATCCTTTAAACGTCAAACGGATTGTATCTTCCGGTAAGCCTTCTGCCCCATAACGTTTTGTAATTTCGCTTCCAAGCATCGTGCCGGTTACGCGGTGAATGTTTCGAATCGCTGTCGTCCATTCAACCGGTTCTCCCGTTTCAATCGCTTGGCGGCAGCGGGGAATCAGCTCTTGATAATCGAGTGTTTTCTCAAGCTCGTGATCCTGCTTTCTTGTCGCATAGCGGCCCACCTTTTCAGGTACATCTGGTTGATACAGAAGAGCAGAGAGGTCGATTCCTTTCCCTTTCCAATGATCAATCGCTTCGTTTGCTTCCAGGATATCGGTTCTGCCAATCATTTCATTGATCGTTCGGAAACCAAGTTGAGCCATAAGCTCTCTTGTTTCCTGGGCAACAAATCGCATGAAGTTCGCTACATGTTCAGGATCACCTGTGTATTTTTTTCGTAACTCAGGGTCTTGTGTCGCAATACCGACCGGACATGTATTCAAATGACAAACACGCATCATGACACAGCCAAGAACAACAAGCGGTGCAGTGGAGAATCCATACTCTTCCGCTCCTAGAAGCGATGCAACAACAACATCCCGGCCCGTCATCATTTTCCCATCAGTCTCGACGACAATCCGGTCGCGAAGACGATTCAGTAACAGGGTCTGATGAGCTTCGGCAAGACCGATCTCCCATGGCAATCCTGTATGTTTCAGACTGGTTCTCGGTGCAGCACCCGTTCCCCCGTCATATCCACTGATTAAGACAACATCCGCCCGGCCTTTTGCCACACCTGCAGCGATCGTGCCAACACCTACAGCAGATACCAGCTTTACGCTGATGCGTGCTTGCGGGTTTGCATTCTTCAGGTTATAAATCAGCTCGGCAAGGTCTTCAATCGAATAAATATCATGATGAGGCGGTGGTGAAATCAACTCCACGCCAGGAGTAGATCCCCGCACTTCAGCAACCCAAGGATATACTTTCTTTCCAGGGAGATGTCCTCCTTCTCCAGGTTTGGCTCCTTGTGCAACTTTGATTTGAATTTCGTCCGCATTAACCAGGTAATGGCTTGTTACACCGAAGCGTCCTGACGCTACTTGTTTGATCGAGCTGCGCCTTGAATCCCCATTTTCATCCGGTGTGAAGCGGCTCGGATGTTCCCCACCTTCACCTGAGTTGCTCCGACCTCCAATTTTATTCATGGCTATCGCTAATGCTTCATGGGCTTCCTGACTGATGGATCCGAATGACATGGCACCAGTCTTGAATCGGCGACAGATTTCTTCCACTGATTCAACCTCTTCAATCGGGATAGGCTTCGTTTCTTTAAACGAAAGTAGTCCACGCAGAGACTGCAGATTCTGCTTCTCGTCTGTGAGCATGTTGGAATATTTTTTGAATAACTCGTAATTATTCGTACGACATGCATGTTGAAGGGTGTGAATCGTACTTGGATTGTACGCATGATCTTCTCCATTTTTTCTGTACTGGAATTCATCTCCCGAATCCAATGTGCGTTGATTATCTTTTCGGTCATTGAACGCTTTTCGATGCCTTAACAGCACTTCTTTTTCGATGATATCCATCCCGATTCCGCCGAGTCTTGACGCTGTACGGGTGAAATATTTATCAATCACATCTTTATGGATCCCTACCGCTTCAAATATTTGTGCTCCACGGTAACTCTGGATCGTCGAAATTCCCATTTTAGATAAAACTTTGATGACACCGTCTGTCCCTGATTTCACAAAGCTTTGAACCGCTTGTTCGTAAGTAGTGTCCTGCAGCTCGCCCTTATCGATGAGATCACGCAGCGTTTCATAGGCTAAATAAGGATTGATTGCTTCCGCACCATATCCGAGCAGGGTTGCGAAATGGTGAACCTCTCTTGGTTCCCCTGATTCCAAAAGGATGCTGACAGTCGTACGCGTTCCTTGGCGAATTAAGTGATGATGCAGTCCTGAAACGGCTAGGAGTGCTGGAATGGCAGCTTTGTCCTTCACAACTCCACGGTCAGATAAAATAAGGAGTGTCGCACCATCTTCAACGGCCTGGTCAGCTTTTTCATACAGAGCATCCAGCGTGCCTTCAAGCTGATTTTCCTCATTTGTTACATCAAATAAAATCGATAAAGTAACGGCTTTGAAGCCCTTTTCGTTTTGATGACGAATCTTTTCAAGCTCTTCACCGGTTAAAATCGGTGACTTTAAATGGATATGCCTGCAGCTTTCAGGACCCGGATTAACCAGGTTTCCTTCTGCTCCAATCGTTGTTCCTACAGATGTAATGATCTGTTCTCGAATCGCATCGATCGGTGGGTTTGTTACTTGAGCAAATAGTTGTTTGAAGTAGTTATAAAGAAGCTGTGGCTTTTTCGATAATACGGCAAGAGGTGAATCATATCCCATGGAACCAACCGGATCTTTCCCATCCGTCACCATCGGCTTAATGATTTTGTTCAATTCCTCATTTGTGTAGCCAAAAGCCTGCTGTTGCAAGAGCACATCTTCTGAATCCAGTTGAACTGGTTCATGTGTCGTTTCAGGTAAATCCTCAAGTTCAAATTTATTGTTGTCCAGCCAATGTCTGTACGGATGCTCAGAGGCAACACGCAGCTTGATCTCTTCATCCGGAATGATTCTTCCTTTTTCCAGATCTACAAGCAGCATTTTTCCTGGCTGTAATCGATCTTTGTACACAATGTCATCGGCAAAAATATCCAGGGCCCCTACTTCAGAACCAAGAACAATCATACCGCTTTTAGTCACATAGTAACGTGCAGGCCGAAGTCCATTTCGGTCAAGGCAGGCACCAATCTGTTTTCCATCCGTAAACACAAGGGCTGCCGGTCCATCCCATGGCTCCATCAAGCAGCTATGATACTCGTAGAAGTCCTTTTTCTTCGGATGAATCGTGTCATCGTTTTCCCAAGGCTCCGGTACCATCATCATGGCGGTGTGAGCAAGGGATCTTCCTGATAAATGAAGGAATTCAAAGCAGTTATCAAACATAGAGGAATCACTGCCTGTCTCGTCAATAACAGGAAGGATCTTTTCCAGATCTTCTTCTTTAAATGCACTTGAATGGCACAGCTTCTCACGTGCGCGCATCCAGTTCACATTCCCTCGTAATGTATTGAATTCTCCATTATGGATCGTATATCGGTTTGGATGAGATCGCTGCCAGCTTGGGAAAGTGTTTGTACTAAAGCGGGAATGTACAAGGGCTAAAGCTGACCGGAACTCAGGATGGTTGAGGTCAATATAAAAGGAATCCAGCTGCTCGGGAATGAGCATCCCTTTGTAAACGATGGTTGTAGAAGACAAACTACAAAGATATACATCCTCTTGTCCTTCAACATTTGCCACTTCTTTTTCAATTCGTTTACGGATCACATATAGCTTACGCTCGAAATCCATCCGGGACTGTATGTCATCCGATACGCCTATAAATACTTGACGAATGAACGGTTTAGACTTGGAAGCCACTTTTCCTACAAAGGAATCATTGAGTGGAACAGGTCTCCAGCCAAGTGTCTTCTGACCTTCTTCTTCAATGATGCGCTCAAAGATTTCTTTGCTCTTCATGCGCTTCTCATAATTTTCAGGAAGGAATACCATTCCGATCCCATATTCACCTTTTCTAGGAAGGATAATGTCTTCTTTCTCACATTGCTTTTTGAAGAAATGATGAGGGATTTGGGTAAGGATACCTGCACCGTCACCAGTGCTTGTATCAGCTGATTGTCCTCCACGGTGCTCTAAGTTACATAGAATGTTAATTGCATTTTGAACGATGCTGTGACTTTTCGTCCCATCAATATTTGCAATCATTCCAATTCCACATGCTTCATGTTCTTGCGCAGGATCATACATGCCTTGCGCTACAGGAAGATTCGTTTTCATCCAATGTCCTCCTCTACTAAACTTGTATATTTTTTGAATAATTAACCGGTTAATTAAATTTTCTTAATTTTCGTTAGTATATCATGAAAATTAGAAAAAACGAAAAATTAAGTTAATGGATAGAGAGTGGTTTTTCCAAATATATATGTAATTGGACGGATGAAGGTTGATATATAAATGTTTGTTTTCACTTAATATTCAGAATCTTTAAAAGCTTGATGCAATCATAAAGAAATCGCTTTCAAAAATTCGCTCATCGGAACATATTTCATCAAAATCCAACATGAATTTTCATGCAAAATCTTAACTGAAAAATTTTTTTCGCACCCTGAAATTCAGCTCCTGAAACTCCTCTTCTTTTCCCTCTATTAACAAAATTCAAACCATATGAAGAGGGACGGACCTCCGAAAATTCCGTAGGTCCGTCCCTCTCAAATAAGCTCATTTATCTGATTCATATGGTGTTCATCATGTTTGGCTAAGTTATTAAAATAGTCAGGGATTGTTATTGTGCTTTTGCCGATGGTTATCTCTCTGTGCCATTCCTGATCATTCATTGTAAGGATCGCTTTATGCAGCTTTTGTCTCGTAAGAATGAATGCTTCAATGGTTTCGTGTTTGGAACGCTCTCTGCTTTCCTTTGCAGCTTGATGATTCAATTCATCCGGGTCAGGCCCAGGAGGCATTTCTTTTCCTAATTTAAAATAGGGAATCCGGCTTTCCAGAACAAATTGATCCCACGGAATGAAGTGTCCGATGATTTCCGCAACACTCCATTTCCCTTCATCAATCGGCCTTCTCCATTGTACCTCCGATAAGGACTCAAGTGATGTCACCCATTCCATTACCTTTATGTGATGTGTTATGATTTTTTCTTTATTATCCATTTTCTACATCCCCTTCTAAATAACACTTACGATGCTACATTCGATTAAAGAAGGGATAGTTCCTGCTTGTGAACGTAAAGAGGGACGGACCTCCACGAATCGTGGAGGTCCGTCCTTCTTCTTCACTACTTATTCGCTTCTTTCAATGCTTCACTTTCAACACGGTCCATGAAATCGGTGACGACTTTGTTGTTGTTTTTTTCTCCGCCAAGTTTTAATAAGACTTTTCCGAGGAAGTTCAGTCCTCTGTTTTCGCCTTTATAGATGAATCTGGTTTGTTTGTCGTCTATTTTGTGGAGGGTGAATTCAGCTTCGATTTCAAAGGCTTTTGCAAGTGTGAAGCCAATTTTATTGTGTTTTTTCTCGGGGGTGTTCTCGTACTCGAGGTCTTCTACAATATACGTCTCGATTCTTTTCCCCTCTTTGTATTTCTGTTGGTAGGTGGACCCTACCACGCCTTTCTTTTGCTCCAGTACCTTGTTTTCAACGACGTTCGGCATGATTCGTTGAATGTTCTCAATCTCAAACAAATGCCATATCGTTTCAATATTGACTGGAATGATCCGTTCTTCATGCCATTTAATCATTCATATCCTCTCCTATTCCCATCTCGAAGAAATCATCCATTTCTGCAATCACTGTTTGTATGCGCTCTATCTCCGCTTCTAAATCCCGTTTCTTCGCACGTATCAATTGTTCCAAATTCTCAAAGGATTCATCATTTACGACGGTTAACATTTCTTGTATGGAAAAGTTAAATCTCCTTAAGTAGACCAATAATCGTCCCACTAGATAGGATCCATTATCATAATAGCGATAGTTGTTTGCAGGATCGATATACACAGGTTCGAGCAATTTTATCTCTGCGTAGTAACGCAGTGTTTCCTTACTCAGTCCTGTCATCTTGGAAAACTCGCTCACCTTGTACATTCTTTCCACCTCACACCTAAATCATAAACTATGTGGTGCACCACATGGTCAATCCCTTTCTATCAAAAGATCTCTCAACCCTGCTTTGTGAATGGAGTGCTTAATGAATCGAAGCCCTTCAAACTCTTATATTACCACCACATCAACCCGATGGTTCGAAACATTCTGTATCCATTCTTTCCCTTTCTTTCGTTTTTAGAACTATTTAACTAGTCAAATCTTACTGATTACCGATAGAATATTCAGTTTTTTTACCTCGTTGGTACTATATACCATAAGAAACCAACACCTTATAATGAAAATAGAAATAATATTTCATGTTTTTATTTTATTTTGTGAAGTATTATTTCAATAAAATGAAAACGGTTTCTTTTAATGGGAAACCTGTTAATGAAAGCGGGGAATTTGTTGATGAAAGCAGTGAAGTACATGATCATGGCCGCCTTGTTGTTCTCGCTAGCCCTTCCTTTTTCTACAGGAAAAGCAAAAGCTTCGGAAACTCATGCGCCTAAACATGAAATGCGCGCAGCATGGATTGCCACGGTTCAAAACATTGATGTGAAAGCTGGAATGGACCAAGAGGAGTATACGGATTGGGTGACAGAGACCCTTGACGAGCTAAAAGAGTTGAAATTTAATACCATCATCTATCAGGTGAAACCTACTGTAGATGCCTTCTATCCTTCTGAACTGGCTCCTTGGTCCCAGTACATTACAGGTGACAAACAAGGAACCGATCCGGGATATGATCCACTACAGATCATGATCGATGAATCTCATAAGCGCGGAATCGAGGTTCATGCATGGGTGAACCCTTATCGAATTACGATGCCAAATCAAACGATCGAGTCACTTGCTGATGACAATGTAGCTAAGCTGCATCCAGAATGGGTAGTGAAATATGGCAAGCAGTATTATTTGGACCCGGGTATACCTGAAGTACAGGAATACCTGATTGATACGGTTGAAGAATTAGTGAGCAATTACAACATTGAAGCCGTTCACATGGACGATTATTTCTATCCTTACCGCATTGCAGGAGAAATCTTCCCAGATCAAGATACATACGAGAAATATGGAAGTTCGTTTGACGATATTGAAGACTGGAGACGAAATAACGTAGATGTTCTTGTAGCTGACATCAATTCATCCATCAAAGACATTAAAGAATGGGTCCAGTTTGGTATCTCCCCATTTGGTGTATGGAGAAATATCGCTGATGATCCTACAGGAAGCGACACACAGGCAGGACAAACGAATTATGACGACTTGTATGCAGACACCCGTCAATGGATCAAGGATGGAAGCATCGATTATATTACCCCTCAAATCTATTGGTCTAGAAAACTGGCTGTTGCTAACTACTCCGTTCTATTGGATTGGTGGAGTCAGGAAGTGAATGAGTATGCGTACAACCATCCTGTTAATCTTTATATAGGGACGGCCGACTATAAAGTGGGAGACAATTTTGACCAGGAATGGTTCAATCCTTATGAGCTGCCAGAGCAAATCATGGACAACCGTGATAACGGAACCGCCCTTGGACAAATGCATTTCTCTCTAAGACAAATCTTTGAAAACCCACTTGGTTACGCAGATATTTTACGTAACGAGGTTTACACAGAGCCTGCTTTAACCCCTGCCACTCCTTGGAACAATGAAACGCTTCCAAAGAAACCGAACACGGTGAAAGCAGACAAACATGAAGATCATGTAACTTTAACCATCGATGATAAACATCACTCCGATGCCAGAAAATATGTCATCTATCGCTTTGATGGCGTGAAAGAAGGAGATTACGAGAATCCGGCTAATATTGTAGATGTCGTTTATTCTCAAGGAAAGCTAACAACGTATGAAGATACTTCAGCTCAAGAAGGTGGAATGTACACTTATGGAGTTACGTCTGTTTCTCCGACAGGGGTAGAAAGTAAGGATGCGAAAACAGTGAGAGTACAATAATCATTGAAAGAAGCGTTCCCCCATAATGGAGGAACGCTTTTTTCATTTTAATTGAATTTCCTTCACTTTCTGCTTTATATGATCCGGCCACCATGCCCCGCATTCTTCAGAAACAACACAGGCAGCACATTTTCCCAGGTCGTACACCATCATACCCTGAATAGGCGGCGAATAGAGATGGAGGGTCACCAGCTCTTCCCCACTCCCCTTCTTCATTTTATGAACACCCTTTTTGGGTGCAAAAAAGAAAGAACCTTTCCTATATTCGCGATCAAATATCTCCTGTGGAAGCTGGTTTTCTTTTACTTCAAAGATTGTATTGACTGAAGTCCCGTTCATGACTTGAATCCATCCCTTTGAGTCCCCGTGATCATGTGGAGCACATTCCATGTCGGACCAATTCATCACGAGAAGCTCTGCTACTTCATTTTGATAAAGGAGCTTTCGATAATAGGGTTTTCCATCCGCAGACTGTAAGTATGGCTGTAAATCATCGAGACTTACGTTTAGAGACTGCAAGACTTCTTTAAGTTCTTTCGTGGAAGGGGTTGTCAATTCATCTAATCTATTCTTTATGCGTTCCCTTAAGGTCACCGCGATTCCTCCCTGTGTTATCTTTTCCTCCCAAGCAACCGCTGGAAAACAGAAATCATCTGGCCGTTTACAATCACAACTCCTATTATAATTATGACTCCACCCATGATGCTTATGAAGAAAATCTTCTCATGCAGGAGAAGGATCGCCGCAATGAGTGTGGTGACGGGCTCTAAATACAGAAACATCGAAACCTTTGACGCATCCAATACCTCCAATGCTTTCGCCCAGTACCAATAAGCGATTCCCGACACAAACATACCGAGGAACATTAAGTGGGCCCATTCCACATTTGACAAAAGAGAAATGCCTTCCCAGCCCCGGTTTCGGATGAGAAAAGGGATGGTTAAGCTGAAACCAAGTAGACTCATATAAAAGGTGATGACGAGGGATGGCAGCTCGATACGAAGTTTTTTCAGCAACACAGAATAGATGGCCCAGTTTAATGTACTGAGAATCATCAGGATATAACCGATATTGACAGCAAATCCGATGGACTGCCCGCTCCTCGCTGTCGTTACCATCAGCACACCTGTAATCGCTATAATCATGCCCAGTGCTTTAGGAACCGTCATTTTTTCATGTAAAAAAATCATGGAGAGGATTACGGTGAACACGGGAGAAAAAGAAATCATCCAGCCTGCTGATGATGCATCGATTGTAAGGAGGGCCGTCGCCTGGATCACTTGATGAATGAAGACGCCAAGTACCCCCAGCACGATCAGATGAGGAATAAACTTTAGCGGAATGGTGAGTCGATATCTTTTTAAGAGTAAAATCATGAGAAGAAACAGCGCTCCAATCGCAAACCGAAGAACGAGCAGCGTATAAGGATCAAGGGTGTCCAACACTGCTTTCGTTGATACAAATGATATGCCCCAAAAGCTGATTGACATCGTGGCATATAAGGAGGCTGCTACTTTTGTTTTAACTGGAATCATAGGCGGACGTTTCCTTTCGGATAAGCGTTCTTTCTATCATGGTATGCTCGTCCGGAAGAAAGATGTGGGGATTGTGGTCGAACTTGGTGAGGGGGTGGGTTGAGTTGAGGCGTTTTGAAAATAAATCTGGAAATTTGAAAATAAGTTGGGTGTTTTTGAAAATAAATCTGAGAATTTGAAAATAAACTGGGTTCTTTTGAAAATAAACTGGAATCGGACCCGCTTGGGCATCGCTTATTTATCGAATATCGATAATATAATGGGTAAAGTCGATGATATATTTGAAAAGTCTATAATAAACATGCCAAACTCGATAATATATCCGAAAAGTCGATAATAAACAGCTCAAACTCGATAATATCTTAACCAAAACCACTTCCTACCCCCATTCTCCTCGCCAATCCACGCAAAAAGTGCCCCAAATCAATATTTGAGACACTTCCCAACCTTAACTATGTGTAAATCGCTCACGAAACTGCGGTAAATACTCTTTATGCACCTCAAGCATTTCATCCAGCAGCTGCTTAGCCTTCACATCACTCGTCACCAACGGATTGATCGTCATGGCAAGCAATGCTTTTTCATAGGACCCTGTAACCGATGCTTCCGCAGCAACCCGTTCAAAGGATTTAATTTGATGAACAAGTCCACTCACAGCCACCGGCAGCTCACCAACCGCAATCGGCTTAGGACCAGACTTCGTAACGACGCAATTCACTTCCACAGCAGATTCCCGTGGTAAATCACTGATCGCTCCGTCGTTCTGGACATTCAGCGTTTGAATGTCACCGCGATCATTATAAATCGATGAGATGAGATTACATGCCGCATCGCTGTAATAAGCGCCTCCCCTTTGTTCAAGCTGTGGAGGCTTGATATCAAGGTTTTCATCCTTGTAAAGTTCGAAAAGCTCATTTTCTAATTGCTGAACCACTTCTGCCCTGGTGGTCCCCGTCTTGAATTCCTCTAACTGCTTTTCTAAAATATCACTCGTTTTATAAAAATATCGGTGATAAGGACATGGAATGATTCCCAGACTCTTGATGAACTCCGGTTCCCATGGGAGCGGCGCAATATTCCTCATGCTGACCTGCTTGTCAGGATTGCTCATGATTTCCAGTACATCCTCTAAAACTGACTCACCGTCCACCAAAACGTCCAATCCGTACACCATATGATTCAATCCGGCGAAGTCGATATGCAGTCGTTCTACCTCCACGTCAAGAAGCTTGGCCAATGTCATTCTCGTATTAATGGGAAGATTACATACGCCAACGACTTTAGGATGTGACCCGTAGCGCAGCAAAGCCTCTGTCACCATGCCTGCAGGATTGGTGAAGTTGATCAACCAGGCGTCAGGGCAGAGCTGCTGCATTTCATCTGCGATTTCCAATAGAACCGGGATCGTCCTCATTCCCTTGAACAATCCCCCGGCACCATTCGTTTCCTGGCCGATCATCCCGTACTTGATCGGAAGCCTCTCATCTTGGATTCTCGCCTTTAGTTGTCCGACTCGCATTTGAGTCGTGACAAAATCAGCATCTATCAATGCCTCTTTCCGGTCCAGCGTAAGATGAATCTCCATGGGCACCCCAGCTTTTTCTACCATTCTCTTCGCCAAATTCCCGACGATGTCGAGCTTATTTTTCCCAGCTTCAATATCTACAAGCCACAGCTCACTCACTGGAAGCTCATCATAACGCTTGATCAATCCTTCCACAAACTCGGGAGTATAGCTTGAGCCCCCGCCGATCGTAACGATCTTGATTCCGTTTTTCATTGTGAATGCCTCCTCGAGATTACTTGGCAACAAACGCCAAAATAAAGCTTATTAAGAAACTGACAACCACTGCTAATAAAACGCGCTTCTTTTTAACGGAGGCATTTTCAACAGGACCTTCAATTTTCAAGAGAACATATGAGAGTCCAACCGATGCCGAAATCCCCGTTGCTAAAAATACGCTCCAATCCTTTGCGAGTCCCGCACTCATCAAAGGCTTGGAAAGAAGTAATAGTCCAATAGATACGGAGATTAGAAGAACAAACACACTTCTAAAACCGATTCGCTTTGGGACAACCGTTTCTGTCATTTGAATCACTCCTAATGCTAATGAAGAAGTGGGAATCCTAGGACCCCCACTTCTGTTTTTTGATATGAATGCTTATGTGGAGAGGGAAAAGCCGCCTCCGCTTTTGTATTTGTCCAGCTACAGCGGCTGTTCCCTCCGCTTTTCTACCTGTCCAGCTACGGGGCTTAGAGGCTCGAGGTCATAAGCTATTCCGCCAAGAAGGGTGAAGTGCAACCTTCTTGACGGCTTAGCTTATGCTTGTCGCCTCTAGGCAAAGTCCCTCCGCTTTTCTCTTGTCCAGCTCCGGCGGCTAGCCCCTCGAGGTCATAAGTCCAGCCCACCAAAAAGGCAAAGAACGCCTTTCCGGTGTCGGAGCTGATCGAGCCGCCTCCGCTTTTCTATTACGCCGCTTGTTGATCGCTTTCTTCCATCTTCGCCATCTTCTTGTCATACATCTTGAAGAATGGGAAATAGATAGCGAACGAGATTGCGATATTGATAAGAACCATGACGATGGCTCTCCAGTCACCACCCGTTGCGAGGTACGCTCCGATTGGTGCCGGCAGTGTCCAAGGTGGCATGATATAAGTTGGCGATACCAGGCCAATAGACGTTGCCACATATGACAAAGTACCAGTGATCAGAGGGATCGTAATAAATGGAATGATCAGAATCGGATTCAATACGATTGGAGCACCGAAGATGATAGGCTCATTGATATTGAAAATGCCTGGTACAATACTTGTTCTTCCTAACGCTTTCAGGTATTTCGAGCGCGAGAAGAAGACCATGGCCAGAACTAGTCCGAGAGTTGCTCCTGAACCACCGATCCAGATGAACCATTGGTAGAATGTTTCTGGTGCGATGTGCGGGATTGCTTCTCCGTTTGCAACCGCATCTGCGTTGTTTACAAGGAACACTTCCCATAATGGACGGGCCACCGTTCCTACTACAGACACCCCGTGGATACCGAATGACCAGAAGAATGTAATTAAGAATACCGGAATCAATACACCGAATATACTGTCACCGGCTGTAACTAATGGAGCAACAGCTACACCGATCAAATGATGTAAATCTATTCCGGCTAATACGGTTACGGCAGAAACCAGTAGAATGACAATCGCTACAGGAATAAGTGCTTCGAAGCTTCGTGATACAGATGCCGGTACTTGCTCAGGCATTTTAATCGTAATGTTCTTCGTTTTACAGAACCTCAAAATTTCAACTGCAAAGATCGAGACGACCATGGCGACGAATAATCCATGACCACCAAGGTTGGTCATCGGCAGAACCCATCCTTCCCCGTCCATTACTTTCGGTGTAATTGTTAATAGAAGTGCTGCTACTGAAATTTGGGCACCGGATAATGGATCCAGATTATAGCTTTTCGAGAGGTTGTACCCTATCCCGAAGGCTATATAGAGTGACATGATAAACATGGTCAGTCGGTATGGAATCAGGATTTCGACGATGTTGTCTGCAGCCCACTGCTTGATGTCTCCGAATATTCCGCCATCAGGAAGCGGTGGAAAAGCTAAGATCAGGAAAAATGAACCTACGATAATAAATGGCAGTGCTGAAATAACCCCATCCCGAATTGCTTGCAAATGCCTTTGTTCAGAGAGTCGGGCCATTGGACCTGACAAGTTATTCTCTAAAAAATTCACAAACTTTTGCATGTTTTTACCCCCTTGTTTCCTATTAAATTAGTTGGTTAATTCTTTTACTGTTTTCAGTAAAGTCGGGCCGCCAAGTGGCGTGTACGCTTGTGGAGGAATCGGACCACACGGAACATTCGCTTCATCAGCGGCTTTCTTCACTTGATCAAAACGGTGTCTGATCTGTGGTGCCACCATACAAACATCCCACCCCTTGGAGATCTCCTCAGATACCTCACCGGTTCCGATTGCATGGACTTCCATCTCAATACCTGCCTTGTCCCCTTCTTTTTTCAGTGCATTCACTACAATTGCGCTGGACATTCCACCGGAACATACGAATAATACTCTCATTTCTACTCTTCCTCCTCTTTCATTCTTTGTACTACTTCATGTGTATGAATAATTTGCTCATAGACGCCATGTCCTTTTTTCATGCATAAAGCGACGAATAAAGCATCAATCACGACGAGTTGAGCAATTCTTGCCGTCATGGTCCCGATTCGGATGTTGTGTTCTTCCTCGGAAATCGTTAAGACGATATCAGCGAGCTTCCTCGCCGGTGATTTCCCATGCTGTGTCAATAGAACGATTGTAGCCCCTTTTTCTTGGGCGACGTTCATCAGCTTTAATATTTCCTTCGTCTGCCCTGAAGTCGAAACGACGAATAGGACATCTCTTTCCGTTAAATTGGCAGCCATCATCATCTGCACGTGAATATCACTAGCTTGAAATGCCAGATAGTTCAGTCGTAATAGCTTTTGCGTAAAGTCTTCCGCTACTACAGCTGAACCTCCTACTCCATACAGGTATACCCGTTCAGCTTTATGGAACGCGTTCACAGCCCGATCCAGATCATCTATGGAAAAAAGCTTTTCCGTGTTCTTGATCGCTTGATAGGTGTTCACCAGTACTTTGCTGAAGACGGTTTCAAGATTGTCTTCAAAATGGAGGAGTGTATTGATGTCATGACTCATTGTTTCTTCAATATTTGTGCTTTTGGCCAGTTCGATCTTCAATCCGCTGAAACTATTGATTCCGATTCGTTTGCAGAATCGGATGATGGCTGCTTCACTGCTCCCGCATGATTGTGAGAGTTGCTTTGTCGTCATTTCCATTACTTTGTCAGGAAACTCGATCACATATTGAGCAACCGCAATTTCAGACGGGGTGTAGTTCTCCATCTGACTTTTGATGTGTTTTAGTACTTGAAATTCTGTCATAGTCACCTCCAAAAAAAATGATTGTCTTGAAAAGGCTTTCAGTTTAATATGATTATATGCGATAATGAAATTAAATTTCAATATTATTTTAAAATATTTAAACTTTTATTTTACTACTCTAGTAGAAACTAGTTCTAAACAGGAATGAGGAGGAGTACACAATGGCAGAGGTACGCAACGTAGAAATGGAGATATTTGAAATTATATCAAACGGCGGGAATGCAAAAAGCACCGCATATGAAGCACTGGCAAAGGCACATGAAGGTAAGTTTGCGGAAGCTGAAGAGATGTTGAAAACAGCCCATGAAGAGCTGAACAAAGCTCACAAAACGCAAACGAGTCTCATTCAGGCAGAAATCAATGGAGAAGATTTTGAAAAATCACTTCTGATGATTCATGCCCAGGACCATTTGATGACCTCTATCAGTGAGATCTCGTTAATTGAACAAATGATACCCTTATTAAAAAGAATAGATAAACTTGAAAACAATTAATTTTAAGGAGGCTTACCAATGAGTAAAAGACTCGGAGTTTCAATTTACCCAAACCATTCAACTACTGAAAAGGATAAAGAATATCTGGCTCTGGCTGCGTCTTACGGTTTTAAGCGAGTGTTCACCTGCTTACTATCAGTAGAAGGTGACAAAGATGGAATCATCTCGAACTTTAAAGAAACGATTAAGTTTGCACGTGAAAAAAATATGGAAGTCATCGCTGACATCAGTCCCCGTATTTTCAAAGAACTGAACATCTCGTATGATGATTTATCCTTTTTTGCCGATCTCGGGGCTCACGGTATCCGCCTAGATCTCGGGTATACAGGGCATGAAGAATCGATGATGTCGTACAACCCTTATGATTTGAAAATTGAACTCAACATGAGTAATGCAACGAAATACATCGATAACATCATGACGTATCAACCGAATAAGGATCAATTGCTTGGATGTCATAACTTCTATCCGCACCGCTACTCCGGTTTATCCTATCCATTCTTTATTGAATGCAGTAAAAAGTTTAAAGACTTCGGGATGAGAACGGCTGCGTTTGTCTCTTCTTCCGATGCAACATTCGGTCCTTGGCCGGTCACGGAAGGATTGCCTACATTAGAAATGCACAGGAACCTTCCGATCGATGTCCAGGCGAAGCATCTTTTTGCAACAGGGTTAATTGATGACGTCATTATCAGTAACGCTTATGCATCAGAACGTGAAATGCAGCTGCTTAGTGAACTGAACACATCGAAGCTGACCTTTACAGTCGAAACCCATGAGACGACCACTGACTTAGAAAAGACGATTATCTTTGAAGAACCGCATTTCTATCGTGGTGACGTATCTGACTACTTGATCCGCTCGACTCAAAGCCGCGTGAAATATCGTGGAAGAGAATTCGCTCCCCATAATACGGTAGACATCAAACGCGGAGACATTGTTATTGAAAACGACCTATATGCCCAGTATGCAGGAGAACTTCAAATCGCGCTTCAAGATATGGAGAACTCAGGCAAAACCAATGTGGTGGGGCGTATCCGCGAAGAAGAGATCTTCTTATTGGATTACCTGAAGCCTTGGGGTAAATTTGCTTTTCAAACCAAGTAATGTGGAGGTTTCTTTAGATGACTAGAGTGATAGGAATCGATGCAGGCGGGACGAAAATACAAGGACTCGTTCTTGATTCAGAGAAGAACATCCTGTTTCAAAGTTTATCCGGACACGGCAATCCAACGGTTTCCTTTGAAGAGGCACTGACCAACCTCTCATCCGTGATTCAACAATGCTTGGACCACACTTCTTCTGAAGAGGTGTCCCATATTGTAATCGGAATGGCAGGTGCCGAGTCCGGTAATCTGGCTCATCGAATCAAGAAGGAGTTACAAAGGATGACTTCCCTGCCTATTATCGTATTGAATGATGCCACCCTCGCCTATTTCAGTTTAATCGGAAATCAGAACGGGGTGATGACCATTGCGGGAACCGGTTCGATTTGTTATGGACGAAACGGGAAACAGGAAGGAACCACCGGCGGATGGGGACATCTTCTTGGTGACGAAGGCAGTGCGTATCATATAGCCATGGAAGCCTGTAAACAGGTTTCCATGGAGATGGATTCCGGTAAACCACTTTCCCCTTTCTCCCGTGCCATTTTAAACGAAATCGGAGCGAGTGATGGGAAAGGGTTAAAAGGGTTTATCTATTCTTCTGCCAAAGGTGAAATTGCCAAGCTGGCGAAGGCGGTTCACAAGCAAGCTGAGGCTGGTAATGAAGAGGCCTTTCTTTTACTTAAGATAGCCGGGGAGCAGCTTGCTCGACAGACGATTGCCTTATTGGAGAAACTGCAGATCTCTTCGAAACCGGTTATCGCCTTAAAAGGAAGTGTCCTTGAACATAATGTGGTGGTGCAATCCATTTTTAAAGAAAGTATTTCAGAGCGATTTCCAGACGCTTCCTATATCGTCGATTCAACCTCCCCTGCCACCGGGGCAGTCAATGTGACAGAAGCCATCAGGGAAGGAAGGATGTCATATGAGTAAGCGTTTAGCTGTCGGGTTAATGTCCGGTACATCTGTGGATGGGGTGGATGCTGCCCTTGTTTCAATTGAAGGCAGCGGCACGGATACAAAGGTGGAGCTCGTTCATTATTCGACGGCTCCATTCCCTCCACACGTAAAAAAGAAAATCTACGACGTGATGAGTGTCACAGAATCGTCCACCCCCCTCCTTTCCAGCTTGCATTTTGAGCTTGGAGACGTTTATGCCGATGCTGTGTTGAAGGTGTGTTCAGAGGCTGGCGTTTCATTAGAGGCTTTAGACTTTATCGGATCACATGGGCAAACGGTCTATCACCAGCCCTTCCATACCGAAAATTCGGTTCCTTCCACTCTTCAAATCGGGGAGCCGAGCGTGATTGCGTATCGTACAAATACTAGAGTCGTCTCCAATTTCCGCTCCATGGATATGGCGGCCGGCGGTGAAGGGGCCCCACTTGTACCTTATACTGAATACCTTCTTTACCGGAAAATAGACAAAGGAAGACTGCTTCAGAATATCGGCGGCATCGGAAATGTGACTGTACTTCCTAAAGATTGCACTCTTCAAGAAGTATTCGCATTTGATACCGGTCCTGGAAATATGGTCATAGATGGATTATGCGAGCGACTATTCGGCCTCTCTTTTGATGAGGATGGAGCGATTGCTGCGAAAGGGACGGTCCAGAAAGACGTCGCACAGAAATGGATGGAATGGGAGAAGGATTTCTTCCTTAAAGACCCTCCAAAGTCAACGGGTCGCGAGCTGTTTGGAGATGTATTCGTGAATCGCATCCTCGAAGAGTTTGGTGATCTTTCGAAAGAAGACTTGATTGCGACAGCAACCTACTTCACAGCTCTGACGATTTCGGATGCCTATGAAAAATTCGTTCTTCCAAAACACCCTATTAACGAAGTCATCATTGGCGGCGGCGGAAGCTACAATGGGTCACTTCTCTGTATGATGAGGGAGCTTCTTCCCCAGTTAGACATTCAGATCCAGGAAGATATCGGCTATTCTTCCGATGCCAAGGAAGCAATCGCCTTTGCCCTCCTGGCGAACGAAACGCTTCACGGAAATCCGGGCAACGTCCCAGGAGCAACCGGAGCAGGTAAACCCGTCATACTGGGGTCCATCACTCCCCGTCCCGTATTCACAAATTGAAAGGCAGGTACTATAGAATATGGACCTTCATAAGATCCTGACTGAAACGAGAAATCCTCAAACATTAAACATAGATACATTGAGCACGGAGAAGATTTTAGAAAGAATCAACGAAGAAGATCAAACCGTTGCATACGCCGTGGAAAAAACCATCCCAGTAGTATCACGTGTGGTCGATTCCATCGTAGCGAGGTTGAAAAATGGCGGCCGTCTTCTTTATGTAGGTGCAGGCACAAGCGGACGCCTGGGCATCCTAGACGCATCGGAATGCCCGCCTACCTTTAGCACAAATCCCGGCCAGGTGATCGGAATCATCGCGGGTGGTGAAAGAGCCATCCAGTTTCCCTTAGAAGGCGCCGAGGATGATGAAGAGGGCGGCCGCAACGAAATCGCGATTCGTGAAGTTGGCGCAAATGATGTCGTGGTTGGTATCGCCGCAAGCGGACGGACGCCTTATACGATCGGAGCTTTAAAGGAAGCAAAATCAAGAGGGGCTGTAACCGCGTCTGTTGTGTGCTCACCTCAATCCCCGATGTGTGATGTAGCCGACCACTCGATCGTCGCAGAAGTCGGTCCGGAAGTCGTCACAGGATCGACGCGCATGAAAGCCGGAACAGCCCAAAAATTGATTTTGAATATGCTCACTACCGCATCCATGATCAAACTGGGCAAGGTATACAGCAACTTAATGGTCGACGTGATGCCTTCAAACGCAAAACTGAAAGTCAGAGCGCGAAACATCATCATGGAAGCAGCGGACGTCTCCGAACAGGAAGCAACCGAAGCCCTTGAAACATTCGGCAGCGTCAAACCTGCCATCCTATCGCTTCTGACAGGCCTCGAAGAAAAAGAAGTCTACGACCTTCTCACACTTCACAACGGCCACCTGCGATCAGCCATGAAAGCAGCAATTAAATAAGCTATTATGAGGGACGGACCTTGACCCATCGTCAGGTATCGTCTCTTTACTCTTTTTATACAAGATATGAAAAACATGTTAATAAAGGTGGAATTTAGTATGATCACTCCAGAAATAAAAAAACGTTTCATCGAAATCGTCGGCGAAGAAAATTACCGGGATACACCCGCAGAAAAGCTTGTCTATTCCTATGATGCAACTCCTAATTACCAATCCATGCCTGACGCGGTCATCGTCCCCCGTTCGACAGGGGAAGTATCAGAAGTCGTAAAAGTCTGCAATGAGCACCGTATTCCCATCGTCCCTAGAGGGTCCGGAACGAATCTCTGCGCAGGTACCTGCCCTACAGAAGGCGGACTTGTACTCTTATTCACCCATATGAACAAGATCCTGGAAGTCGATGAAGAGAATTTAACAGTGACGGTCCAGCCGGGTGTTGTGACCCTGGATCTCATTCATACAGTAGAAGCAAAGGGTCTTTTCTATCCTCCTGACCCAAGCTCCATGAAAATCTCAACGATCGGTGGGAACATCAATGAGAACTCCGGTGGTTTGAGAGGGCTGAAATATGGCGTAACCCGCGATTATGTGCTGGCATTGGAAGCCGTCCTCCCCAATGGAGACATCATCCGTACCGGGGGGAAACTTGCGAAAGACGTAGCCGGCTATGATTTGACCCGCCTTTTTGTCGGATCTGAAGGAACACTTTGCGTCATCACAGAAGCGACATTAAAGTTGGTTCCCATGCCCGAAACGAAGCAGACGATGCTGGCCCTTTATCAGGATATCGAAGCAGCTGCCCAAAGCGTTTCCAGCATTATCGCCAATCGTATCATTCCGACTACCCTTGAATTTTTAGATCAGCCTACACTTGAGGTGGTCGAGGATTTCGCCAAAATCGGCTTGCCAACCGATGTAAAAGCGGTGCTCTTGATCGAACAGGACGGTCCTCCGGAAGTGGTTGCACGTGATATGAACCGAATGGAGGAAGTTTGTTTGCAGAACAACGCTGTATCTGTTCAATTAGCCAAAACGGAGATAGAAGCAGATGCCCTTCGTACCGCCCGCCGTTCTGCCCTATCGGCACTGGCACGTCTTAAACCGACGACGATATTAGAGGACGCGACGGTTCCCCGCTCGGAAATCGCCAAGATGGTGAAAGCGATCAATGATATTTCCGATCGCTATGAGTTGAAGATTTGTACCTTTGGCCATGCCGGGGACGGAAATCTTCACCCGACGGTTGCGACTGATGCCCGGGACCATGATGAAATGGAGCGCGTCGAAGCGGCCTTTGAAGAAATCTTTGCTCATGCCATTGAATTGGGTGGAACCATTACCGGAGAACACGGAGTCGGCATGATGAAAGCCCCTTATCTCGAATGGAAACTTGGACCTGAAGGCATTGCAGCCATGAAAATGATCAAGCAATCATTCGATCCAACTAACATAATGAATCCGAATAAAGTATTCGCTAAAGAATCAAGAAAACGTGTGGTGATTTCAAGATGACAACCCTTTTAGAAAAACAAAAGATACAGCAGGAATTTAAAGACCGAATGGATGAAGATGAATTATTGAATTGCATGAGATGCGGATTCTGTCTCCCTTCCTGTCCTACGTATATAGAATCAGGATTTAAAGAATCCCATTCACCGCGCGGTCGAATCGCCTTAATGAAGGCAGTGGTGGATGGCGTCATCGAACCCGATGAAGAAGTTGAACGAACATTGGATCTATGCTTAGGCTGCAGAGCCTGTGAACCCGTTTGTCCTTCCGGAGTGAACTACGGTCACCTTTTAGAAGAAGCACGCGATATCATCAATCAAAATAAAAAGCACTCCCTTCCTGTACGGGTTCTTAGAAGAACCGTTTTTGAAGGATTATTCCCACACCCGGACAGAATGAGAATGGTCACGAACCTTCTCGGAATCTACCAACGCTCAGGACTGCAGAAGGCGGTACACACTACGGGTGTTATGAAACTATTTCCGGAAAGCATGGCGACAATGGAGCGCGTACTTCCTCAAGTTCCAAAGCTGAAAGACATGAAGGAGCGCCCAACGTCTCTTTCCTCGATTGGGGACGTTCGTAAAAAAGTCGCTTTCTTCTCTGGCTGTTTAATGGATACGATGTTTCTGGAAACAAATAATGCCACTACGAAACTATTGCAGCTGGCAGGCTGTGACATCGTGATTCCAAAAACGCAAACCTGCTGCGGAGCCTTGCATGGCCATAGCGGTGAAAAGGACTCGGCAAAGGATTTGGCAAAGCGAAACATTGCCGCATTTGAAGAATCAGGAGTCGATTACATTATCACCAATGCCGGAGGATGCGGAGCCTTTCTCGTCGACTATGATCACTTACTGAAGGATGATCCCGATTGGAAAGATCGTGCGGTTCAATTTAAAAATAAAATCAAAGACATCTCCTCCATTCTTGTAGAATTAGAGTTTCATAAAAAGAAATTGAACGTTTCCCCTCAACGAATCACGTATCAGGATTCATGTCACTTGCGAAACGTTCAGCGGACATTTGTGGAACCAAGACTTCTCCTGCAATCAGTGGAAGGTGCTGATTACGTTGAGATGAAACAAGCCGATCACTGTTGTGGTTCAGCCGGGATCTACAACATCGTCGAATCCGAAATGTCCATGAAGATCCTCGATCACAAAATGGACAACGTCGAACAAACCCAGGCAACCACCATCATCACATCAAACCCGGGCTGCCTCCTCCAAATGAAACTCGGCATCGAACGAGAAGGCCTATCCAATAAAATGCGAGCAATCCACATCGTAGACTTTTTATTGGAAGCAATTCAGTGAGAGGGACGGACCTCCTCATTTACTCAAATCCCGTTAAATCAATGTTTTGGTTTTGGGTGGGGTGATTGGAGGTCCGTCCCTCCTTTTTTCACTTTTTGATTTTGAAGAATGAAAAGTAGACGAGAAAGGATAGGATGATACCATAGGCAGCTAATAGGGTAAGGGCATTAGTGGCGTTTGATGTAAGCCAGATAGATATGGCAGCGATGAGGACTATTGGTGCGCTCATCCAGATTGTTTTGCTCATTTTGAGACCTCCTTTGAAACTAAGTGATGGATATTGATATATACGTTTTGGTGGGAGAATGGTTTCCTTTTTTGTTGTTGAGAGGTGGATATTTTGGTGTGTACCCGGTACAATTCAGGGGTTTTGTACCCTGTACATTCTCGCTTTTTTGCACCCCTTACAAATCACATTATTTTGACTGTTGGATTCCATCTATATTCCTCCTGTTAATTTCCAGCGTTTTTTCACCTGCTAAACTACCACCCTATCAAACAATAAAGGGACGAACCCCATCCAAGGTCCGTCCCTCTCTCTACTTTCTCTACCGTTTTGATTAGCAGTGCTGGGTGGTTGAAGGTCCGTCCCTAAACCCCAACTGCTTTCTTCGTTGTGATGCATATTGCTTCTTCCATAATTCGTACCATTTTCTCGAGCTCTTCTTCGGTTGTGGCGAGTGGTGGCATGAAGACGATGGTGTCTCCGATCGGCCGGGTCAGCATGCCCAGTTCACGCATCTTTATGGTGGTACGGTAGCCGACTCTGTCTTCCCATAGGAACGGCTCTTTACTGGCTTTATCCTGTACCAACTCAATGCCGCAGATCATCCCTAGCTGTCTAATGCTGCTTACATGGGGATGGTCCTTTAATGGAACTAATAAGGTTTCAATGATTCCCGCTTTCTCTTGAACTTTTTCAATCAGATTTTCTCTTTCATAGATCTCCAGATTCGCCAATGCCGCAGCACAGCCGAGCTGATTCCCTGTATAGGAATGGCCGTGGAAGAAGGTTTTCAATGACGTGTAATCATCATAGAAAGCTTCATAGATTGCTTCTGTGGTAAGGGTTGCTGCAATCGGGAGGTATCCTCCGGTGATCCCTTTTGCCACAGTCATGATGTCCGGCTGGACCTGTTCATGCTCGACAGCGAACATTTTTCCTGTACGGCCGAAGCCTGTTGCCACTTCATCGACAATGAGAAGCACCTCATATTTCCGGCAAAGCTTTTCGACGCCTTTAAAGTAGCCCTTCGGCATAATATTCATACCACCAGCACCCTGTATCAACGACTCCACTGTCATCCCGGCAATCTCATGGTGGTTCTCTTTCAAAATACCTTCCAGCTCTTCGAGTGCACGATCTCGAATCTCTTCCTCATCTACTAAATCTGGATGATGAACGACGTCCGGGAACGGAGCAACGAGTGATTCAAACATAAGGGATTTGTAGACTCTGTGAAAAATGTCCACCTTCCCGACGCTGATCGCACCGACTGTATCTCCATGGTACGCATTTTGGAGAGTGATAAACTTCTGCTTTTCCGGTTTCCCTTTATTTTGCCAGTATTGATAAGCCATTTTAATGGCAATCTCAACAGAGGTTGCACCGCTGTCTGAGTAGAAGACTCTCGCTAATCTCTCCGGGGAAAGTTGGACCAGCTTCTCGGCTAACAAAATTGATGGAACATTGGTGGCACCGAGAAGAGTAGAGTGAGCGATTTTATCGAGCTGATCCTTAATCGCTTGATTGATTTCCTCATTGCGATGGCCATGGACATTTAGCCAAAGGGAAGAATAACCATCAAGATATTCGTTCCCGCAGATGTCCCGAAGATAAACCCCTTCCCCGCTTTCAATCACCAACGGGTTCTCATCATAATCTTTCATCTGTGTAAACGGAAGCCACATATATTGACTGCTTTTTTCAATAAGCTGTAATTGATTCACTCTGTATATCCTCCTCTGACTCTTCTAGTTTCCAATTCTTGAATAATTCCGCTACATCGACAGTTTCAAAAGAATCCTGTGATATGTTTGGCAGTACACCGATTACCTTTACACCGGTTAATGTTTCAATCATTCGTTTGTTGTCCCGCTCGATCTCCTCCATTTCATCTATGGATGTCTGATTCAGGATGATGCCTGCGATTTTAATACTCCGCTGTTTCAATGCCATCACAGATAGTACCGTATGATTAATTGTGCCAAGTCCAGCCCGCGCGACAAGAATGACAGGCAGTGACACTCGTTCGATTAAATCAAGAATGGTTGCTTCTTCGTTTAACGGGACAATCAGTCCTCCCGCTCCTTCAATCAGTAAAAGTTCGTGAATGCCTTGTAACTTCTCCACTTGTTCTAAAATTGGCTTCAATTCAATCGAAACACCGTCTATTGCAGCTGCCAGATGAGGAGAGCTTGGCGTTTTTAATACATATGTATTCGCATCTTTTCCAAAAGAACGATTGGTGACCTCTTCATAAAATTCAGTATCAGGGGCTACTAGTCTACCTTTTTTCAAGACAGCTCCACTTTGTACGGGCTTATAGGGGAACGCATCAATGCCCTTTTCCAAGAAGTACTTTGTTAACAATCCAGTTGTTATCGTTTTTCCGATATCCGTATCTGTGCCGGTGATGAAAAACCCTTTCATCATTTCCCTCCTTTTATGTCAACCTTATTTACAAATAGGTTAACATTTAAGATAATAACAATCATACCACAGTTTTAAGGAGGAGAAAATGGAAATGGGAAAAACTAGAGAGATGGTCTTATGTGGTCTTTTTGCGGCATTAATGGCAGTAGGAGCGAATGTGTCTCCGTTTTTAATGATCGGAGGAGTTCCGGTCACCCTTCAATTGGTGTTTGCCATCATTGCCGGAGGAGTGCTTGGAAGCCGCGTGGGCGCGAAGGCGATGACGGTTTATTTAGCTCTGGGATTAGTAGGGGCACCGGTGTTTGCACAATTTAAAGGAGGACCTTCAAGTTTATTCAGTCCTACCTTTGGATTTATTCTATCCTTTATCGTGGTTGCGTTCGCCGTGGGAATCGTTTTGGAAAGGAAGCGTACATTTGGAGGATATCTCATTGCAGGAATCCTCGCCCTATTGTTAAATTACATAATCGGAACGAATTTCATGTACCTTGCCCTAACATTTT
Organism: Rossellomorea sp. y25; assembly: GCF_038049935.1. Classification (NCBI taxonomy): domain Bacteria; kingdom Bacillati; phylum Bacillota; class Bacilli; order Caryophanales; family Bacillaceae; genus Rossellomorea; species Rossellomorea sp. y25. Next base: position 1,249,461 of record NZ_CP145886.1, on the reverse strand, counting down.
GGGCAGAAGCACCGGACGGATTCAGTTACACGGTTGCCTGGGGATGGATGGTTGCGTATCTGCCGCTGGACGTAGTAGTCACGGTTGTTTCCATGGTGGTTCTTCAGCGATTATATAAGGTGGTCCCGTCGAGGAATATGAGTCCTTCTTTTCATAAATAAGGGGATGGTGCAATGAGCTTGTATAGATTGGCAGCTGAGGGATTGGATTCAGCTGCTGATTTTCAGCATTTATTTAACAACTGCCTTCCATAAAACCAACTCCATTTCACAAAAAAAAACATCCAACACCTTATAACAGGCATCAGATGTCTATCATCTTTATTTACTCGCTGTCTCATAAATCTTCAAATTCCCATAAATCAAACGCAACTCTCTTGCTTCAATCCCCTGTGCTTCAGCAGCCTTCAATAAATATCCGTATAAATGATCCGCTTCTACGGAGAGATTTTTTTCCATATCCCGCTGTAAGGATGATTTCATACTGTAGCCCATTTGATTGATTTTATCGTATTGAGCTTCTTCTATTTTCTCAGCAAGTGGTGCTTTCAAGCTTCTCATAACCGCTGCGGCTTCATAAAGGACTCCTTTGATCCTATCTGCACCCTCACCTATTTCCCGAATCGGTCCAATCGGTGCCCGGAATAAGGATGTTACACCTGAAAGAGTGGTGATAAATAAATACTTATGCCACATATCCTGTTCGATGGTGTCGGATAATCGAAAGTTTGCCTTCGTTCCTGAAAAGGCCTCATCTAGCTTCACAATTCTATCCGTTCGCTCACCACTTCTTTCTCCAAAAACGAGATCATGAATGGGACTCGATTGAATGACCTTCCCTGTTTCATCAAGCGTCGACTCCACAAAGCATAAACCGCCAATCACTCTTTCTTCCCCGAATGCTTCTATAAGGTCGCCTACGTGTGACATCCCGTTTAAAAGTGGAAGGATCATCGTATTTTCACCTACAAAGGAGTGAATACTCTCGATAGCTCCCTTGAGATGATAAGCCTTGGTTGAAAGGATAATGGCGTCAAAGGGCTCTGCTTTTTCTTCTGATCTCAGCGTTTTCGGCTCGCAGTGAAAATCACCATGTACACTTTCAATAAGCAATCCATGCTCTTTCAGCTGCTGCTCTCTTCGCTCACGGACGAGAAACGTAACATCCTCACCCTTTTCTACCAATCTACCTCCGAAGTAGCCACCAACGGCACCTGCACCAACAACTAGTATTCTCATTCTCCAACCGCCTCCTTTTCCTTTTCACATGCCATGTACTATTCTCCGATATGAAAGCGGATAAATCAAAAATATTGGCTTTGCCCTAAAAAAAAGGTGCCCTCCCAAAGCTAGTCAGGAGACACCCCATTCAATACATCAAACCGTACACCAAAAATCGCTCATACTCATTCTTTTCATAATCCCCTGACAAGTTCACTTCTTTCCGCAAGACAAAAAGGGGGTGATCTTCTAAATAATGCACATAATCATCCGAGCTATAATACAACACGATCTCGATATCACGTGGTGATTGTTCCACTGAAAAGAGGATGTTATTGATGATCCTCATGAAAATTTGAACAGAGAACGGATTGAAAAAGTAAAATCGGTTATCCTTTGGATGGATCCTATACTCTTCTGCCAGGCAGTGATAAAAGTAGAGATTTTCACGTTTGGCTTTTGCTTTTTTTAAATAGCTTTTCCGGTTCGCCACGGCTTCTTCATAAAACTCTTCATTCATTTCAATGCCAACAACGGTAGATTGAAATAGGTGGTGAATTAAGAAATTCAATCGTCCTTTCCCACAACCGAAATCGACCACACGATCGCTGCTATTCAATCTATAATGTCGGAATAATTCATCCAATGCCTGATACGGAGTCGGCTCGTACCGATGATAATTAAAAGACCGGTGAAACCCCATCTGCAACTCACTCGTACGAACACCTAATAATTCATCATAATACTCTTCCTTCATACATACTCCTTTTTGAAGGTCCGTCCCTCTCGGACCTCAAAGTTTAGTAGAGGTAACCAAGCATGTCCAGTTGGCCGCTTGACCATTTTTTGGTACCTATTGGTTTGATCATGAGTTCGTTTATGGTTTCGGTCCCAATGCCCCTGGTGGTCTGGTTTTGGTCGTTGATTTTCATCCACGTGCATTGGTTGGACACCGATTGGAAGCCATTTTTTTTATATAAGGAAGGATCATCGGCAAATAAGAGAAGGAAATCGATATTTCGCCCATTACAGAACCTTTCTAATTCGAAGAGAAGTTGTGATCCGATTCCCAGGGAGCGACTACCCTTTGAAACGCACAAATCGATTACCCCCAATACATTTATAGGCTCACCTTCCAATTTCATGACTCGGTAATCCACCCCAACATGCCCCACTAAACGTTGATCTTCGTTATGGACGAGATACCTGAAATGAGGAATCTGTTTAAAGTAAATTCTATCATCAGGATAGCCATCTCCAAAACATTCATTTAATAATTCTTGTATTTCAGCTTTCATTTTTCCTTTGATATCATAATCAACTATTTGTTTCACTTGATATTCCCTTTCCACTTTCACACGTTCGCCTCCTCATAAAATAATATAAGCACTTTCATTGACAAACCTTCAAAATCCTAATACATTAATAGTAACAAGGGGAGTAGCGACCGGTAAACGGCTGGTGAATCGTCATCACGGTATGAAAATACCTGGTTCATCAGGCTTTAGCTCATTCTTCAGCACGCAAGACCTTGGTACAAAATTTGTGCCGGGGTCTTTTTTGTATGCGCTGGCTTGGAGGGGATTATATGGTTTACATTGTTTTTCTACTTGCTGCAGCCATCGTGGTTGCGGCTGCTATTTACCTGAATCAGTTCGGAGATGTCATCAGTAAGAAGTCTTCATTAAGTGGGGCTGTCGTTGGAACATTCCTCATTGCAGGGGCAACGTCACTTCCGGAATTAACAACGAGCTTAACGGCGGTTTATATCGATAACCCTGATATTGCCGTAGGAAACATGCTCGGCAGTAATGTGTTCAATCTTTTTATTCTGGCAGTGGTGGATCTGATTTATCGTAAAAGAAGATTGTTCCAAAAGGTGAACAGGAAGGCAAATATTCCTTCTGCCCTATTTGGATTCCTGTTTCTCACGATCATCATTTTCGCCCTTTTTATGCCGGGCTCCATTGAAGTTTTTGGCGTTGGGATTGAAATGTTCTTTATTATCATTCTATACTTCGTTGCGATGAAATTCGTTTCCAGCGATGATGCAGAAGGAGAATCTGTACCTGCGAAGGATTATTCCCTAAAAGCGGCCGTTATAGGTTTTATCATTGCTGCACTGGTCGTATTTGCGTCAGGAAGTGTGTTATCGATTGCAGGTGACCAATTGGCAAAGGCAACAGGTATGAACGCAAGCTTTGTAGGCAGCTTTCTCATCGCTGCTTCCACTTCCCTGCCTGAGCTTGTTACAGTCCTTGCTGCTTTTAAACTGGCAAACTATAATATGGCGATCGGCTCTATTCTCGGAAGCAACCTCTTTAACATACAACTGCTCGTCCTGACCGATGTCCTTTACCGAAAAGGCGCCATCCTTGAAGCAGTCGACAGTTCCCATATCTTTATCGCGGGATTGGGATTATTGATGACACTCGTCATCGTCTACTTGCTTCTTCGCCCGACAAACGTGATGAACAAGTGGAGATATATGGCTCCATCTTTTATTATAACCGTTTTGTATATTGTCGTATCTTATGTATTGTTTTAAATATCAAAGAGGGCAGGACAAAAGTGTTTTAGTCTAAGTAAAACCCGAACAAACCTGCTTCCTAGAAGGTGGATTGGTTCGGGTTTATATTTATTTCCATACATTTGATTTTAGCTGTTTCCAGCGGTTGATTGGAGTGCACGACGAAGACTCCTGCGGGAAAAGTAGCTTATGTGAGACCCCGCAGGCTTGCCGAGGAGGCTCACCGGCTACCCGCGGAAAGCGAAGTCTTGCACGGAAATCATTAGCGGTATTAAGAAACTACACCAAACGATTAAGAATTGTTCAGGCACATCACATGATTCACCTTCTCACTTATGGTAAATTAAACATGATTGAATCAATGGATAAGGAGTGAATGTTTAATGGCTGATAATAAAGAACGAGTAAAGCAAGACATTTTAGATGCCTACCATTTTAGACATGCAACAAAGGAATTCGACCCAAACAAGAAAGTGTCCGATGACGATTTCAGGTTCATCATGGAAACCGGCCGTCTGTCACCAAGCTCGTTTGGATTCGAACCTTGGAGATTCGTCGTGATTCAAAATCCTGAACTGAGAGAAAAGATCAAGAATACGGCTTGGGGAGCGTACGGAAAGCTGCCTGAAGCCAGTCATTTCGTCGTGATCCTGGCCAGAACGAAAAAAGATACGAAATACGATTCACAATACTTACAAGATCATTTTAAAAACGTGAAACACTTGCCCGAAGATCATATGGCAAAATACTTAGAAAAGATCGAGCAATTCCAGAAGGTTGATTTCGATTTACTTGAAGGCGATCGTCCCCTATACGACTGGGCCGGAAAGCAAACCTATTTAGCCCTTGGAAATATGATGACGGCAGCCGCTCAAATCGGGGTCGACTCGTGTCCGATCGAAGGCTTTGACATTGAAAAGTTGAATACGCTTTTAGATGAAGAAGGGTTATTGGAAGATGGTCGTTTCAGCATTTCCGTCATGGTGGCATTCGGATACCGGGTAAAGGATCCAGTACCGAAAACGCGTCGACCATATGAAGATGTCGTGAAGTTCGTTTAATCTTAATATGCCCCCGGTTACAGGACCGGGGGCATTTTTTATGAAATTCTACTGTTTAAACCAATCGGCTCCTTCATCCATGTGCACAAAGGGAATATCCGTATCCACCTCACCCATGATCTTTTCAAGGACAACATCTTCCCCTTCAAGCCACTTGGCAAAATCAAAGACAACTGGTTCCCGGTCCCCACCCAGGGCAAACCAAGCCTTCATCTCACTAGGAAAATAAGCAGATGTATGGATGGTGCCAGCCCAGCTTCCGTATAAATCGGAGAAAACGCCTTTATCAGTATCATTCATTAAGCGGAATGCTTCATGGGCATCTGTTGCCTGCTTATTTTGAATGATACTCAATCGGCGTTTCGAATCGACCAGATGATTTCGATTTTCATGAGTCATCACTTCAAAATGATTCGTACACGCATTCGACTGCCGAATCTCCACGCCACGAGGGGAAGTCTCAATGATAAAGGTTTCACCGCTTCTGTCATACACCACATAACTAAAAGAGTGCCGGTGAGGAATTTCTTTCAGCATCTCAACAGCTTCCGATACATCTCCGCATGATTCCAGAATCAAACGTCCAATCATACAGCAAATGAAGCCATCCCCCGGGTTTTTCCGATGCATGAAGTTATATCCAATGGCCAATCCTTTCTCATTCATACCGTCCATCCGTCCCGTCACCCGCTGACTCGGTCCGATGATACTATACCCTCCATCCGTCGGCTTGTAAAAGGTATACCTTCCCTCATACGTCTTCGGATGATAATCATAATTTCGGATCAAATAATTTTTGCCCGTCATAATCGAGCAGCCGGACTTCACATACTCAACACGATATCCGCCAAACTCCTTCAGTACTCTTTCCAACGGCCACTCGAGCGCCTCTTGTAATCCAAGAAGTTCATCCCAGATGCCAGGGGCAAATCTTTTGATCGCTCCCTTTGTTTCCCTGATGCCGATGGAAAAGCGCTGTTTTCGTACCTTCCATTGATTCTCGCGATTTCTCACCGTGACCGAATCCTTTATCCTAGACCCTTGCATATAACCAAAATCGTAATGAGATCCACGAAATTGAATCACATCGCTATGTATTGTTTTCATGCTAAAACCTCTTTTTGTCAGAATGTATTCTATAAGGATAATAGAATGGATGAGAAAAAGAAAGGAATCCTGCTACACACGCCTATCAACGGGAAGAAAAACCATTTTCACAAAGCATATGACAAACGCCACCCCCGATACCAATAGCCCAAGAAAGAATCCTACAGAGGTCATAACCCCGTCCTCACCTGGATACTGAGGTACATAAGTGACCCATTGATACAGGATGAACAAAAAGAGAAGCAAATAGAAACTGCTTCCCACCATACCTGCCTTCAGTCTCTCACCTTTCTCCCACTCTTTCGCACTTCCAATTGAACTCCACACCAGGATACTCACCACAACAGCAGCCAACATGATAACAAGGTGAAGGTATGGAATCATCATCAAGGTAAGACCATACAATATCAGTCCTGTTGTACCAAATAAAACCAGATTCATCCCAAATAAAAAACATCCGACTGCCCAAGGATTTTGAAACCACTCATACGTATTCAAGGAATCAATCCACTTAAATGAATAGGCTTTCTCACTTGGCGTTCTCATGAAAATAAAAACCCCGATAAGCCCCAAAAGTATAACCAATGTCACCTGCGATTCCTCCCTCATACACATAAAATATCATGGTTTATTTTACCATACCCTTCTTGAGTTATGGCGTATCGTGAGAAATGTACCAGGTACAAATTCCACGTTCTGTGCCTGGTACACCCTTCCCCTTCGTTCAGCTGCTGAATTCCTCTCCATTATCAGCAAATGAATGACATAAAAAAGGAACGGCCCCAACGACCGTCCCTTCCTTTCCATCATTTCTTCTCTATAATTTCATCGATAATCCCATATTCCTTCGCCTCATATGCACTCATGAAATAATCACGGTCGGTATCAAGGGCAACCTTTTCAACGGGCTGGCCTGTTTTTTCAGAAATGATTTCGTTGATGTGCTGTCTTAGCTTCAGAATCCGCTTCGCTGAAATCTCCAGGTCTGTAGCCTGCCCACGGGCACCACCTAATGGCTGATGAATCATGATTTCACTGTTTGGTAAGGCAAACCTTTTTCCCTTTGTCCCTGCAAGCAGCAGCATCGCGCCAAAAGAAGCCGCCATTCCGGTGCAGATCGTTCGAACATCAGGACTTATATAGTTCATCGTATCAAAGATGGCGAACCCCGCTGAAGTGGAGCCACCAGGGCTATTGATATATAAGGAAATGTCTTTCTCCGGATCGTCTGCAGCAAGGAATAACAATTGGGCGACAATGCTGTTGGCCATCTGGTCATTCACTTCATCACTCACCATGATGATCCGGTCTTTTAACAATCGTGAATAAATATCGTAGGATCGTTCCCCTTTGCTTGACTGTTCAATGACATAAGGTATGGTATTCATCCTTACTTCCTCCTTCATTCGTTATGCAGCTAGTGAGAGGACGCTTGAAGGAGAGCCAGACGTTCGTACAAATCGGCCTTGGGCGGGAGCATGTGCAAGGAGGATTGGAATGTATGCCAAAAGAAGACTGGGATCCTGGGCCATTAGGCTGCGGTATAAAATCGCGTTCAACTCCTTCTGAAGCGCTTCATTCCAGTAGGTTTGAACGCCGCACCCGTCTCCATCATCGGAGAATTTTTTCAGCTTTTCCCTCGATCGATTCAGCAAGGCTTTCACAGCGGTTTCCGTCATCCCCAGAACTTCTGCCACTTCAGAAATCTTGAATTGAAACGCCTCTTTCAAAACAAAAGTGACTAACTGTTTGGGTGTCATCTTTCTTGAAAGCTTCTCCAGGGTTTCAAGACTGATCCCCTCATTTGGAATGTCTTCAGCCTTCACTTCCGGGACTCCGCCAATCGCTTCCTTACTCTGTTTCCGAACTTTATCCACCCATAGATGATAAGCGATTTTATTAAGTAAAGATGATTTCCACTGTTGAGCAGGATAATGACTCAGTGCCTTACATATGGACTCTTGAGCCAAGTCCTCACCGTCCCATTTGCTCTTCGTCAGAAAATAGCAGTATCGATAGAGCTTGGGAACAAGCTCTTCCATGACTTCATCATTTGGCTGTCCTTCATTCTTTTTTAAGCCAGATCTCGTTTGCATCGTCCTCACTCCTTTGAATCCTCTCATACTTATAACGGATGAATTGGTTAAAAAGATATGGGTGAAAGATATTTTTATTTATATTATATCCAACAGTACTGGAATGGGTCATTAATTGGTGTAAGCAGCGTGAGTTATGCTAAAGTTGATTCATAAAAACAGGTGACGGAAAAGAGGATTAGTGATGATTTCAATACTTGTCGTAGATGACGATCCCCATTTACGTAAGCTTATACGTGTTCATTTAGAGCAGAATGGCTATTTGGTTACTGAAGCACAAGACGGGGACGCAGCTTCTGTCATTCTTGAAGCACAGTCGATCGATTTGGCGATTGTCGATTTGATGATGCCAAATAAGGATGGGTTTCAATTGGCGAAGGAAATCAGGGAAACCTACGATATTCCGATTATTATTTTAACCGCTAAGAACAGTCTTACCGATAAAGCGAAAGGCTATGAAGCCGGAACCGATGATTATATGGTAAAGCCCTTTGAAAAGGAAGAGCTTCTCTTTCGAGTACAAGCGATCCTGAGGAGATTTCACCGTGCCGCTCCCCAGAAAATTCGTCTCAATGAAATGATTCTTGATAAACGATCGTACGAAGTGAAGGACGGAGCAAAAACAATCATTCTTCCACTTAAAGAATTTGAATTATTATATTATTTAGCGAGCTTCCCTAACAGAACCTTTTCACGGGAAGAAATCATTCAACATGTATGGGGAATGGACTTTGAAGGGGATGACCGAACGATTGATGTCCATATTAAAAGGCTTCGTGAACGTTTCCGTCATTCCGATGATTTCTTGATCACTACTGTTCGTGGAATTGGCTATAAATTGGAGGTGACCTAAAATGCGCTCGCTGTATGTCCGGATTGTTGTCGTCACCCTTCTTATCATGTTGACGAGCAGTGTCATTGCTTTCATCGGTTCGAATCTTTACTATCAACATATTTTAAAGCCAGCCAATGATGAAAAAAACACTGAAATCGCGAAAGACATCGTTGATCTATTTAATGCAGCTTCAATGGATGCTCCTGGTTTTTTTCAAAAAACGGCGAAGCTCAGCTATCAATTTTATGTAACAGATGGGAAAGCTCCCGGAACATTCTACGGAGAGGACTTCCGTGATCAAAGCCTTTCTCAGGAAATTGTAGAAAGTGTTGTGAACGGATCCACTTACCATGGAATTGCCAATTATCCATCTACCACATTTGTGACCGGATTTTTCTCAAATGAATTAACCAACAGCATTGGTGTTCCCATTGAAATTGATGGAAAACCCCATGCCCTGTTCATGAGACCCAATGTGAAACAACAGTTTAATGAAATTCATATTCTTTTATCTGTCCTGCTTCTTTTTACGATACTTCTCAGCATGCTGATCGTGTTCTTCAGTACCCGCTATCTTGTGAAACCGATTCGTGAATTGACGAATGCCACGAAGAAAATTGCCGGCGGTGAGTATTCGATTCGACTGAATGAAAGCCGCAAGGACGAAATCGGTACCTTAGCCCGCTCCTTTACAACCATGAGCCGGCAGCTGATGCAGGTGGAGAATATGCGACAGGAGTTCGTTTCAAATGTTTCGCATGAAATCCAGACGCCCCTGTCCTCCATGAAGGGCTATGCCAATCTGCTTCTCTCCCCTTCCTTGTCAGAAGAGGATCGGGACCATTACTTAAAAGTGATTGAATCAGAAAGCACCAGGCTGTCGAAGCTGAGTAAGCAGCTGCTGACCCTCGCTTCTCTCGATAAGGATAATGGATCGATTCAACATGAACCCACTAACATGACTCAATTGCTCCATGATCTCATGAAACAAACACGATGGCTGTGGGAAAGAAAAGACCTCGCTGTGTCCATCCAAGCCGAAGATGTGACTTATAACGGTCACGGAGAGCTGCTCTATCAGGTATTTGAGAACCTGTTGGCAAATAGCATCAAATACACACCACCAGGGGGCGAAATCAACCTGTTCCTTCACAAACATCACCAGGGGTTCAGGTTTATTATTGAAGACAGCGGAATCGGCGTTCCTCCTGAACACCAGGGAAAGATATTTGAACGTTTTTACAAAGCAGATTACTCACGAAGTAAAGAAAAGGATAGCAGCGGCCTTGGCCTTTCCATTGTCAAAAAGATCATCACCCTGCACCATGGTGAAATCCATGTTGAGAGCAGGACCAATAAAGGAACCACCTTTACGGTGACTCTTCCTTAATCCGTTGTTCATCTTCCGTTCATACTTCTCTTTTATCATTAGTGAGAAGTAATGAAAGGGAAGGTGATTTTTTTGTTTCTAGCATGGAAAGAAATGCGCTATGGGAAGGTAAAGTTTTTATTAATTATAGGCATTATCACATTAATCACGAGCCTGGTACTATCGATATCAGGACTTGCCAATGGATTATCGGTGGATAACGCTTCGGCTATAAAGAATATGCCTGCTGACACGTATGTGGTGGAAGCTGGTGACAAGCATCAGCTTGAACGATCACAGATAACAGAACAAGAGATTGCTTCTATAAAAGGAGGATCTCCTCTTGGTTTGAAAATGGTAGAGATCGATCAGGGGGGCAAGACGGTAAATGTAAGCCTATTTGCCGCTGACCCCGACAGTACTTTTATGCCAACGACGGCAGATCACCCGAAGCTTGCTCCCTATGAAGTTCTTGCTGATCCTGGCCTGAAGAAAGAAGGGTTGGAGATTGGGGATTCTTTCACCTACGACGACAAAAAGTGGGTGATCAAGGGATTTACTAAAAAACGATTCAGCTACGGCCACACGCCGGCCGTTTTTACATCTTTAGAAACATGGGAGGATCTTTATGGCGATTCGCTCACATACCAAGCGATTCTATTTACGAATGAAGGAATGATAGACACGCCTTCAAAAATGGATACCGTGTCTAAAGAAGAGATTCTATCTAATGTGCCTGGCTATTCTGCAGAGCAAGGCTCACTGAATATGATGGTGATCTTTCTGCTCATCATATCAGCGATTGTATTAGCCACCTTCTTCTATGTCATGACCCTGCAAAAACTTCACCAATACGGTGTTTTAAAAGCGATCGGGACGAAAGCGGGCATTCTTCTCGGTGCACTATTCGCGCAAATTTCCACCCTTACCATCGCAGGCATCGTTGCAGGGAATGTCGTTACCTTCGGACTTACATTAGTGATTCCGGCAGACGTACCTTTTGAATTATCGGTCACCATGATCCTATTCAACAGTGCATTAATTCTATTGATGGCGTGGATCGGTTCCCTTTTATCCTTTAGAAGCATTGTGACTGTGGATCCATTACAAGCAATCGGGAGTGTGAAATAAGATGACAGCCATTTTAGAGTTACATGATGTGAGCAAAACATATGAACAGGGAAATGAGAAGCTGAAGGTATTGGACCATGTATCCATGAGGGTAAATCCAGGTGAGTTCGGTGCCATATTAGGACCTTCCGGATCGGGAAAAAGTACGCTTCTCTCCATCATAGGAGCCTTAACCAGTCCGTCGAGTGGTGAAGTGAAAATGAACGGGCGAAACGTCCACAATCTAAACGAGAAAGAACAAACATCCCTTCGCCTCAAAGAGATCGGCTTTATCTTTCAACAATCAAACCTGGTTCCTTTTTTAACGGTGGAAGAGCAATTAGTGTTTGTAGGAAAGCTGAATAAACAGGGGGACAGACTCCGGAAACGGGCAGGGGAATTATTATCCCACCTCGGATTGGCTGATCGCAGGTCCCATTATCCTGAACAGCTGTCAGGCGGGGAGCAGCAGCGGGTTGCCATCGCCCGTGCCCTCATGAACGAACCAAGATTGATCCTCGCAGATGAACCTACTGCAAGCCTGGATCAAGCTCGCGGCAAGTCCGTCGTGGAGCTTCTCGCCAAGGAAACAAAGGAAAGAAATATCGCCACCATCATGGTGACACATGATGAAACGATGATCGGGCATTGTGATTGGGTGTATCGGATGAAGTGATCGATGCTGAGTGCCTGACTTTATTAAAAGTCAGGCACTTTTTTCATGAATTCCTTACCTCCAACAATTCCTTCAACCTCTCCGGCTCATCCACCCTTAGAGCAATTTCAGAGACTCTTTGCTTTCTCCCCATAAACATCGTTGCTTCCACTGGTTCTTTCAAAGATAGAACGACTTGTGGATGAATCTCTTCAAAGTCTTTATGCATGAAAACGAGTGCTTCTTTGCCAGGTTTCCTCCCCCATTCGATTTGTTCAATTTGATTAAGAGGTAAGCCTATTCGTTGCATCAACCCTTGCGTCACATAAAGATGACCATTTTTCACTTCCAGTGGATGCAGCCTGGTAATCTGAATTTCAGCTATAAACAATAGAACGGTATAAACGTTCAGAATCAAGAGAATGAAAGACAGAATCGGAAGCTTGGAATGAAGCCACCAGTGGATACCGATCGTCTCGATCACGACGGCATGGATGAGCATGATGTTCATGGCAACGGCACTGGTCTTATGATGCATCGTTACTGCACCGGCATGGACAGGAGGTTTGCTGCGCCAGCACAATAGAGCATAGTAAACCATTAACACCTCTGAGGAAAGGATCCGGTTCAGAATGTGACCGGTCACTTTTTTCTCTACTGCCGGCAGCAAAGAAAAGATCGGTCCTACTCCAGATGATCTCATGGCAGATCGAATTTCGGGGAATTTTCGTACAGCAAGGAAGATAAGCCCAACCTCTGCTGCCAGGAATAATACTTCTAAACCGATCCCGGAATAGAGAAGGATAGTGAACGGTTCAAATAATTCTTCAGGAATGATGAATCTGGCTAACACAAGGCCGAATACCATCAATCCAACGACTTGTTTCTTCGACAGTTTGAATGCGGCATAGGCCAGGGCCGGGGAAATAATCATCAAATCCAGTAGAGATCCTATGACTACTCCCCTCTCCAATTCTATCGATAGAAATCGTTGAACCACTGATTGATACAATAAAAGATTACTAAGGAGAACGACACCTAACAGGGCGATTGCCCACTTGGCTGATTTTGTTTCGCGCAGGACCATGAAAACTCCCCTCTCCGCAATTAATTCCATATACTTACATTATAGCTCTTTCAGCTTTTTTGGAAATACTGATTTTCAAAAAGCTGTCATTTTCTCTTTCCTTAACAAAAAAATCCCCATCCGGTAAAGGGATGAGGAAAGGAATCATGCTTCTGATTTGTTACCTGCTTGATTATTTTTCAAAAACATATATAACGAAGCAGCAAAGATGATGACGTATCCGATGATGCTTAATACGTCAGGAATCTGCCCGAATAAGAAGATGCTGATCATGGCGGAATACACGACGGTTGAATAGAAAAAGATTGATATTTCCCTTGCAGGTGCAAACTTGTAAGCCATCGTGATTCCGAACTGACCCACTGTCGCGAAAACGCCGGCGGATAATAGATAAATCCATTGCTGAGCGCTCATCGGTTCATAAAAAGCGATCACGAACGGAATAAGTACGACAGTCGTAAAAAATGAAAAGTAAAAGACTACCGTATAAAATTTCTCTCTGCTTCCCAACACACGAAGGACCGTGTATGCCCCTGCTGCGAAAATAGCAGAAAACACTCCAGCCAAATATGGAATAACATCAAAGGAGAACGCAGGTTTGATGATAAACAAGGTACCGATAAACGCAATGATGATCGCCACTACCTGGAAAACACGTGTCCTTTCCCTCAAGAAAATAGCCGAGAAAATGATGGTCAGGAACGGACTGAGCTTATTCAACATATCGGCATCGGATAACACCAGATGATCAATCGCATAGAAGAACAGGACGATCCCGACAGCCCCTAAACTGGAGCGCAGCAACAGCAGCTTCTGATTTTCTTTCTTACCGAATAATCGCTCCTTATGATAGCGGACAAAACCGAATGCGATGAATGCAGAAACGATGTTCCTGAAAAAAGTTTTTTGGATCGTCGGCACATCTCCTGACAGCTTCACGAATGCAGCCATCAGGGAGAAACCAAACGCTGATAGAAGTAATAGGAGTATTCCTTTATTTCGATTTGACATGACTTCCTCCAATGATTGAACGATTTAGCAACTTAGATAGTGTAACAAATTTATGATGATTTATGGAGAATTTAAACTGAAGTAAAGGAGCCCGACAAAAAACGCTACCCTCCAATGGGAATAGTGTATTCTACCTTTTTTATAGGGAAAGAGGATATTTCAAAAACGACCGAAATACATATCAATAAATGGTTCCATATAAAGGAGGATTATGATGCTTGAGAAATTCGTCGACCAGCTGCCTGTCATGGGAACGATCCATCCCACCTCTTCGCACAAGGATTCCCTTTATTACGAAGTGACCATGAAGGAGGGAATGCAAAAGCTTCACCGGGATCTCCCTCCTACTAAAATATGGGGTTACAACGGACAATTCCCAGGTCCTACCTTTAGAGCGAAACGCAATCAAACTGTGCGGGTACTATGGAAAAATGAACTTCCAGAGGAGCATTTCCTCCCCATCGATACAACTGTTCACGGGGCGGAAAAGGATAACCCGGAGGTCCGTACCGTGGTTCATCTTCATGGTGGCGCTACCCCTGATACGAGCGACGGTTACCCAGATGCCTGGTTTACAAAGGACTTTAAAGAGGTCGGTCCTTTCTTTGCAGTGAAAGTCTACACGTACCCCAATCAACAGCCAGCCACTACTCTTTGGTACCATGACCATGCAGTAGGGATCACCCGCCTGAATATATATGCCGGACTCGCAGGTGCTTATATCATCCATGACGAAAAGGAGAGGTCTTTGTCCTTACCCCAAGTTCCATACGATATTCCCTTGGTGATCATGGATCGTTCCTTCAATAAAGATGGATCACTCTACTATCCTTCACAGCCTGATCCTCCCAATACTTACGTCAATCCCTCCATCCGCTCTAATTTCTTTGGAGACACGATCCTGATTAACGGGATGGTATGGCCATACTTAGAAGTCCAACCACGCCGCTATCGCTTTCGGATAATCAATGCTTCTAATTCCCGGACGTATCAACTCTCACTCTCTAACGATCATCCGTTTATCCAAATCGGTTCCGATCAAGGTCTCCTCCCTGCACCTGTTAACGTCCGGAAGATATTACTCTCTCCAGCTGAACGAGCGGATGTCATCCTGGACTTTTCTTCCATGAGAGGGCAAGTCATAACCATCCAAAACGATGCGCCGGCACCTTTTCCAACGGGTGATCTTCCTGATCCTGATACGACGGGAGTCCTGATGCAGTTCCGTGTGAACAAACCACTCGTAGGGACAGATACGAGCAAGATTCCATCAACATTAAATGCTGTACCAAGGTTGAAAGAGAGCAATGCTTATCAAACCAGAAATCTTCTGTTGAACATGAGTAATGATCAATACAAGCGGGAAATTCACCTTTTAAATAATCAATTATGGTCGGATCCAATTACAGAAATGCCCCTTCTTTGGAGTATTGAGATATGGAATTTCATCAACGTAACAGAAGAATCCCACCCCATCCACTTGCATTTGGTCAGGTTTCAAGTCCTCGACCGACAGAAATTCGATAAGGAGATCTATCAAACGGGAGGGAGTGTTGTACCCATTGGACCTCGTATCAAACCCGAGGCCAATGAGCAGGGCTTGAAAGATACGGTTTGTGCAAACCCAGGGGAAATGACACGGATTATTGTGCCATTCGGTCCTTATACAGGGTTATATGTCTGGCATTGTCATATTTTAGAGCATGAGGATTATGAAATGATGAGGCCTTATGTGGTGATCAAATGAACCTGAATACAGTCTGCCCCTTTTCAGGAGCAGACTTCTCTTTTTAGGCAGACAGGGGATACACACCAGATTTTTCTTGCTCACCATTCCACAAGAAAAAGGAAGGCTGAATTCTTTAGTTTCAAGAAAACAGCCTTCTTCCTTTTAGCTCTCCAAAATGTCTTTGATTCTTTTTAAATCCTTTTTGTTCGCTTTTTTCATCATGGTAGACATAAAAGGCGCCACCCATTTAGAAAAACCGGTGGGCTTTCCTTGATTTCGGAGAGTCATCCTTGTCACTTGTTCATCAAGTGCCTCCCATGTATAGGTGGTTTCCATTGGAAACGGTCCGTTTGCGGTTTTCATTACAAGCTTCTCACCCGGGATAAACTCCGTAATTTCATAAACGTAAGAGAGTTCCTTCCCTAAGAATTTTGCTTTAAATGCAACTTGAGAGTCAATGGATAAAGGCTTATCCGTCAACCATTCTGCCGAATCAATATTTACGTACCATTCTGGTGCATTTTCTGGATCGGAAGCATACTCCGAAACCTTATGAAGCGGGCAGCGAATGGTTATTTCTGTCAGTACATCTACCATTTTTATCACCTTTTATGAACTTTTTCGTATTTTTATTTCTCTTCCACATATTTTTTCAGCAGGGTACCCAGTAGGTAACTCCACCCTTCTGAATGCTTTTCCTGCCAATCGTCTTCAATGACTCCTGATGCAGTATGGGATAGCTGAAGAAGCGTGGAATCGCCTTTTTCAATCAAGCGGTATGTGTATGCACTGTTTACGGCACCTTGCATACCAAGGTGGCCATGGAGACGGATTTCCTCAGGAGCATTAACGTAATACACCGTTCCCCAAAGTGCCCCCTCGTTTTCACGCCACTTCTCAATAAATTGCCCACCAGGTACAGGATCAAATGTGAATTGTGAACTTACTCCCTCAGGAGCCAATTTAAACTCCCACCAATCCCCCGCTTGCTCGGTTAACGCTTTAAATACCTGTTCCCTTGGTGCATCTATCATCAATTCTTGCTCAATACGAAATACTTTACTTCTTTCCATTCCTTCTTCTCCCCCTTTGTTTTCTGCCAATGCCTGTAACTTTAACAGCGAATTGGCGGTAGACTCCATATACTTTCCTACCCACCGATTGTGCATTTCCTGAAGCGGAACCGCGTTAAGGTAATTTCGTCGGTACTTCCCTTCCCGCTTCACCACCACCAAATTCCCTTCCTCCAAGATCGTCAAATGTTTCATGATCGCATATCTTGTCACCTCGGGAAAATGCTCATTCAGTTCACCGGTTGTTCTTGCCGACTGCTTTAACAGGTCCAGGATTTCCCTTCTTATCGGGTGCCCCAGCGCCTTAAATAATGTGGAAAGTTCGTCCTTCATATTAACGATCCTTTCATTGTGTTTTACATGTGAATGATTGGTCACCTATAATATGTGACTTTATAGTAACATGATGAATATAAAGAGTCAATCACGTGTTGAAGAGGAGATATTGGTATGGTGGGGGTTGGCCTAAATTGAGTGAATGATGGAGAAGTTCCCCTCCCCTTTTCTAATAAAAAAAACCTGATCACTGGTACATAAACCAGTAATCAGGTCCAGGATTTTTCATTGATCATCCACAATTATATACGTAGCCTTAACAGGACCATGCACACCCACAATCAAATTCATTTCAATATCCGCGCTGTTGCTTGGACCTGATATGAAGTTCACGCAGGATGCGACACGTTCACCGCTTTCGATTTTATTGTGAATGTCTCTGGCCACTTGGGTCATCCTTGGGACGATCGTACTTTTGGGGATGATGGCGATGTAGACAGCAGGGAGCAAGCTGACTGCACGTCCCTTACCATCATCACTATATAAGACAACCGTCCCCGACTCGGCAAGTGTGGCATCGCTAAAGGTAATACCGATATCAGCAGTCGCTGAATAAGCAAGATTCTCTTCTCCGCTATTTCGATCCCATACACGTACATCCATCCCGTCATCTCCAAAATCAGATAGACCAAACTCGGCAAATCGCGGGTCATCCCAGGTCACAACTGTTTTCCCACCGTAATCCCTTATAAGGTGGGGGATCAGCGTGGATAACTCAGAAGCAACGGTTTCATGTACGTCGGTATGAATAATCTGGCACTGCTTCTTAAATACGTCAACGAGTTGATCCTGAGAGTAATCTTTGTACACTTCCCATTGGGGGTTGTGATTCCATTGAGGCTTGTCAACATGCGATTTGCGCTCTCTTCCCAGGTGAGATGCCAGGTTATTCAAAAATGAATCACGATTCTTGATATTACCGATGCTCATCCGCTTTTCCCTCCTTCTGTCTCTTTTTATACCAATCTCTGAATCGATCTTTCTTCGGTACAGGAAAGTCACGGGATTCGGTCCAGTTTTTCAATGGTCCCGGGCCGTTTGTAATCTTCCCGTCTTTTGTAAAAGCAGCAAAAGTCGTTGGTGCGAATCTGGACCCGATATTGTACATGGCTGGTGAAGCCGTTCCGAGACTGAAGGCCTTCATGGATAGATTTTCAAAAATAGGGGCCTTTCCTTCCTTCTCAATGATTTCCTGACGATGACGGAGTAAATGTTCGTGAAGCGGAATTTTAACCGGGCATGCTTCCGTACAAGCTCCGCATAATGTGGATGCATACGGCAGCTCTTTATAATCTTCATATCCACCAAGTAGCGGAGACAAGACAGCTCCCACTGGCCCGGGATAAATCGATCCATACGAGTGGCCGCCAACATGTCGATATACAGGGCACACATTGATGCACGCTGCACAACGAATACAATGTAAAATCGATTGGAAGGCGGTACCCAAGATTTTCGAACGGCCATTGTCGACGATTACAAGGTGAAATTCTTCAGGACCATCCACTTCCCCTTCTTGTTTAGGACCCGTCAGAGCGGTGATATAGCTTGTCAGCTTTTGTCCGACTGCGGCACGGGTCAGCAGGCTTACGAGGACCTCCATCTCTTCCCATGTCGGGACAATCCGCTCCATTCCCATTACGGTGATCTGCGTTTTCGGCACCGTGGTGACCATACGGGCATTCCCTTCATTGGTCACAAGAGAGATTGTGCCTGATTCGGCAATGGCAAAATTACATCCTGTGATTCCGATATCAGCCTGAAGAAATTCTTCCCTTAACTTTTCCCGTGCGAATAAAGCCAGTTCTTCCGGTTTTTCTGTCTTGTCATAGCCGAGTTTGTTTCGAAATACTTCCCGGATTTGTTCCTTGTTTTTATGAAGGGCAGGAGTCACGATATGAGAAGGTGGATCGTGATCATCGACTTGAAGTATCCATTCTCCCAGATCACTCTCAACAACCTCGCAGCCCGCTTTTTCCAAGGCTTCATTCATATTGATTTCTTCTGTCACCATGGACTTCGATTTAACGACTTTTTTACCGTCCTTTTTTTTCACAACATTTGTAATATATTCGTTGGCTTCTTCTGCAGTTTCCGCAAAAAACACATGACCGCCGCGTCCCGCTACATTTTCACTCAATTGCTCAAGGTAGTAATCAAGGTTTTCGATGGTATGGGAACGAATTTCTTCCCCAAGCTTACGCCAATCTTCCCAATTCCCCAATTCTTTGGCCGCGTTTAACCGGCCATTCCGGAAACGCCCTTGAGCAGAGGAAACGGCTCCCCTCATAAACGTGTCGGCTAGCCCGCTTGAAACGCGATCGTTAAAGGATTGATTTCCTATTTTCATTGCCATTTGCCTTCCTCCTTTCTTATCGACTATTCAATACAGAAGCAATATGCATGACCTTTACCGGCTTGCCCTGCCTCTCAATGCGCCCACCAATATTCATCAGGCATCCGCAATCCGCACCTATTAAAATATCAGCTTTTGTTTCTTCCACATGCTGCACCTTTTCATCTACCATTTGCTCTGAAATCGGGGACATTTTCACCGAGAATGTCCCACCAAATCCACAGCAATCATGACGATGTGGCAGCGGTTTCATTTCTAACCCTTCCACATGACTTAGGAGTTTCATAGGGGCTTCCTTCACCCCCAGCAGACGCGTCATATGACAGGAAGTATGATAGGTGGCTACCCCATCGAGCTTCGCACCTACATCCTCGACTCCCAGCACATCGACGATAAATTGAGTAAGCTCATACGTTTTATCCGCTAATTCTTGAGCACGCCCCTCCCATTCAAGGTCCCCTTTAAAAAGATGAGGATACTCCTTAAACATGGTTCCGCACGATCCGGACGGAGTAATCACATAGTCCGAGTTCTCAAAAACCGAAATCATATGCTTCATTGATTCCTTCGCCTTCGCTACATATCCACTGTTATAAGCAGGCTGACCGCAGCAGGTCTGCTTTTCTGGAAAATCAACCTCACACCCAAGCCTTTCAAGTAATTCAACCGTATCCATTCCCACATCGGTCTGAAATATGTCTATTAAACAAGTCACAAATAATGATACTTTCATAGACCTCACCTTTACTTTCCGGAAAAATTCATTGGAATTCTCTGCTAGTTCACTAATAGTACTAGTGTAAAACGTAGATCACTTTAAGTCAACAGGTCATCAGATGACTTGGTTTGGATTATCTTTTAGTAAGTTCGATGCATACGTTTGTCATTCCTCTTTTAAATGATAATGGTATTTGTGTTCAACTGTTGAAATTTGATTGAATGTTAACTGTTGATTTTTGTGTTGAATTCACCTGCTGATTATTCCCATTTTTTCAGCATATTGACATACACCCATTTCAAAAGCTAAAAACAAAGCAAGCTCACTATTAATGGGAGCTTGCTATATGACCATTCCTTATGCTGTTTGTTTCAAGTCTTTCTTGCTTTGTTTTTGCCCATTTATGATAAGGCCGGCAATCATCACTACAATTCCAACCAGGATGAACGTGCCAATGTTAAAGCCGATTCCATTAATCAAGACGTACCCAATCCCCCCGGCAAATAGGACGTAAAAACCCATTGGAATGAGCGTCTTTCTAATGAGATTTCCTTCTTTTCCGATTAACCCTGCAGCAGATGAAGCAGCAACGACATTATGAACGCAAATCATGTTCCCTGCGGCCCCTCCCACTGCTTGCAGTGCAACAATCACGGCAGGCGTTGCCAGGATATTATCCGCTACTCCAAACTGGAAAAGGGAAAACATCATATTGCTCACGGTGTTACTTCCGGCAGCAAAGGCACCTATGGCCCCGATCGTAGGAGCTGCCAGTGGCCAATAACTTCCGAATACATTGGAAATCCCTTCAGCTAACACCAGTGGCATACTTGCATACTCTGCAGCATTGACACCTGAATTGATGAATACCTGGACCATTGGTACAGCGAAAATTAAAGCTGCCATTGCACAGACGATGGTTTTATAGGAATCTTTTACGGCGCGTCCGTAATCTTTCATATTCATTTTATAGATAAAAATGCTGATCAGTGAAACGAAGATAAAAATCGTTCCCGGTATGTTCAATGGTTTTGATGCAACCGAGATCGTCGTACCAAATACATTGTCTGCTGATAAAACCCAGGCCTGTATCCAGTCTGTGAAAGGCAGCGATTTTAACCTCGTAAGAACTAATAGGACCGCTACTAAGAGATATGGCATCCAAGCTGCAAGGAATGAAATGTTTTTCTTGGGTTTTTCTGTTTCGTCAATTTTCAGCGAACCATTCCACGCCGGGTCCCAATTTGATGGTTTGTCAAAATCCCATGTTCGTTTTGGAACGAATAATCCTTTTTTAGCTGCCGGCACCACGATGGCCAAGCCGACTAGACCACCGATCAAGGAAGGAAATTCCGGTCCAAGAAGGTTCGCTACAAGCGCATAAGGAATCGTAAACGCCAATCCTGCAAATATAGCAAACTTCCAAACGGCCAATCCTTCTTTGATGGATTTATTTCTTCCGAAGAAGTACGTAAGCATGGTGACCATAAAGAGGGGAATGAAGATTCCGATGATCCCATGAATGATGGCGACCTGACCGCCGATTCCATTTATGTAGGCATCCATGGTCGTTCCTTGTTCTGCCACGTATCGCTGAACCAATGGTGAATCCTTTAACCCTGTATTCACTCCGATCAGAATGGGAGTTCCAACTGCCCCAAAGGAAACGGGAGTCGATTGCAGGATTAAGGCGACCATGACGGCTCCCATGGCCGGAAAACCGATCGCAACGAGGAGTGGACCAACGATCGTCGCTGGTGCTCCCCATCCTGCAGCTCCTTCCAGGAAAGCTCCGAACAACCAACAAACGATGATCGTCTGTACGCGCCGGTCAGGTGAGATACTCGTGAATCCTTTGCGGATCGTGAAAACAGCTCCACTTTCCTTTAACGTATTTAATAATAGAATCGCTCCGAATACGATGACTGCCACTTCCAGTGCGGTTACAACCCCTTTCACACTTGCGGCTGCAATCTGATTCCCCGGCACCTCCCACACAAACATGGCCATCAGCACGGTCACAATCAACGAAACAGGCATCGCTCTCTTTGCCGGCCATCTCAATACAACTAAAAACAAGAAAACCGAAAAAATAGGCATGGCCGCCAATAAAGCTAACATACCAACACTCATCCTAACTTCCCCCTCTAAAAGTGAATTTCATTTTCTCCCACAAACTCCCCAACAAATCATGTTAACAGGTCATCAGATGACTAATATATGTAACAGTATAAATAAAACGCTTACATACCACAACCTTATTTTTGTAATTTTATAAAAAATCAAGAGGGACGGACCTTCATCAAAGCTCAATCCTTGTTAAATCAAGGTTTGGTCTTTTTTGGAGGTCCGTCCCTCTTATTCTTGGATGTCCTCGAAGTATTTCATGAGGACTTCTTCGACGCTATGTAGATGTTGGAGCATGAGTTGCTGTGCTTTTTGTCCGTCTTTTGCTTCGATGGCTTCGTAGATGTTTTGGTGTTCCTGGTATAAGCGATCCAAGGTCGACTTTTTTGAATATAGCCAGAGACGTCGCGTTTCTCTCATGGTGGTGACCATCATTTCCGACACATTGTTCATGAGGCCCGTCAACAGTTCATTTTGTGAAGCCTTGGCAATCGCCATGTGGAAACGGAAGTCTGCTTCTTCCCCCAGTTCTTCATCACTGGCTGAATGCATCTGATCTAAAGCCGTTTTAATTTCTTTAAGCTGCTCGTCGGTTCTTCTCGAAGCAGCCGCTTCAACAGCACCTACCTCTAATATCCTCCGCACTTCCAGCAATTGTTTTACGTCATCTTTTTTCATTAAGGCTGCAATATATATGGGAAGAGAAAGCATGCTTGAATCGAATTCTCTTACATATGTACCTTCACCCTGATGCATTTCAACTAATCCCATCGCCCTTAACGCGCTCAATGCTTCACGGACAGCCGAGCGGCCCACTTGAAAATTCTCAGCCAACTGCTGAACGGAATCCAGCTTGTCGCCTGACTTCAACTGACCCGATTTAATCATATCGATCAAAACCTCAGCCACTTCTTCATATATTTTTCGCGGTTTAATTCGTTTATAATTCAATCGTTTTCACCCCAATATGTATGTATATATGATTCTATAGTATTATGCGTGGGGGGACAATATTGAAGGAATGCAGTTATTGGTTGAGAGTAAGCTGGTTTACTTTACTGAGTTAATAATAGTAGGAAGCCAATGTTGAGGGATGAGGAAATATTTCAGTAATGGGCAAATTGAATAGAATCGAACTCGATAATATATGGACGAAAGTCGATAATATATCTCAAGAGTCGATAATAAACACGTTAAAGTCGATAATAAAACCCTACTTACCTTCCCCCGCGATTTAAATCATATGACTTTCACTATCAAAATGGACTTTTCATAACTGAATTGATGAGTATCCCAATCAAAAGTCCAGATGAATGACAAAAAAGCCCCCATTCATGAACTGGAGGCCATCTGCCATTATTTCTTCATAATCGGAACCCACACCTCACAACGATAGTTTTCGTCATTCGGATTTCCCGGCGGGTATAATTCAAACTCGGGACCGCCTGCATGTTCATACCCTGTGGAAGGGAACCATTCAGAGAAGATTCGCTTCCAGACGATTTGGATCGCGTGTGGCATCGGCCCGACTGATTCGAAGACAGCCCATGTTGCAGCGGGAATCTCTTTTACCTCTAGTGTATGATTATTATCTGTCTTCTTCCCAGCCCCGATAAAATACGTGAACTCTTCATTTGGATGATCAAACTCCATACAAATCCCGAGCATCTCGTTATTTCCAGCTGCTTCACAAATCTTCCTATCTAAATCAGTCGTGTTCACTTCATTCCAAAATGCAGGAATGTCTTTCAAATTCTCACCGTTACACGTTGAAACTCTTTTACCTTTTCCAATCACTTGAAATGCTTCTTTTTCCTCAATCTTGTAATCCATTTCGACTTCCCCTTTAAGTTGGATTTGGAATGAGATGCGTGGAAATGCTTTTAAGGGAGTGCCTGATTCCCTCACTTGGGATGGGGATACTCCGTGAGCCCTTCGAAAGGCTTTCGAGAAGGACTCTGGTGTCTCATATCCGTACTTAAGAGCAACATCGATGACTTTGGCATTCGTATTAGTCAGTTCCTGAGCCGCTAATGTGAGTCTCCTCTTCCTGATGTAATCGGCTACGGTAAAACCTGTCACAAGTGAAAACAGCCTCTGAAAGTGAAATTTTGAACTGAGTGACAACCGGGCCAATTCATCCGTCTCGATTTCTCCATCAAGATTGTCCTCGATATACTGGATGCAATCATTCATCCTATTAAGCATTTCCATTGCTTATCTCCTCCCTGCTATCTAAATGTACCATTCGGATGGTAAGTCCTCCTGTCATTCTGTGCTATTGTGTGACCGGTACTTTGCCACAAAATGATTTGCCTGTTAAATTTCCTGCAAATTTCAACAGGTGAATATCGTCGTTTATTTGCCTGTTAAATGCACCACCTAAATCAACGGATGAAAATCAAATAAAATTCACCTATTACACCAATACTACCAATCAAAGACGTAATCAATTACGCCAAGAACTCTACTTCTACAATCTCCCACCTTTCTCCTTCTTTCATCACACCACCATTGACACGAAACCAAAAGGTGTTATATTATAAATACAAAACCAATTGGTGTTATTTCAACCAAAGAAAGCAGGCGACATTCATGAAATCAAATCAATTAGAAGATATTAAACAAACCGTTTTATTCAACGCTCCCATCCAAAAAGTATGGGACACGGTTTCCACATCAGACAGTATTTCCTCTTGGTTCATGCCCAATGATTTCAAACCGGAAGTCGGTCACGAATTTCATATTCAATCCCCTTTTGGACCTTCTCCTTGTAAGGTATTGGAGCTAGATCCCCCTTACAAGTTGTCCTTCTCATGGGATACAGATGGGTGGGTGGTTACTTTTCTCTTAAAAGAGGTAGGAGATCAAACAGAATTTACGCTTATCCATGGCGGCTGGAAGCATGATGATGCGGTTGTATCCAAAGCGCATGAAAAAAGCTCTGTTATTCGTGACAGAATGGCCAACGGCTGGGTCGGCATTGTGGATCAGAGGCTTAGGAAGGTTGTGGAAGGATAAGTGTCTGCAGCTAAACATGATGTATTCCAGGCGATCGCAGACCCGACTCGCAGGGAGGTCCTAAGGTTACTTTCCGAAAAAGAGATGCCCATCTCAGCACTGACCTCTCATTTTCCAATCAGTCGAACAGCCATCGCCAAGCATCTCACCATTCTTTCTGAAGCTGAATTGGTCTATGGTGAAAAAGTGGGCAGGGAAAAAATCTATCGATTACAACCTGAGCCTCTAGCTGAGTTAAAAGACTGGCTCTCATATTACGAGCAGTTCTGGACCAATAAGCTGTCCAAGCTGAAACATATAGTGGAAGAGAGTGACGATGCATCTCCATTGAAAATAGTGGATCAGGAAAAAGATTGATGATGAAGATGATGAGGGACGGACCTTAGGAATCAAGGTCCGTCCCTCTTTACTTTAGTAGATTCTCGCCACAATCACCATGGAGATAAATACGGTCATGATGGTGAGGCTGGTCAGGACATTTAATAGGTTCATTGCTGTTAGGTGGATCACGTCAAACTGCAGAATGGTCATGAAAATGATGTGAAACACCAAGATGGCAAAATACGAATAATAGATCCCCTTTTCCCGGATCATCTTCATCCGCTCATCCTTTTGTTTAAACTGTGGATAGAGATAATACATACAAAAACTTAAAACAGTCAATGACATGGGAGTAAGAGCAAAATATGGAAATTCCTTTGCCGTTATGCCGACAAAGAACAAGAAAGCAGTCTGTATGACCAGAACCCATCCTAAAACCAGGTATGCCTTTGTTTGCACTATTTCTTTCCCCCTTTCTCTTCATAAATAAAAATCTCTTCAATTGACACTTCGAATACATTTGCCAGCTGAAAAGCCAGATTCAAAGAAGGGTCATACTTCCCTTTTTCAATCGAGATGATGGTTTGCCTTGATACCCCTAATTTAGCCGCCAATCTTTCCTGTGAGTATCCAAACGTCTTCCGGTATTCTACTAGTTTATTTTTCAAAGAGGGATACCTCCTTATATTTCCATATCATAGTGTAAAGGAAACTTAACGTCAAGTTTCCTTTACATAGTTTGCATGAAACTTTTTTTCCATACACTCGTATATCTTACTAACTAACAAAATAAGGGATGTGCAATGAATGGAAGATGTAATGAGTAAAGTGAAGAAATACAAGGATATCTATTCACAATTAAAGAAGAAATTGCGCTGGAAGGTATCGGACTCCCGTTCCTTAATGATGGTCGCTTCATTGTACGTAACGAATGAACGCGCATTTGACCTGGACCGTTTTGTAGAAGTCAGTGATTATCTTAAAAATGAAGTCGGTGCATTTTCGACGTTAAAGCATGAAATTCGATTTACTTTTGCGGGGATGCTTGATACACGTTTTGAAACGCCAGAAGTAAAGTTCCATGAATTTCTTGCCTTATATGATTCTTTAGTGGAAGCTGGATTTTCTAGAGGAACGTTTACCTATATAGCTGCCATGACCCTGCTTTCAAATGATGATTACAGTACAGATTTGTCCTATCGTGCAATGAAGGTTTATAAAGAAATGAGAGCCCAGCATTTCTTTTTAACAGGACATAGTGATTATCCCTTCGCTACTCTGCTTGCTCAAAGAGAAGGTGATCAGAGTGAGATGGTCCATACGATTGAAGGCTTCTATACGAAATTGAACGATGCAGGATTCAGAAAAGGGAATGATCTGCAAAGCATGAGTCACATTCTTTCCCTGCACGAGGAAGCGTCTCAAGATGAGCTTGTCAGCCGCTGCATTCATTTGTTTGATACCATGAAGCAAGCAGGCATCAAGACGAAGGCGATGTTCTATCCTCAAATCGCTCTACTATCTTTTGTAAATGCCGACTCTAGCTTAGTGAATCAAGTAAAGGATGTCTGGGAAGAACTTAACTCTGATAAGTACTTCAAGTGGCACAAGGATATCAATTTAATGATGGCCGTGAACCTTTTGATCAGCGATAAGATTACGAACTCTACAGTGATGCAGGCGAGTTTATCGACTGCCATTGAAACACTCATACAAGCGCAGCAAGCAACGATGATTGCAACCATTTCGGCTGTATCCGTGACAACCGCTGGCGGAGATTCCTGATATGGATCCGATCAATCTTTTGGTTGTAGGTTTCCCAACTGCCTTAACCATATTGGTGCGGATCGGCTTATATAAGGTGTTTGTAAAAAAGAAAAGCGTTACCCTCTTTTACACACCGTTTGATCAAGTGACTGGACAGACGGAAGTGGAATTTCACGAGGAGCAGGAAACGATCGTGGAGGATGAAGATGATGGTGAGGGGAAGAAGTAGCAAAGAGGGACGGACCTTCCATCAAGGTCCGTCCCTCCCATTTTCATTTCACTTTAATCACGATTTTCCCTTGAGCGTGATGTGTTTCGCTTAATGCGTGGGCGTCCTTTAATCCTTGCTTACTCAGCTCAAATGTCTCTCCGATTACAGGCTTCAATTGACCGGACTCGTACAGGTCGGCAAGCTTGGCCAGTTGCTCTCCCTTAGGATCGAGCCACAAGAATTCGGCTTTCACACCGTACTTTGCCGCTTCTTCCTCAGATGGAGGCTGTGCAATGGATACGAGCTTTCCGTTTTTCTTAAGCACCTTATAGCTGTTTGATTGGACTTCCCCACCCATGGAATCCAGTACTAAGTCAAACTCTTGCAGCACCTCACTGAAATCTTCTTCTTTATAATTGATGAACTGATCAGCACCCAATGATTTGACGAACTCTTCATTTTTGCTACTTGCCGTAGTCGCGACGTGTGCTCCGAAGCTTTTCGCAATCTGAATCGCGAAATTACCTACTCCACCGGATCCCGCATGGATGAGCACCTTATCCCCTTCTTTGATTTGTCCAAAATCTACTAAGCATTGCCAAGCCGTTAATCCGGCAAGGGGAATGGCAGCAGCCTCTTCAAAGCTCATGCTGTCAGGCATTTGGGCGAGGAGTTTATCATCTACTGCCACATACTCAGCATATGTACCCAGCCTTGTCGTTGCCGGTCTGGCGAATACTCTGTCACCGACTTCAAACCCCTTCACATTCTTGCCTTTTTCTGCAATCACACCTGCTGCATCCCATCCAAGGATGATTGGAAATTCAAAGTCGAGCATGTCTTTCAAGTATCCTGCCCGTACCTTCCAATCAATTGGATTAATGGATGTTGCATGATTTTCCAATAAGATTTGATTGTCTCCGATTCTTGGTTGGTCGAGTTCTTTTTCTTGTAATACGTCTTTGTCTCCGTATTGATCAATGATGATGGCTTTCATATGCATACCTCCCTGAAATCTTCATATGGTTTATGTTCCCTCAGAGAGATACGATTTAAACACCCTTTCTAGTCAGGCTCATGGGAAGTGAAGGTCCGTCCCTCATCACTTTAGTGTAGAATAGAGTTAACGAAGTAGCATGTTGAATGGGAGAGGATTTTGTATGAAGCTGCTAGTTTCAGATGAGGTGGATCGTGCGATTGAATTATTTTCAGAATCTGGGGTGGATGCTCTGGAGGTTGTGAATCATGAGAATGAGATTGTCGGAATTCTTACGCTTGATGATATGAATACGATTTTTCATGATGGTCATCTCGGGGAATCGATTGGTGAAATTCTCAAGAAAATAATGTTCCATCATTCTCCTCCAAAGATAAGGTTGAAAAAAAATCAATATAGTGAGCTACTTGAAAGTCCTGTTTTCAATGATATAATCAATTCCCTTTATGATGGGGTCTTCATTACAGATGGACATGGTATTACGGTCAAGGTAAACAAATCCTATGAAAGAATAGCGGACCTCAAATCCGAGCAACTTATCGGTTATCATATGGAAGAGCTCATTAAGGCTGGATATATATCCAAGTCTGCCTCCATCCAGGTCTTGAAAGAAAAAAGACCGATTACATTGATGCAGTCCATTCACAATGGAAGAAAAATCATCGTGTCCGGTACACCGATTTTCAATGATGACGATGAAATCTTATACGTTGTAAACAGTGTTCGTGATATCACCGAACTGTTAAAATTAAAACTGCAAATTGATGAGCTGCAAGAACTAAAGAACCTCCGCCAAAGTTCGAATGCTACGTTTTCTAATGAAGCAGAGAAGTCATCCATCTATTCCAGTGAAAGGATGAAGAAGGTTTTCACCACCATTAATCGAGTAGCCAAAACGGATGTAAAAGTCCTCTTGCAGGGGGAAACCGGTGTTGGGAAAACGATGATTGCAAAATACATACACGAGCATTCGAATCGTTCGACCAGCAGTTTTCTAGAGCTTAACTGCGGAGCCTTCCCTCCAAGTTTAATAGAGGCAGAATTATTCGGGTATGAATCAGGTGCTTTCACCGGTGCTTTATCTAAAGGAAAAAAAGGATTGCTGGAAGTGGCGGATAATGGCACGTTATTCCTTGATGAAATCGGTGATCTTCCTTTGGAGCTTCAAGTAAAACTATTAAAGGTCATTGAAGATCAAGCATTCATTCCCATTGGTTCTTCAAAACTCAAACAAATTAATGTTCGAATCATCGCTGCTTCTCATAAAAACATTAAGAACTTAGTGGAAATAGGGGAATTTCGCGAAGACTTATATTACCGTTTAAACGTCGTTCCAGTTCAAATCCCTTCCCTGCGTCAGCGTCGCGAAGAAATCATTCCCCTTTCTCAACACTTTTTACAAAGCTTCAATGATGAATATGGATCAAGCAAAGTGATGAGCATTGAGGCATTGGATTGTTTACATGAATACGATTGGCCTGGTAATATTCGAGAATTAAAAAATTTGATTGAGCGCTTAGTCGTTATCACTCCTTTAGAAACAATCGGACGTGAAGATCTCCCACCTGAATTAAGTGAATCCATCAAGAAACCAGACGCATTTTATGAAGGAGAAATTCTTCCTTTAAAAGAGGCCGTGGATCGAGTAGAGAAACAATTGATCACTAATGCAATACGAAAATATAAAACAACGAGAAAAGCAGCAGAAGTCCTCGAAGTCAGTCAATCCACGATCGTCCAAAAAATGAAGAAATGGGAGCTTTGATTACTTTTAGAATCAAGGCTCTCTTTTTTGATTATTTTTATAATCGGATTTGACTATTTTTCGACAGCCTTACAAACCTCCTTCCTTCTGTTCATACTTTTCAGAAAGTTGGCACAGAACTTGCATTACTGTTTATAGAAGAATCGAAAGGAGATACTTTTCATGACAATCTCAACTTTTAAAATTGCTAACAAATTGGTGACAGGAAAAGGAGCAACAGAAGTTTTACCGGATGAAATCAAGCGCCTCCAAATTCAAAACCCACTAATCGTCACAGATGAAGTCCTCCAAAAAGTCGGGGTGGTTGATCAAATC
Organism: Rossellomorea sp. y25; assembly: GCF_038049935.1. Lineage (NCBI taxonomy): Bacteria > Bacillati > Bacillota > Bacilli > Caryophanales > Bacillaceae > Rossellomorea > Rossellomorea sp. y25. The sequence goes on along the minus strand of NZ_CP145886.1, from coordinate 1,218,644 downwards.
ACCCCATTTTTGAAAGGGCTTACTTACGGAATATTCACAGGCGTTAAACCTGACCCTGAGCTCTCTATTGTGGAAGATTGCACGAAAGTTTTTATAGAAGGGAATCATGATGGCTTGATTGCTATCGGGGGCGGAAGTGCGATCGATATAGCAAAAAGTGTTTCTGTTTACGCAGGTTTTGATGGCAGCCTGTCAGAACTGATCGGTACAGACCTTGTTCCACAAAAAGGCGCACCTATCATCACTCTACCGACCACTGCCGGAACAGGTTCAGAAGTAACGAATATATCGATCCTTTCTGACACAGAAGCTCAGCTCAAAAAAGGAATCGTGAGTGACTACTTGCTTCCTGATGTGGCGATTGTAGCACCGGAAATGACGCTGACCATGCCGCCTTCAGTCACTGCAGCAAGCGGAGTGGACGCATTGGTTCATGCCATTGAAGCATATATCTCGGTTCACGCTTCACCCATAACAGATGCCTTGGCCATTTATGCGATACGAATGATTTCGGAGAATCTGCCAAAAGCGTACGCCAATCCTAACCATTTGGAAGCCCGTGAAAAAATGGCGACTGCAAGCTTAATGGCCGGTATGGCTTTTGGTAATGCCGGCGTCGGTGCCGTTCACGCACTCGCCTATCCATTAGGCGGCCGCTATCATATTCCTCATGGGGTCAGTAATGCTCTCCTGCTTCCATATGTCATGGAATGGAATAAAATTGCCTGTATGGAGCGCTTCCGGGACATTGCCGCAGCACTGGGCGAAAACGTACGCTCCTTATCGGACGCAGAAGCAGCGGATAAAGCCGTGATTTCCATGAAGCGATTATGCACCGCAGTCAATATTCCAACTGGATTACGTTCCTTTGACATTCCGGAAACGGCACTTTCTGACATGGCTGAAGATGCAAGCAAGATTGAAAGACTATTAAACAATAACCCACGTCAATTAAACAAAAGTGAAATTGAACAAATCTATCAATCTGCCTATTAATAAAAAGGATTTCAGTTCATTGTTATCAAATTAAGAAAAGGGGTATATAGGATGTGGAGAAATCGAAAAGATGGTGAGGAATCACCATATATTCCAATGGGACCTTTTAAATTAAGACTCCCGTTTATTCACTACAAATTTGAATGGCCGGATTATGTCCAAGGTTTGCTAATGTGTGCTGTTGATTTAGCTGCGATTCCATTAATGATTGAACTTCTAGGCATGCCTTTTGAAGTTGCATTAGCCGTTGTACTGTTGAATGGAATTCTTTATTTAACTCATCACTTACTCGGCGACCCCGTCGTTCCCGGATGGATCACTCCAGCGATTCCATTAATCATGGCTTATGTATCAGCATTTCCAGAAGGATCGGAACGTGTGCACGCACTGGTCGCCTTCCAGCTTACACTCGGCTTACTTTCCATCCTGTTAGGGGTGACAGGATTAGCGAAAAAAGTCGTTACATTCGTTCCCCCGGCGATTAAATCGGGGGTAATCTTAGGAGCAGGATTTGCAGCAATCATTTCTGTCTTCCAGGTTGGCGGGCGTTTCGAAAGCTTTCCATGGACCATTTCCATCGCAGTAGGGATTGCCTTTTATATTATATTCTCTCAACATTTCAATCAACTGAAAGCCAAAAGTGCACTATGGGGACTTATTGGAAAACTGGGAATCTTTCCGATTATTATTCTCGCTGTCATCATCGCACCTCTCTTTGGAGAAGCACCGTGGCCAACGATTGAGTGGGGGCTCATTAATCCTGACTTCGGTACACTTTGGAGTGAATACACCATCTTTGGGCTCGGTTTCCCTCCGGCAATGTTATTTGTAACAGCCTTGCCTACTGTATTAGCCGCTTATATCGTCTTATTCGGAGACGTTTTACAAAGTAAGGCGCTAATTGATGAAGCGGACGATGTGCGCCGTGATGAAAAGATCGATTACAATCCGAATCGTGCCCATATGGTCTTCGGTGGACGCAACACCATTATGAGTATACTTGGTCCTGATGTCACAATGGCAGGTCCACTATGGGCAGCCATGCAGGTTGTCGTAATTGAACGGTTTAAAGAAGGTAAAAAAGCAATGCATTCAATATTTGGGGGTTCTGGGTCCTTCAGATGGGGTACAAATACTGGACTCTTACTTCTCCCTATTGTAAGTTTAGTACAACCAATTCTAGGCATCGCCCTCGCCTTAACTTTGCTGATCCAAGGTTATGTAAGCGTTCGCGTAGGGATATTGGAATCCCGAAGTCACCGTGACCTTGGCATTGCCGGAGTTATAGGGGCAGTACTCGCCACCAAAGGTGCTACTTGGGCATTCGCAGTTGGAATTTTATTATGCTTATTGCTTTACGGTAAAAAATTCTTCATCGGTGAAAACGACGAAATTTTCACAAAAGATCTGGAAAATAATGATGCCAAGAAAATCTCATAAAACATTAAAAGGAGGAACACTATGCAACACTACAATATGATCATCAACGGAGAACAATTAGGATCGGATCTATCTAAACGGGATGTGACCAACCCCGCCACTTCAGAAGTGATTGCAACGATCCCTGATGGAGGCAAAAAAGAAGCAGCCAGCGCTGTTGACGCGGCTTATGATGCATTCAAGGAGTGGTCCCAATACTCTGCATACGAACGAAGTGAACTTATTCGAAAATGGTATGATTTAATTGATGAGAATAAAGAGGACCTTGCCCGGACCATGACCATGGAGCAAGGGAAACCACTAAAAGAAGCACTCGGTGAAATCCAATATGCCAACGGCTTCATCTCCTGGTATGCAGAAGAAGGAAAGCGTGTATATGGCGAACAAATTCCGGCGACTCAGCGAAACAAGCGATTATTTGTCCATAAGCAACCTGTTGGGGTGGTAGCCGTCATCACACCATGGAACTTCCCTGCCGCGATGATCACACGTAAGGTTGCACCGGCACTAGCCACGGGCTGTACGGTCGTGATAAAACCGGCAAACCAAACCCCTTTGACTGCTCTGAAAATGGCGGCACTGGCAGAAGAAGCCGGTATTCCTAAAGGAGTCATCAACGTGGTGACAGGTGATTCGAAATCCATTGGGGAGGCGTGGATGGAAGACACACGTGTACGAAAACTGACATTCACGGGATCAACGGAAGTCGGGAAGGTACTGATGAAAGGATCGGCTGACACCGTCAAAAAAATATCGCTGGAACTCGGAGGTCATGCACCTGTGATCGTGATGGCCGACTCTGATTTAGAAAAAGCCGTCGATGGGGTCATCGCCTCCAAATTCAGAAATGCCGGTCAAACCTGCGTCTGCTCCAACCGTGTCTATGTTCATGAATCCGTCGTAGATTCGTTCACGGAAAAACTCGTGGAAAAAGTAAAGGATTTGAAAGTTGGGAACGGTCTCGAAGATGGTGTCGATATCGGACCTTTAATTGATGAAAATGCGATCGAGAAAGTCCAGAAACACGTGGAAGACGCTGTAAACAAAGGAGCTTCCATTGCTTATGGAGGCAAAGGAAAAAGCGGGTTATATTTTGAACCCACTGTTCTTACTAACGTAACTGATGACATGCTTTGCATGAAAGACGAAACATTCGGTCCAGTCGCTCCCATCACTACGTTTAAATCGGAAGAAGAAGCGATCGGGCGGGCAAATGATTCCATCTATGGACTTGCTGCGTATGTATTCACAGAGAATATTACGAAGGGTATTCGAATCAGTGAGCAATTAGAGTATGGAATTGTAGGGCTGAATGATGGATTACCTTCCACTCCACAGGCTCCATTTGGCGGATTCAAGCAAAGTGGCCTTGGACGTGAGGGCGGACATCATGGCATTGAAGAGTATCTCGAAATTAAGTATATTTCGGTCGGGTTATAGGAGAAAGAAGGTCGTGTGCCCACGACCTTCTTTTATTTGAACTTCCTTTCATCACTAGAAGTTCACTTTTATTCTCACGAGATCCTGAATGCTCCCATCTTTTGCACTTCGGCTGTATACCCAGAGTTCACCGGAGCTCGCAGTCGGTGGACGGTCAAAAGGAATGGCCGTACTGAAAAAACCATATTCCGGGGCTCCTTCATTTGTCATGGCGAATCGCTCATTCGTCACGATCACACCGTTATTGTCTCTTAACTGGTAGTTTACGACCGCTTCAAAAACCCTTGCATATCCCTCAACTCTTTGGCCGCTGCTTATCGATGAACTTGGAAGTGGTTTTGTCACGAAGATATTCCTTGAAGTAGGGATAGGAATGATCAAGTGGTAATCGGGCCAGATGACATCCCGTTGGAAACCTGGTCTACCTGCATTTGCTTCTTCTATAGCTGAAACGGAGACACCAAACCTTCTGGAAATAGCAAATAAAGTATCCCCACTTACAATCCTGTAAGCCAGGGCAGGGATCATTAACGGCTGGCCAACATAAATAAAGTCAGGATCATCGATATTGTTCACTCCCGCGATAAGGTCCACGAAACTATTATAGGCATTTGCAATTCCTGTAAGCGTATCTCCACTCGCAACGATATACCTCATAATCGGAGAATTGGTTGAAGTCGGAATAACCAACACATCGCCTGGAAAAATCAAGCCTCGATCTGTAACAGGGGGAAACAAATAATTCGCTCTTTCAATTGCGGCAATGGTACTGCCAAATTGGTTTGCAATCGAATAAAGTGTATCTCCTTGTTTAATAGAATAGATGATCCCTCTTGTTGTAATAATCGGCATCTTAACACCTCCTTTCCATATAAAATATGGTAGAGAGGTGCATAAGTGAACGGCACTTTGACTAGCCATTCTTTTATTTACTAGTTATGGAGATTATTTAAGAGTTGATAGAATTAAGTTCCAAGCCCCACACCGGACATATTAAGCAGCGTACCGAGGGCCTGGCTGACTAATATTACTTTTTGTATATCTCACCAGATGCCATCCACTCCATGAATCTCTGATAGGGATAATAGGTCGTTCCATTCAACTCAACTTTTGGAGCCTCGGGAAATTTATGTAGCAATTCGGTTACTTCTTCTTTCGTTAGACCTACATGAAGATGCAAATCTTTCTCTTTTATCAACGTGGGATACTCTGAGAAGCTTGCTTTGGGGTTACCAAAGTTCTTTAACCCATCTCCTATAAAATATCCTAAGGCCGCGAGCCCCGCTGCTATCCAGAAAAAACTAATATCCATTTTACAACTCCCCTTTTCTATGAAATCTATACTTTACATACGGGTGAACTTGATAAAAGTTCCAACTTATACAAGTTTTATCCATTGAAATAGTCATACAAGTCTAGAAAAATAGAAATTGATATTATATTAGGAAAATTCATTGACTGCGCTTTCTTCCTGTGCTAGATTGTGTTTATTAATAAAATTCCATGACGAGAAAATATGACTCGTCCCTGGTCAGGGACGGGTTTTTTTATGTGAAATAATCAGAATAATCAATAGAAGCTATCATGGTTTGGGTAGGGATTAGGAGGGGTTTCGTTGAGAAAAAAAGATGTGCTGGTTTCAGGATTTATGCTTTTCTCACTGTTTTTCGGTGCTGGAAATTTAATATTTCCGCCTTATCTAGGAATGGAATCAGGCAGTTACTTTGTTGCAGCTATTGCCGGGTTTATTCTAACGGCGGTGTTTTTACCTTTTTTGACGATCATTTCAGTATCACTTTCTACTAATGGATTATTATCGATTGGCCAACGGGTCCACCCCGTTTTCGGACTTGTGTTTGCCATCGTGATTTATATGTCGATTGGAGCACTTTACGGTATTCCAAGGGCGTCGAATGTTGCGTATGAACTCGGGTTTATGCAAATGATCAGTGTGGAAGGACGTTTACCTTTATTCTTATTCTCACTCGTCTTTTTCGGATTGACCTACTTACTCAGCATCAATCCCAAGAAAGTAATTGATCTTGTCGGTCAGTTTTTGACGCCAGTTTTGCTCATTGTATTAGCAATATTATGTGTACGGGCCTTTATTACCTTTGATTACATGGAAGCTCAAGCGACTGAAAAGTTCCAGTCCGATCCGTTTCTTAAAGGGTTTCTGGAAGGGTACTTCACTATGGATGCTGTAGCGGCCCTTGCTTTTGGGATTGTGATTATCAATGGGTTGAAAGACAAAGGAGCCACTCATAAAAGGGATGTGATACGTGGAACAGTCAGTGCAGGGGTGATTGCAGCAGTCGGCTTAATCATGGTGTATCTCTCACTTGGATGGATCGGACGAGTGGTTCCTCATGACGAGCCACTTCGAAATGGAGCAGAAATATTGGTTCTGGCGTCACAGCAATTATTTGGATACAGTGGCAACGTATTGTTTGGCTTGATTGTGATGATCGCTTGCTTAACGACCTGTATTGGTCTCATTAATGCATGCGGACGTTTTTTCAACGAAATTTTTCCGAAATATTCATATAAGACTTATGTATTGATTTTCATCCTGATTGGTATGATCGTTACAAATCTTGGACTGAATTTGATTTTAAAAGTGGCTACACCGTTACTGGTTTTTATTTATCCTGTAGCTATTGTGCTTGTAGTCCTCTCTCTCTTCCAGCATTTCTTTGGAGAAAGTAAGAGAATGTATGTGTACGGGGTTGGTGTCGCTACATTATTTGCCTTTTACGAAATGCTAATGACACTAAATATTCAAATGGATGGAATTCAAGCGACCCTGGGCTTCCTTCCCCTGAGTGAAAATGGCCTGGGTTGGACATTCCCTACCCTGGTAGCTGTCGTAATTGGATACTTCCTGGACCGAATGCAGAAGAAAATCATCTTTTGAGGGACGGACCTCTAAAAAAAGCAGCAAGAGAACGTGTTCATTCACATTCTCATTGCTGCTTTTTTCTGCTTTATGGTTGTTCACTTGTTCGTTTTTGGTAGACTTTCATAGAATCTCCGCTCAATCCGATTGCTTCCGTGGAATGAGTCCAGCCGTATTTTTCATAATAGTCTTCCAAGTCTGTTGTGAGGTAGAGGTGTTTGTACCCTTTTTCATTGGCCTGTTGCAGAGCATGGGCAAGAAGGTTGGAACCAAGTCCGCGCCCTCTATGTTCCGGGTCTACATACAGGCATGCAAACCATGGATACAGATCTTGGCGGCTGTTGAGATCATTTCTAAGTAAAGCGTAAGTACCGATGATTTTTTCTTCATGTAAAGCGATATAAAATCGGGGCAGATCTTCTTCTGTTCGACAGGAATGAAACATACAATCGTGATAAAACCTATAATTATCTTCACTTCCCCATTGTCCCCAGAACACTTTCACTGCGTCTAAAAACATGGTTGAAACTTTATGTAACTCCATTATCTTCATTTCAGCTTTCCTTTCCTCTCCTAATGAATAGACGTATCTATAATGAATTCTTCATCAGTGAGGGAAAACCTTTTTTCAAAGAGAAAAAAGCACGCTCTACACTGAACGTGCTTTTTTGCATCAAATTAATAAGCCCCATCAGAATAAGTTAATTCATAGCTATGTGAGTAAATCTCAAAAATATTACCGAATGGATCTTCAACATATACCATGCGATAAGGCTTTTCACCGGGATAATATTCACGGATCGGCATCCGCTGTTTACCGCCATGCTGTTTGATTTTTTCTACCATGCCTTCTACATCAGGGTCCTGGATACAGAAATGGAAGAGACCTGTTTTCCAATACTCGAAGTTATTTTCCGGCTTTTCGTTTTGAGGGAACTCAAACAGCTCCACTCCGATTTTATCACCCGTTGCCAGATGGGCAATTCTGAATTTCTCCCAATCATTGCCGAATACATCACGGCACATCTGCCCGATTGCCGTGTCATCATTTTCGACATCAGATGGTTCCATGATGGTGTACCAACCGAATACCTCAGTGTAAAATGTAATGGCCTCTTCGAGATTTGGGACGGATAGTCCAATATGTGAAAACGATCTTGGATATGGTAACATCGTCAATATTCCTCCTCTTTTTGATTCGTTTCATCTAACATGTCCTCATTATACGAAACAGGACTTCTTAATGTAAGAATGCACTTTTTTGTGAGAAACTAACCTTAAGGTAAGAAAGGACTGGATCAGATATGGATACACCCATCGATCAACAAGGGAAACTGAAGTGCTCCATTGAATATACCCTGAAGAAAATCGGAGGCAAATGGAAGACGGTCATTCTGTGGCATCTGGGTACGGACGGGACCCTTCGGTATAATGAATTGCGCAGGTTACTACCTGGCGTGGCCCATAAAGTATTGAGCCAACAATTAAAAGAACTCGAAGAAGATGGCTTCATCAAACGTACCCAATACGATACCATCCCACCCAAAGTCGAATACTCCATGACTGATTTAGGCATGACCCTTATGCCGATCCTCAAGCAGATGCATACATGGGGAAAAGAGCATGGGGAGTTTTAGGAGAGGGACGGACCTTTAATTAGCGAAAGCTTTATTGAATCGGGGTTAAGCTAATTTTCGAGGTCCGTCCCTCAAATGGGATGCCATACTTTTGCAGTCAATGGTCGATTGGTGGCCATTTTGTTTATTTATGTAGGGAATAAGAAGAATCGATATGAGTCAAGTGGCTGCATCATGATACCCGAATACTAATCAGTGCGAGACTTGGTTCAGAAATCTTTGCATCACACTG